>DATGIG010000646.1:0-7925 GCA_035295825.1 Chthonomonadaceae bacterium | reverse complement strand
CCATTGTCCGGCTCTCCTGAGGCGTTGCGGCGCGTGGCGGCGCGTCCTCATCCGAGGGAGCCGCAGCGTTGGTCCGGCGTGGTGAAACCGGCGGCGCGCTCTCTTCCGGAGCGTCGGCATCCGGGGCGGGATCCGGTGTCTCGGCGGGACGTCGAGCCATGGTCGCTCCTTTCGTTATTCTCGGGGTTCGCCAAACGGCGGGCGCCGATTGGTGCTGGCGGCGGTAGCGCCCTCATCCACTTCGACGGTGACATTGGCGGGAACGAACATATAGACTTTCTCGCCCACCCGCTCGACCGACCCGTCGAGCGCATAGCAGACGCCGTTCAGGAAGTCGATGATACGCTCCGTCATCTGAGGCGACGCCCGCTCCAGATTGACGATCTGCTGTTCACCGCCCTTGAGGCCATCGGCAGCGGCCTTGGCGTCTTCAAAGACCTGGGCATTGCGGCGCACGGCGACCCTCCCCGAACGTGTGGTTTGTAGGCGAAGTGGGAGGGGTTGTCTGCGTTGACCGGGGGCAGCATTCGCGCCTGCGGATGGAACGTTGACTTCGTCCTCATCTTCCGGCTCCTCTTCGCCGAACAGCCAGCCCTTGACCCGTGACCAGGGGCCTCTCCGCTCGTACTCCTCTTCGGGCGCAGGTTGTGCGTTCATCGCGTCCTCTCCTTTCCCTATATCAACGGCGCAAGAGCGGAGAATGAGGCGAACCTTTCACTATCTTGTGCCTCCGGCTCACCGTCTCAAGCCTGTTGTGGTCGTTGGCCGAACAGAGCGGTTCCGAGACGAACCATCGTCGCCCCCTCCTCTATTGCGACCTCGAAATCCCCGGTCATACCCATCGAAAGTGTGTGACGGCATTCGGGGGGAAGTTGTGTAAACAGCGTATAGAGTTGTCGAAAGGCGGGCCGGGCGGCCTCCGGTTCCGATGCGAATGGGGCCATACCCATCAACCCGCGCAGCCGGATGCCCGGAACCATCGTCACCTGCGCCGCCATCTCCAGAGTGGTTTCCGGGGCGAGGCCAAACTTGGCGGCGATGGGGTCGAGCTTCACCTCCAGCAGAATATCTGCAGTCAAGCCGGCTCTCACCGCCTGCTTTCCGATCTCCGACGCCAGACGCAGCGAATCCACGCTCTGGATCAATACAAAGCGCCCTACCGCCTCTTTGACCTTGTTGGTCTGAAGGTGCCCGATGAAGTGCCAGCAGATCTCCGGGACGTCTAAAGGAGGCTGGTCGATCTTAGCCACGGCTTCCTGCATGTAGTTTTCGGCGAAGTCGCGTAGCCCGTAGCGATAAGCCGCTTCCATGCGTACTGCTTCCACCCTTTTCGTAACTGCGACCAGCGTCACTTGGTCCGCCGAGCGACCGGCTCGGGAGGCTGCCTGTGCGATTCGCGCGCGAACGCGCTCGATATTCCGAACAACTTCCTCTGCGTCCATATTGTCCGCGCCTGCCAGAACCGCGTCAGGAGTCTACACTTCCTTTTGGGGCACTCTAGGCCTAGCCGAGAATCAGTCTCCAGACCCTAAATATGCCGATTCGCCAACAGTGTAGCAGATTTGATTCCGGAGTGCAAGAGTCTGAGCGCCATTTTTTACGCTTATTTCAGATTTTTTTGCGTTTGTTGGGAATTGTCGCACGTTTTAGGGGGTAATTGACTCTTTTATCGACGCTACCGGTAGGGAGAGGAGCAGGAGGAGGCGCTAATACTGGATCCCTCCTTCCGGGTGAGGAAGGAGGGATGAGAGACGAGTTCAACGGCCAGTAAAACCGGCGCCTCCGAATCCGCCGCCCTTCATTCCACTGCCGAGCGGGTTGGCATCCCCCGTGATTTTCCAGATGCCTCCTTCGTTCTTCAGTGTGAACGGTATCGTCTCTTTGATATCCTGCGAGACGGATTGTCCCAGAAAGCTGAGGGAGATGTGGCCGCTCACGGTGACAGGGACGGAGGCGGTATCGCCGTCGATCTTCGGCTCTCCGACCTGATAGTTCATGGTCTTCATAGAATCCAACAACCCTGGAAACATACTGAGGGCTTGTTTGAGTTTTTGCTCCACTTCGGATGGGCTGAGAGTGGTCTGATTGGACGATTCGGAGAGTTCTGCCATCGCCTTGTAATCCATGTTTTTAAGCGCATCCACGAACTTCTGAGCCTGATCTTTCGGGTTTGTCCGGTGCATCCAGTACCAGTAGCCGCCGAAGCCGCCGCCTCCCAGCAGGAGCAGGACCAGCAGAACCACGGCGATGGCGCCGCCGCTCCCGGAGCGCGCGGTAGCTGCCTCGCGATGGCGATTGGGCGAAGTCGAAGGACGCGCCTGCGGCGGTCCTCCTGTACGTGGGGGCGGCATCCCCACCTGGCCCGGAGGAAGTCCGCCGCCGACGTAGCTTGGGGGAGGACCTTGTTGCGGGCTCGCCTCGTATATCTCGCCGGTGAGAGACCTCCGTGCGCCCGGAGCCAGGAGTGGCGATGCAGACGGCGGGCTCTGCGGAGCATAGCCTCCCGCAGGCGGCACGCCTGGAATGCCGCTTGTGTCGGCTGGGGGCATTCCGGGGATCCCGCTCGCTTGCGGGGTGTAGGGCGTCTCTGCCGTTGCCTGGGGCATCGATTGCTGGATTGTCGGTTGGGGCATAACCCCCTGCGGCTGCATGGGCAGACTGACAGGGCCGGGAGGCTCTCCCGGTTGGCCCGGTTGCGGGGCGGCATTCGCAGTCGGCAGCGGAGTGCGGCAGAGCGGACATTCCGTTAAATCGGTGTTATCCATCCGGTACCCGCAACGTGTACAGACAACCATGGGACTCTCCTCTCTCCAAGGGGCGCAGAAGGGCTCGTGAATAGGGGGCGACCTATCGGCCCGAGGTTCCTACCCTCATCTCGGCAAACTCAGTACTGGCCGGGCGGGCTGGGTGTCGCTTTATCCAAATCCAGATTGTTGCAGCAGTTTTCCGGACTGTTGTTGCCGGACTTGGACAGCACCACCTTCCACTCGCCGTCTGCGTTCTTGCGCATGAAGTAGGTATCCGTAAACTTGTGCGAGCCACCACCCTGATACAGCTCTTTGCCCTCGCCGGAATCGCGGATGGAGATGTTTGCCTTGATCGTCACCTCATTCGGATCTTTGGTTTCGACCTGCGGTTCCAGCAAGATATCGGTAACGCGCTCCGGATAACCATGCGCCAGTTGACAACCCTTCTCGTAATCCTGAGCGGTGGGAAAAAGCTTTTTGTCGGCATCGTCTAACAGGGCGTATTGGTTTTTGGGGCTGCCTTGCTTGACGGCGCCAAAAAACTCTTGAAGCGCAAATCCCGCGCTCTTGCGATACTGGTAGTAGTAGCGAATTCCGGCCCCAGCCAGGAGTATCAACAGCGCGAACACAATAATTTCTGTGAACTTGAGGCCGGTGCTGCCCTCCGCCTGAGGACGCGATCTACCAACGACACGTGCCATAGTGACTTCCCGTTTCCCTTCTCTCGAATGTCTTTCGTGGTTGCTGCCGCTTGCGGGGCAGGCAAAACTATGCTAACATTAGGCGTCTGTCCGCCGATTCCTGCTCATCAGGCCGAATTCTGCGCTTCTACGCGTGGGGAGTGCACGCTTGCCCTCTATTGTATAGACGGGGTGAGACCTGAGCCATTATACCCCGGCGGGACGAAATCACCCTCTGTTTTTGAAGGAGATTTGTATCATGCGTAAGGTGAAATGGGGCGTTCTGGGCTGCGCGGCGTTCGCCCGCAATACCGCCATCCCCGCTATGCAGCAAGCCGAAGGCGTCGAACTCACCGCCATTGCCAGCCGCACCCGGGAGAAAGCCGAGGCGTTTCAGCAGCTTTTTGGCTTCCAGAAAGCCTATGGCGCCTACGAAGACCTCCTGGCGGACCCCGAGGTGGAGGCCATCTATAATCCTCTGCCCAACGGCATGCATCCCGAATGGACCATCAAGGTCGCGCAGGCCGGGAAACACAGCCTCGTCGAAAAGCCGTTTGCTGCAAACGTCTCCGAAGCCGAAGAGGTCGCAAAGGTCGTCCGCGAGCACGGCGTCCATGTGATGGAGGCGTTTATGTGGCGGTTCCATCCCATGCATCGTCGCGCACGTCAGCTTGTATGCGAGGGGGCTATCGGTCCGCTACGGCTCTTTCGCACCGCCTTCACGTTCAACATCACCCGAGGTCCCAATGTCCGCCTCGACGCTGAGCTTGCCGGAGGCGGCCTGATGGATGTCGGCTGCTACTGCGTTAGTGAAGCCCGCTTCTTCTTCGACGCAGAGCCGGTGCGCGTCTATGCCCGTGCCGATTACGATCCCGAATATAAGGTGGATATGCTGGCCTGCGGCGTGCTGGAGTTCCCAAATGGTGGACGGGCGACATTCGACTGCGGTTTCGAATTGCCGTATCGATGCGACTATGAAATTTCCGGCAGTAAAGGTCGTATCGTCTGTCCGAATGCGATCCTGCCCGGCGACAATGCCGAGCTCCGCCTCGATATCGCCGGGCAATCCACCACAGAAACGTTCCCCAGTATCAATCAGTGGTCGCTGGAGTTCGAGCACCTCTCCCGGTGCATTGTAGAGGGCACGCCCCTGGATTACGATACTGCCGACGCCATCAAGCAGCAGCGCGTGCTGGATGCGATCTACCGCTCCACCCGCTCCGGCCAGGCGGAAACGGTTTGATGTTTTCTCCTGCAGGAGAAAACGCTGGTTATCACGAACTATGTCAGGGACGACACGACATGCACTACATAATTGTATAGGGGGAACGCTGTTATGCCACGAGTGGACGGACGCAGCAGCAATCAGATGCGGCCTGCGAAGATCACACGCGGATTTATGCCGAATGCCGAGGGATCCTGCCTGATCGAGATGGGCAACACGCGGGTCATCTGTACCGCTTCCATCGAGGACAAGATCCCGCCGTTTCGCAAAATGGAGGGCCAACTCGGTTGGGTGACGGCGGAATATGGGATGCTGCCGCGCGCGACCAATACGCGCACGCCCCGAGAGACGAAGTCCGGCCCCGGAGGGCGCACCATGGAGATCCAGCGGCTGATCGGGCGAAGCCTGCGGACGGTGGTGGAGATGCCTGTACTTGGAGAGCGCACCATCTGGCTGGATTGCGACGTGCTTCAGGCAGACGGCGGCACACGGTGCGCCTCCATCACTGGCGCCTATGTGGCCCTGGCAGAGGCCTGTCGTAAACTGGTGAATGCAAAGCAGATCACGCGGATTCCCCTGACCGGTCAGGTCGCGGCGATCAGCGTGGGGATGGTCGGCACGGACGATGTGCTGGATCTCTGCTATGCCGAAGACAACGGGGCGGGCGTGGACATGAACATCGTCGCCACCGATAAGGGCAAGTTTATCGAAGTTCAAGGGACAGCAGAACACGTCCCCTTCGACCGTGCCCGCCTGAACCGCCTGCTGGACCTGGCGCAGATCGGCCTCGACGAACTCTTCCGATTGCAAAAAGCCGCGCTCCAGGGCGTACTCTAGTCTGGAAAGGATTGGTGGAGTGAGGTCTTCGCGGAAGTTACTGGTGGCTACCACGAATGTGAAAAAGGCAGGTGAGATGGTCCAGATCCTTGCCGAGGCGGGATTGGGGATCGAGATCGTCACGCTGGCCGATTTTCCCGATGCGCCGGAGGTGGAGGAGACCGGCGAGACGTTTATGGAGAATGCGCATCTCAAGGCGCGCGCGGCTGCGGACGATACCGGGCTGGTAGCTATCGCCGATGACGGGGGGCTCTGTATCGATGCGCTGGGGGGAGCGCCGGGGGTGAAGTCGCACCGCTTCTTGGGGGAGACGACCTCGTTTCCGGTGAAGATGACGCGGATTCTGGAGATGCTTCAGGAGGTGCCGGAGGTGGAGCGCACCTGCCGCTTCCAGTGCGCGGTGGTCATCGCGGCGCCGGAGGGCGCGACCTACGAGTGTCTGGGGACCTGTGAGGGCCGTATCGGGCATGAGATGCGGGGTACGTTCGGCTTCGGTTATGATCCCATCGTGCTGATACCGGAGCTTGGGAAGCACATGGCGGAACTTCTTCCCGCCGAAAAGCATCGGATAAGTCATCGGGGGAACGCGCTGGCATGTGCGGTCCCGCATTTGCGGGAGTTGTTCGGGTGAGAAGGACCCTACGCGGCGGCCATGCCGTGGAAGTAGAGAGGATGGAGAAGGATGTCGGTGGCAGGGTCGCTACAGGCGCGGCGACAGGAGCGAGACGCGCTGTTGGAACGGATCGTAAGGTGCATACAGGAGGATAAGCGTGTCGTCGCCGCCTGGTTGGCAGGCTCCCTGGGGCGAGGCGAGGGCGATGATCTGAGCGATATTGACATCTGGATCGTGGTCGCGGACAACTACAGCCGATACGTCATTGCAGGACGACGTGCGTTTGTGCAGCGTGTGGAGATGCCGCTCTTGATGAAGGAAGCGCCCCAGAATGCACCGCAGGACGGCGGCTACCTGCTGACGCTCCATAGCGGTACGCTCGGACCGCATCAAGTGGACTGGTACTGGCAGGCGCAGAGCAAGGCCACGCTGCCTGCCGATGCCACGGTCTTGTTCGATAAGGTCGGGATCCCGCCTGAGTCAGCGTCGGAGGTGAGCGCGGCGCAGCGAGCGGCGGAGGTGTCGGAGCGGGTAGCGTTCTTCTGGGCCATGATCGGGATCACCGCAAAGAAGGTGGCGCGACGGCAACCCTGGGCTGCGCTGACTATGATCGGCATGGTACAGAACACGCTGGCCGAGATACAGCGTGGGTTGGGCCACGCCAGGGGGGTGGAGAGGCATTCGGATTTACCTCCCACGACCCCGGAAGATCAGATGCAACGTCTGCGCATCCTGGCCGGGGAGATACAGGCCCTCGAGCCGGAGATTACGACAATGGGAAGCGATCCGGCTCTCGAGGCGGCGATACAGGTTTTGCGCCTCTTCGATCTGGCCGAGGCGATACTGAACGAACCACAGGGTGATGTCAAATCGGGATAGGAATGCTTCAGAGGGTTCACGATGGCCCTGGCTAAAGACGCTCTTCGCGCTCTGGAATTGTAGGCCGGTTGCAACGGAACCGCGCTTTTCCTGGCGGAGGGGCTTCTGTTATGTACGCCGCCTGGTGGAGGGCTTTACCCAGCATCAGTGCGGTCTGATGGCCTGTGCATGCGCCTACTGTATGCTGCTCTCGCTGGCGCCGCTTTTGGCGATTGGGATCTCCGTGCTGGGGTTTGTATTGGGCGGCAGTGAGAGAACGCTCCAGGAAGTGCAGGTCGCCCTCCACAGTTATGCCCCGCATAATGAGCACTTTCAGAAAACCGTCAACGCCGTCCTGACCCATATCCTGCACGACCGCAAACTGTTCGGTGTGGTGGGAGTGACGGGGCTGCTCTGGGCGTCTCATCAGGCGTTCCTCGCCATGCAGCCCGCCATGAACATCATCTGGGGAGTTGCCGAGACCCGCCACTGGCTCCGCCTGCGCCTGATCGCACTCTATGCCTCCTTCTGTTCCATCCTGATGTTGGGGTTGAACCTGGCTGCCGTTGGCTTCCTCACCTATCTGGAACGGTCCCATGCGCTGACCCTGCCCGGCCCTCTGGTCGGGCTCGTGTATCGCATCGGGCTGCATCTGATCCCGATGTTGCTGATGATCCTGCTCTTTGCGCTCCTCTATCGGTGGCTTCCTGCCCGGCACGTTCCGTGGAGAGCGGCGCTTCTCGGCGCGACCGTGGCGGCGCTGCTCTGGCAGGCGTCGCTCTATACATTTGGGGTCTATCTGGCCCACTTCGACAGTTATGACCAGCTCTACGGACCCATCGGCGGGCTGGTGATCCTGGTGGTCTGGGCCTACTATGGGATGAGCATTCTGCTGCTGGGAGCGGAGATCGCCGCCGACTATGCGACGATGCGCCAGGGAACGGAGGCCGCCGAAGCCCGCGCTC
>DATGIG010000645.1:0-10955 GCA_035295825.1 Chthonomonadaceae bacterium | reverse complement strand
TACTCCGGGGCTGGATAGCCTGGTCTTCTTGCTCCTGTTTGTGCTGGCCTGGCGTTTGTTGGCGCGCAGCAGCCAGATCGGTACCTGGATGCGAAACGATAAGCGGAATACGGATCGTCCCGTGATCCGTGTCCTGCCGCTGCGCTCCGCGCTCCGGTTTCTCCTCGAACCGATCGCCTTCACCTTCGGCTTCTATCTGCTCTGCTGCGGGATCTCCCACACGCCGCCGTTTCCGCCCGCCGTGGTGTCATTGGGCGGCAAGATGCTGGCTCTGATCGCTGTCGGCTGCATGCTGAGCTTCGGGGTCGAGCGCTTCTCCGTGATGGGGCTCTCCGCGTTGCTGCGGATCGTCCTTGTGGTGGTGCTGTTCGTTGGGGCCATCTACTACAACCAGCCACAGGTGCGGCAGTTGGCCTATTTCAGCCCCACGCTGGGACTGCTCAACCTGGGAAACCCGGCGCTGGTCGGGCTGGGAGGGCTGTATCAGCCTCCGCTGCCCTGGATCCACTGGATACGCTGTTGCGGAGGGATCGGTGTGCCGTTGACGCTCCTGGCGCTGGCGTTGGCGCTCCGGCGCAAGCCGCAGGTCGAAATACCGGGGGCTGTGGTGGTAGACCCGACCCGCGTCGGTTACGAGGTGTATATCGAGGAGAGCCAGGCGCAGAAGAAGGCTGCGACCAAGGAGGAGAACCCGCTCCGAGAGCGTCTTTCTGCCTGGCTGCAAAAGGTCTGGGACAACGCGGTCGCTGTGAAGGAGGTCCGGGGCCGACTGCGCGGTAGGCAAGACCTGGGCGTCAGCCGGTTTGTCCTGATCGCCTGCCTGGTGATCACGGTGGGGCTTTACCAGGGGGTGCCCATGATTCCCCAGACCATCGGGGATGGGATCGCAACGGCTCTCTTCGGACAGGCGCGCGTGCCCGGCGTCCAGACGTTTGCGGATATTCTCGTCTGCTGGTACCTTCTATTGTTGATCGCTGCGCCGATAGCCGGATTTTCAACCGGCAAGGCGTTCGCGCTGGAGCGCGATAAGTCTACGCTCGGTTTTCTGCTGATGACCCCCATGTCCGGCAGCGGGATCGTGCTGGGCAAAGCGATTGGTATTCTGCTCTCCAGCTCCCTCATTCTGGCGCTCCTGCTGATCTGGACTCTGTTGATGTCGCTAGGACTGTCTGTTATGATGGGCCCGATCGTCCTTGCTATCTGGCTGTTGATGGCGCTGACAGCCCTGCTGATTTATGGCAAGGTCGGCATGGTAACGCTAGCCGTCGCCACCCTGATGGTTCGCTGGACGTTGAGCCAGACCGCCTGGGCCTGGATCATGATGGTCGCCATCCAGTTGCTCATCTTCGGCGGGCAGTTCGCCTGGAGATATCTCATGGACTTCTTCCAGAGTGCGGGACTGTCCGGCCCGATGCTCTGGGCCATATTGCTGGGGTTCTGTAGCGGGATGATCGTGATCTCCTATCTGATAACGGTGTGGGCGGTGCAGAGTATGCGCAAGCGCGATCTCATCTTTGGCGCCTCAAAACGGGAGAACTGAACATGGCCGCTCCCGATGGGATCGACGCGCGGCTTCCACTGGTGACCGGTGAGATCGTCCTCGGCGGCCGGAGTTGGCGCGTGACGGCGGTACAGAACCAGGACGCGCTCGTGGAGGCGATGGACTCGCTGGAGCACATGCCCTACGGCTTTCTGCTCTGGGAGGCGGCGGTGGGGCTGGCACAGTTACTGTGTGAGCAGCCGGAGCGCGCGGCGGGGAAGCGGATATTAGAATTGGGATGCGGGGTAGGGCTGCCGGGGATGGTGGCGCGATGGCTGGGAGCCGAAGTCCGTCAGACCGATCACCAGCAGGGTGCGCTGAACCTGGCGGAAAAGAACGCCCTTCAGAATGGCATCACCGGGATCGAGCGCTTCCTGGCGGACTGGCGCGACTGGAACCATACGGAGCGCTACGATGTGCTGCTGGGCGCGGACATTCTCTACGAGCGGGCCATGCATGCTCACCTGGAGCGTATCTTCCGGGAGAACCTCGCTTCCGGTGGAACCCTGCTCATCGGCGACCCGGTGCGACCGCAGGCGCTGGAGTTTACGGCGGACCTGGAGCGCAAGGGGTGGCGCATGCACCTGGATACCCGCATGGTGCGGCTCCACGAGGAGGGTCGGGAGAACCGCCCTGTAGAAGTCGCCCTCATTATCGGAACGCCTTGTGAACGGCGTTGAAACGCCGTTCTGAAACGCCAAGTCCGCCATCGCGGACGACACCAAGAACCCGCGTAGGCGGGTTTCGTGTTACAGAACGAGGTTTCAACCTCGTGGATAACAATTCCAGTTCAAACCTGATGCGATATCAATTATAAAGATGGGGTGCAGGGGTGGAAAACCCACATGTTTAGACGTGGGGAGTGTCACTTATCTACTGGAACCGTATAGAGCGCGCCCTTATACACGTAACTCAGTTGTTTTTCGCCTGGAAGCCAGTTGATCGAAGTCGAATCCAATCCTGCCTCATTATCTATCGGCCCGCCATCCATCATCATGCCGATCTCACGCATCCCTGTGCCATCCCGATTACAGACATACAGGCTGATGACATTGCTGGTCTTTACAGGGTAGGCCGGTATGAAGCGATGGATCAACTGGGAGAAGGGGCCGTTACGTACCCGCGATAGCACGAGTGCGATACGCTCCCCCTTCGGGGAGTAGGTCACCATGTTAACCGCATCATTCTTGGGAAGCGCGATCCTGGAGAGCGTGATAGGCGAAGCGCCCTGTTTCAGTTCGAGTTTCGTCAGAACCAGGGTTTTGGCCTCCGTATCCGGCTGCCAATTGTCGGTAAGAAGATGGGTGGCGTCCGGAAAGACCATAATGCTCCAATTGGAGGAGTCGATCCCGTTCATATGAATGCTGTGCGGATGTTTTGGGTCGTCTACACTGTAGACTTTTACTTCGGTAAGCGCCTTATTATTTGAATCATGCTCCTCATAGCAGATCCAATGGCGGTCATCCACCCAACCGCCAAATTGCGGATTCCGGATGGTGAAATCCGCCGTTTGTTTGCCATCCTGTGTGGACACGAATATGCCCTGGTATGTATTCGTGAACCAGAGCAACCATTTCTTATCCGGAGAGGGATAGGGCGATGGGCTGGATGCCTGCGATTGTTGGTATAGCTTGGTCAGGATTGCATCGCTAACATGAGTATGTTGGACAGTGTTCAGGCGGAAGACCTTCCAGTTCCCGCCGGAATCCTGTTGTACCACCAGAGCTTCATGATCGGATAGCCAGGCCATATCGCTGGTGCTTACATTCCAGGGGAAGGCGAAGGAGGGCGTGATCCGCTTGGAGAGGGGCAGCAGCAGGCGCGGACGGGGCCAGAAGACCCACGTCAGCACGACAAAGGCGACAAGGCAGAGGACACCCAGCGAAGTCCAAACGTGGCGTCTTTCCATAACGATTGCTCTTGTGTTTCAGAACGGCGTTTCAACGCCGTGGGAGAGGGCGAGGAGGGATGTATAACCAAGCCTCGATTAAATCTCCATGACGACCGGAACGACGACCGGGCGGCGATTGGTGCGCTTGCGGAGGGTACGGGAGACCGTGTCGTGGACCGTCACACGGACGGTGTCGATGTCGGAACCCTCCGTAAAGTTCAACTCCTCCACGGCCTCCACCACTTTTTCCGCCACCGATTCAAACAACTCGTTGCTGTCTTCCGGGCGGAGGAAACCACGGGAGAGGATATCCGGTCCGGCGACGATCTCCCCGTTGCTGCGATCCATCGAGAGGGTGATGATGACCGTGCCGTCCTGGGCGAGGTGACGCCGGTCGCGCAGGACCACATCGGAGACGCCGCCCGTCGAAACGCCGTCCACCAGCACGCTGCCGTGCGGGAACTTCTCCTCGGAGCGACGGACGCCCTCCTCATCCATCTCCAGTGCCTGTCCCACCTCGAAGGTGACCACCTGCTCCGGCAGATAGCCCATGTCCAGCGCCATGGAGGTGTAGGCGGCGTAGTGGCGGGCCTCTCCATGGTAGGGCGCGACGAACTCCGGATTGGTCAGGTTGATCATCATCTTCAGCTCCTCCTGGTAGGCATGTCCCGAGACATGGACATTCTGGATGGCTTCATAGATGACTTTCGCGCCCAGGCGGAAGATACGATTGACGACGCGCCAGACCATGTCCTCGTTGCCGGGGATCGGGGTGGAGGAGAGGATGACCGTGTCCGTCGGCTCGATCTGGATCTTGGCGTTCTCATCCCGGCTCATGCGGGTCAGACCGGCGAGCGGTTCGCCCTGGCTTCCCGTGGTGAGGATGGCAATCTCCGAGGGGGCATACTTCGACAGCTCCTCAACCTTGACGAGTTGCGTATCCTTGATCCGCAGATTGCCCAGCGCGCGGGCCGTGGCGATATTCTGGATCATGCTGCGTCCGAAGATGGCGACCTTGCGGCCATACTTCGCCGCGACATCGCAGACCGTCTGGACGCGATGCAGGTTGGAGCCGAACGTGGCGACGATGACGCGGCCCGTGCATTCGCGCATAAAGCGCTCGAAGGTCGGAACCAGGCTCCGCTCGGAAGGCCCCCAGCCCTTGCGCTCGACATTCACGCTGTCGGAGATGAGCAGCTTGACGCCCTCATCACCAAGTTCGGCGAAGCGGCTGGCGTCGAAGAGGCGCTGATCCACCGGCGTCTGGTCTATTTTGAAGTCGGAGGTATGGACCACCGTTCCGACCGGCGACTTGATGGCGAGGCTGGCCGTATCCGGCAGGGAGTGGGTGACATGGATAGCCTCCACGCTGAACGGACCGAACGTCACCGCCTCTTTCTCGGGATAGACATGGAACTCCGTGCTGGAGACGAGGCCGTGTTCGCTCAGCTTTTCGCGCACCATGCCCAGCGTCAGCTTGGTGCCATAGAGGGGAACGGGCAGTTGCTTGAGGACGAAGGGCAGGGCGCCGATATGGTCCTCATGCCCGTGGGTCAGGCAGATGGCCTTGACCATAGCGCGATTTTCGAGCAGGTAGGTGATGTCGGGGATGATGAGGTCTACACCGGGCTGCTCCTCGTTGGGAAAGGCGACCCCGCAGTCCACGACGAGGATGGTATCTTCATAGCGGAAGGCGAGCATGTTTTTGCCGATGTCGCCGCTTCCGCCCAGAGAGATGATCTGCAGTTTCGATGTTGAGGGCACACTCACGTCAGTCAAGAGAATTATCCTTCATCAGAGTAGACCGTAATCCGCCAGGGCGGCACGCACGATGCCGCGCTCGCGCTCGTTGGCTTCGACCAGCGGCAGGCGCAATCCGCCCACCTCCAGGCCGAGCAGGTTCATCGCGGCTTTGACCGGGGCCGGGCTGGGGGTCGTCGGCTGGAAGAAGGCGCGGACGATAGGAAGCATCTTGCCGTTCAGTGCGGCGGCTTCGGCAAGCCGGCCCGCAAAGAAGGCGGAGTGCATCTGCTTGAAGTCTTTGCCTACGGCATGCCCCGTGACGCTCACAACGCCCACGCCGCCGACCGCCAGGATGGGGAGCGTGAGGGCATCGTCGCCGCTATAGACGGCGAAGGCGGAGGGCGCTCCCGCAATGATCTCCGCAACCTGAACCAGGTTCCCGCTGGCCTCTTTCACAGAGACGATGTTGGAGACATCGTGGGCCAATCGGATCACCGTTGCCGCCTCCATATTCTGCGCTGTCCGCCCCGGTACATTGTAGAGCATGCAGGGCAGGCCCGGTGCGGCCTCGGCGATGGCCCGGAAGTGTCGATAGAGCCCCTCCTGCGAGGGTTTGTTGTAAGGCGGAACCACCAGCAGTGCGCCGTCCACGCCGATCTCTGCGGCTTCCTGGGTCAGAACGATACTGGCTGCGGTATCGTTGCCGCCGGTTCCGGCAATGACGGCTCCCCGGCTGCCGACGGTCTGTTTCACCAGCCGGAACAGCCGCAATTTCTCCGCATGGCTCAGCGTGGGCGACTCGCCCGTGGTGCCGCAGACGACGATCCCGTCCGAACCGTTCTCCAGCAAATAGTTGACAAGGCGCACGGTAGCCGCCTCGTTGATCTGTCCTTCCGCGTCGAACGGCGTCACCATTGCGGTTAGCACCTGTCCGAATACTGCTTCTGCCATGGCAGGTATCTCCTGTTAATCGTGTCGTAAAAGTGTCTCGGCGATCTGAATGCCGTTCAGGGCGGCGCCCTTCAAAATCTGGTCTCCGGAGAGGAATAGATCCACTGCATCCTCATTCGATAGGTCGTAGCGCAGGCGTCCCACCAGCACGTCGTCCCTGCCGCTCGCTTCGAGCGGCATCGGGAAGTGGTTGTGCTCTCGGTCATCTACTACGCTGACGCCGGGAAAAGCCTCCAGTGCGTTGCGGATCGCTTCCAGGGTGGGGCGCTTGCCTGCTTCGAATTCGATGTTGAGGCTCTCGGAGTGGGCACGCACCACCGGGACGCGCACGCACGTCGCCGTGATCTTGAGGTTGGGGTCGTGCAGGATCTTGCACGACTCATGGATCATCTTCCGCTCTTCCTCGTTGTAGCCCGTATCATCAATCTTGGTGTTGTGGGAGAACAGGTTGAAGGCAATGGGGAAGGGGAAGACGTGCGGCGAGATTGGCTGGTCGTGGAGGATGTCCCGCGTCTGTTCCAGGAGCTCCTGCATCGCCTGCGCGCCTGCGCCGCTGGCCGCCTGGTAGGTGGAGGCGACGATGCGGCGAATGGGCGCCAGCCGCCGCAGCGGTTCGACCGCCATCAGCATGACGATGGTGGAGCAGTTCGGATTGGCGATGATCCCCCGGTGCTTGAAGATGTCCTCCGGGTTGATCTCCGGAATGACGAGGGGGACCTCCGGGTCCATCCGGAACGCCGAGGAGTTATCGATGACGACGGCTCCGGCCTCCGCGGCGGCGGGGCCGAACTCGCGGCTGCGGGAGCCGCCCGCGGAGAAGAAGGCGATGTCTATGCCCTGGAACGCAGTGCGTGTGAGCAGTTCTACGGTATGGGGTTTGCCGCGAAACAGGATGGTGCGTCCGACTGAGCGCTCTGAGGCGAGCAGGCGTAACGAGGCCAGAGGAAATTCACGGGTTTCCAGAAGGCGGAGAAATTCGGTCCCCACGGCGCCGGTAGCTCCGGCGATGGCGACGTGGTAGGTTTGCATAGAAGCGTTCGCTTTCCTTGGATTGTAAAGATAATTGTGTTAGTGTACTCTAACCGGAGCGATGGCGTCAACTTTGTTGCTTATTCGAGAAGATGCTCCAATCCGATGACCAGGCCGGTCAGGGAACGGACTTTGCGAACGGCGATGAGGACGCCGGGCATGAAGGACTTCCGGTCTAGGGAGTCGTGCCGGAGGGTCAGGATCTGGCCGGAGCCGCCGAAGATCACCTCCTGATGCGCGACAAAGCCGGGAAGCCGGACGCTATGGACGGGAATGTCGCCGGTTCCCGTGTCACGTGCGCCGCGCGCTCCGGGGGATTTCTCCACCAGGCCCGTTGGGGTGGGGGAGGGAGCGGCGTGCGCTTCCTGCCGCGCTTCGGCGATCTTCTTCGCGGTGAGGAGGGCGGTGCCGGAGGGGGAATCGAGCTTCCTCTCGTGGTGGAGTTCGATGATCTCCACATCGGGCAGATAGCGGGCTGCCTGTGCGGCAAACTGCATCATCAGCACCGCGCCAATGGCGAAATTGGGTGCGACAAAGGCCCCGATGCCATGCTCTCGCGCCGTCTGGTCTATCTCCGTTAAATCGCTCGGAGCCAGCCCTGTGGTTCCCACCAACGGCGAGACCCCCGCCGCCAGGGCGATCCGCACATTGCTCATGACACTGTGAGGAAGGGTGAAGTCCACCAGAACGGCGGGTTGCGTTCTCTCCAGCGCCCCGCTCAAATCCGTTTCGATGGGCACATGGAGCGTCCCGATCCCGGCGAGCGCCCCGGCGTCGATACCGACCTCCTGTTGATCTACAGCGGCGACAAGTTCCAGCCCATCCGCTTCGGTGATTGCACGCACCACCTCGCGCCCCATTCTGCCCGCCGCACCGCTCACTGCTACCCGAATGCTTTCGCTCACGTTCTTCCTCTCCACTGGAAATCGGCGCAGGACAGGGCCTGCGCCCTACAATCGGTTATTCACTCTTATTCACCCGGATAAGATGGTCCGCCATCCGGGTGGGCATGTCCATGCCCGGAAAGGCTTCCCGCATCGGCATATGGCAGGGAATACAACCGGTGTGCGGGTTGACCGGACAGGCTTTTCCCGTTGCGCTATGTGTTCTCTCCGCCGGTGCTGCGTCCGGGGCATGACAGCCGAGGCATTTACGCTCATAGGCTGCGGTGTCCAGGCTGACGTCGGTATGCGGATCGTGACAGGTCAGGCAGGAGAGCGTATCGTTGCTCTCCTGGAAGCACCGGCTCTCCATCAGCCCATAGGGCTGTAAACGATGGGTCTTCAGGCTGGAGAGGCTGTTCGGAAGGATGCTCTGCGCCGTTCCATGGCAGCGCCCGCACATCTCATTGAGGCGCGTCGCGCTCCAGGAGCCGAGGTGTTCCATGTGCAGGTCGCTCATATCGGAGGAGCGCATCGCGGCGACATGGGCGCTGCTGGGGCCGTGGCACGATTCGCAGCCCACGCCGAAAAACTTTGGCTCCGGCATCCCGGTGCGCTCATTCACGGCGACCGCATGGCATAAGAGGCACTTCCGCGCCAGCGATCCGGTGCGCGTTTGGCCGACCTCGTCTCCTCCTCCGAAATCGTCTCCAGGGGTCGGCATCCAGCGCTTCAGCGCGGGAAAATAGCTCATCGGCATCTCCGATACCGAGTGGTTGTCCGGGATCACGATATAGGTCATACCGGTCTTGCCCGAGCCGAGCGCGAGCTGAACTGTCTGCGCCTTCCCAGTGCTCTCTTCCAGAGTAAACTGCAACCTGGCGCCCTGGTGCGCCAGGGCATAGCGCGTATGTTCGATCCTGCCGGATGGCGGGGCAAGTGATCCCAGCCCGGCACGGTCCGCGCTCCGCATCGTCAGGGCGTGGTGACTGGCGTGATGGCTCTGGAACTCCTTCGAGTGGCACTCCTTACAGGCGGCGCTGCCGACGAAATCGCCGACCACTGCGGGACCTGGGGCAGATACAGGAGGCGCATCTGGGCGGTGACCGCTTCCTTCCCGGTGACATCCGGCTGCACAGAGCAGGGTCAGCATAGAGAGGAGAAGAAGCAGGGAGAGACCAGGGGCAATCCTTGTTTCGGCAACCCATAGTTTCATGTCCCCTATGATACGCCATTCAAAGACGATTTCCTCCTGGGTAATCACGCTGAGAAGGAGCTTAGGATCGGGCGAGGCATTTCGCCTGGGCAGTGACTTGAGAGGGTAGAGTAGAGCCGGCAGGCCCCAGCCGAGGTGGCAAGGGCCTGCGTCGTGTTGCTATTTCGGATAGGCGATATAGCCGTGTGTAATGCCAAATACGTCCGTATACTGGCCGATGATCACGCCGTGGTCGTTGATGCCGTCGGATTCGGAGTCCGGTGCGTCCGGGTAGTCTATCGGAGTGAATGTGCCGTTGTTCCAGATGAAGCCGTGAATATTGTCGTTTGCATCGGAGTAGGGACCGACCACCACACCCAGGTTGTTGATCCCATTGCACTGCGTACCGGAAGTCCCGCCCGCACCCGGATAATCAATCGTGAGGAACTGACCGTGGATATGGATAAATCCATGGCCTGGGGGCGAAGTGTCGAGGTAGTAGACCCCGGCGATGACGTTGGCGTCGTTGATCGCAATGCATTCGCTGCCGCCTCCGGGAAATAGACTTGCGCCGGGAACATCCAGCGTGGTGAAATAACCTTTCACCGATGCGAAACCATGGGAGAAGCCCAGCGGGTCGGCATATTCGCCTACTAGCACGCCGCGATTGTTCATCCGGAAGACCGCCGTTCCCAGGCCAGGCCCGAATTCAAAGTCAGCGTCGTTGATCTGAGCGGCTCCCGGAACATCGATCGTGGAAAATTGGCCCGCGTGCAGCAGATAGCCATGCTGGAAGCCCGCCGGATCGAAGAACGTGCCTGTAATATCGCCGTTGTCGGTGATATTCAGGGCATTGGTGTCGGTCGCGCCGGGAGCATCGATGAGGGAATACTGGTTATTGATTCGCGCAAACCCGTGCGCATGACCGTCCGCTCCGTCCTGCACCCCCACGATATCACCATGGTTGTTGATTCCGAGGATCCCGGTAAAGAAGATCGATCCCGGAGCATCCACAGAGACAAATTGGTACGAGCCGTCTGCTCTCGCCCCCACGGCAAAGAGCAGTAACATGGCAGTAAGCGCCATCGTCCAGGACGAAAGGGGGTTACGCCAGTGTGGTGGGCTTGCGGGCAATCGCTGCTGCTTGTTGTGGCTTTCCGGAAGGCGAGGGGCGGCGATCTTGCCGAAATGCGTGGTTTTCATGCGGATGGATTCTCCTATCTCCCTGGCAGAGACATGGGATTGTTCGCTCTGCCTTCTTGTTGATGTCGTCACCATTATTGCAGGGCACCGTGGCATCAAACGTGTCTGGTTCAACAGGAAAAACGTGTCAAGCTGCAATACGAATGCCCTTCCCCGTAAATCGGAGAAGGGCATTCGGCTTAGAGGAGGTTGTTTTTCAGATCCTGCCTCCCGAGGTCCCCTCGGCATAGGAGGAGCTGTTCTGGTTCCCATCGCTGTTTTCGGCGCTGCTCCCATTAGTCGGTCCGGAGAGGATGGCTGCGACCTCCTGGTCCCAGTAGGAGGAGAGGGAACTCATCTCGGAGGAACCATCCCGATTAGGTGTCGGGGGCACAAGCGGCACCGTGTTGGGTATTGGCGGCTGCGGAATCATGAGATCGAAGAAGATATCGAAATTCACGGGCAGTGCCAGATTGCCGGGCATGGGAGGCGGCCCTTGCAGCAGATAGTAATAGAGCGTGGTTGCCTGGAAGGGAGCGCCTG
>DATGIG010000644.1:0-3102 GCA_035295825.1 Chthonomonadaceae bacterium | reverse complement strand
CGCCCGCTTCCCGGCTCAAGGACACACCCGCCTGCACCTCCCGGCTGCTCGTCTCCATTGCGAGAACCGCCTCCGCGACCTCCTGCCTCACCGCGCCTATCAGCGCGGCGATCTCGCGCGTCGCCACCGCTGAACGCTCCGCCAGTTTGCGCACCTCATCCGCCACGACCGCAAAGCCGCGTCCCTGTTCCCCCGCCCGCGCCGCCTCGATGGCCGCGTTGAGCGCCAGCAAATTCGTCTGCTCGGCGATCTCATCGATGGTCTGCGCGATGCTTCCGATGGCCTGGCTCTTAGCGGCCAGTTCCTGTACGGTCTTTGAGGAGGTTTGCACCTGTTGATGGATCTGCTGCATGCTGGCGATAGCCTGCTTGATCGCCTCTCCTCCTGTATGGGCGACATCGGCGGTCTGCTGGACCGTCGTGGCCATCTCTCCCGTGGAGGTCGTGACTTCCGCCACGGCAACGACGGCCTGCTCCACTCCGTTGGCTGCCTGATCTACGGCCTCCTGCTGCTGTTCCGAACCCTCTCGGACCCGCCCGAGGGTGGTATCGAGACGCGTCATTGCGGCAGCGGCTTCGGTCGCCGCATGGGCCTGTTGCTCGCTGCCGCGCGCGACCTCCTCGCTGGTACCGGCGGATTGGTTCGCCGCCTGGGCCACTTCCTGGATGCTAGAAGCGATCTCATTGGCGGCCTGGCCGGTATGTTCGGCAGCGTTAGAGAGTTGGGCGCTGGTGGCTGCAACGATCTCGGCGTTATGCGCCACTTTTCCGATCAAATGGTTCAATTGCACAAGCATGTCGGCAAAGGCGTTGCCCAGCACATCGCGACCCGATTTTGGAGTGATCGTATGCGCCAGGTCACCTTCCGCCATCCGCTCCGCAATGTCGGCCATCTCCTGCTGATAAGCAATGAGGGAGCGGAAGGCTTCCGCCACCTGGCCCACCTCATCACGACGTTGGAGCCCTATCTCCTGCTTTATATCCCCCACGGCCAATCCGTTTGCGACCTCCGCGATCTGCCTGAGCGGGCGCGCTACCAGGCGCGCGATCCACCAGGCGACCGTAGCGCCGAACAGAAGCGCAAAGAGAGTAAATCCCAATACGGCTGTACAGGTCTGCGTATAGGCGGTGTGGCTGGAGTGACGGGCATCGGCAATCAGATGATCCGTCTCCGTGTTGATCTCCGCCATCGTGTCACGAAACACTTTGAATTGCGCCTTCGCGTCGCTGATGTGGCTGCGAGCCTCCGCGATCTTTCCGGAACGCACCATGCCCACCAGGTTGGCAAAAGTCGCCTGAAGTCCCTGGATCTCCGGTTTTGCTTTCCCCTCGATCAGCTCTTTCAGCGTCGAGTTCTGGGGATAGTGATTGGACAGATAGTCCAGATCCTTCGCCAATTGCTCCTGGCCGTTGTTATAGGCGCTGAGCGTCTTCTCTTGCCCGGTAACCAGATAACCGCGCATTCCGGTTTCCAGATTGACCATTTGCAGCATGAGATCGCGCACCGTATTGTTCACCGGGATAATACCGGAGACAATGGCGTCCGAGGCGCGCTCCATCGTGGCAGCGCGTTGGATGGAGATCACGCCCATAACAGACAGGCAGAACAACAGCAGACCGAAACCAAGAGCCAACTTAGCTCCTGTTTTTATGTTTAAAAACCAATTCATCCGTGAAACTCCTTCAAGGGAATGCATCTCACGCTCTGTTTCTTTTAAAAGCACATATGCTTTCTACTGATGCATGACACCTTTATGGGATTATTGCCATATCCGGAAGACTTGCTTATCCGTAACCGATGGTATTTTCCATACGGAATTCGGGGAGAGGGAAGCAAAGAGATTGCGTACGCAAGAGGAGTGTCGGGAAATCGGGCGCGTTCGATACGGCTTAGTCGGAGGCATCCAGGCTGATAAAGCCCTGTTTGAGGGCGTAATGAATGAGTTCGGTCTGATTGTGGATGCCCAGTTTTTTCATGATATTCGCCCGGTGGGTCTCGACCGTGCGCCGGCTGATGACCAGGCGCGCCGCAATGGCGCCCGTTGCCGTTCCCTGGGCAGATAGGCGCAGGATCTCACACTCTCGTGCGGTGAGCGGGGTTTGAGCGGAGCTCGCTAACGGCTTAACCTGTTGCACATAGGCGTCAATGGCACGGTCGGCCAGGAGCGGGCAGAGATAGCGTACCCCCCGCCTCACGATTCGCACGGCCTGCACCAGCACATCCGCTGCCGCCTCTTTCAGGACATACCCCATCGCGCCATACTTCAGAACCTCGGTAATATACGGCTCCCCATCCAGCATCGAGAGGACGATGATGCATGTTTCCGACGCCTGCGCATGGAGATGGCGAACGACTTCCATGCCGTTCATTTTGGGCATCAAGAGATCCAATACCAGAATATCGGGCGCGAGCCTCTCAACGCACTCCAGCGCTTCCAGCCCATTTTCCGCCTCGCCGACGATCTGGAAATCCTCCTCCGCCTCCAACAGGTTGGTCAATCCCTGCCGCACGATGCGATGATCGTCGGCGATAACCAGGGTTATCATGTTCTTCCTCTCTAGCTCACCTCAGGTCGGTGTCTTCCGGCAGCTCGGTAATGAGATCCAAAAAAGCGTCCACTACGCGAGGATCGAAGTGTGTACCACGCAGGGATCGGATATGTTCAATAACCCTACTTCGGGGCCATGCCGCGCGATAGGGACGGTCGGAAGAGAGAGCGTCCCAGACATCGGCGATGGCGAAAATGCGTGCGGCCAGCGGAATATCTTCCCCTGCCAGCCCATTCGGATAGCCGGTTCCATCCCAACGCTCGTGATGACAGAAAGGGATCGGGAGCGCCGGGGTGAGAAAGGAGATCGGCTCCAGCATCTTATAAGCATAGGAGGTATGGCAGCGCATGATCTCCCATTCGGCCTCCGTCAGCGCCTCCGGTTTTAAGAGAATGCTGTCCGGAACGCCAAGTTTCCCGATATCGTGCAGCAGCGCGCCCCGGCGTATATGGACCCACTCCGCCTCCGGCGCCCCCAGACGCTTCGCCAACATCAGCGTTATCTCCGTGACCCGGCGGCTATGGCCTTCGGTCTCTTTGTCACGCAGATCGAG
>DATGIG010000643.1:0-6357 GCA_035295825.1 Chthonomonadaceae bacterium | reverse complement strand
GGGCTGAAGGGCGCGGACGCAGAGGAAAGCTCCATCCACCACCGGCGCCAGATTGAGCGCATCGGTGAACATGAGGGCGGACGCGGTATCGTACAGCACATAGTCGGCCCGCTCATGCAACTGGCGCGACAGCTCCATCAGTTGCGGCGAGCGGAACAGCTCCCAGGGGTTGGCCGGGTGCGTGCCGCTGGTGATGACGCTCAGGTTCGTCACGGACGTGGAGTGCAGCGATCTATTGAGGTTCGCCGGCTCCGGATTGGCGATCAGGTCGGTAAATCCGAAGGTGTTGGGCATCTCGAACACCTGGTGCAGCTCCGGCGTGCGGATATTGGCATCTACCAGGATCACCTTCTTCCCGGCTTGCGCCAGGGTGATCCCCAGGTTGGTCAGCGCCGTTGTGCTGCCCTGTTCCGCCTTGGCGGAGAGCATCATCAGCGATCGGACCGGGGGATTCTGATTGAGGACATGCATCCCGAGGAAGTGATAGGATTCCGCATGGAGGGATTGTGGCTGTAGTTCGGCGGCGCGCCCCATGATTTCGTAGGTAACGCGACCCATCGGTTGCGGGATCGCGGCGACAACCCGCATCGGCAGCACAAACTCCGCCTCGGTCACGGTCTTCAGGCGACGGTCTACGCTCTCCATCACCATCAGGATGGCGGCGGTGAGCAGGAACGCGCAGACTGCGCCGATGATGGTCACTCTTACCGTGCGCCCCTCGCTCGTATTTACCGGCGGATTGAAGTCGCTGACCTTATCCATAATGACGACCGGGTTCTGGCCGCGTGCGGCATCCAGAGCCATCTGAGCGTGGTTCAGACGCGCGACCAGGCCGTTGTGCAGTTCGGTCTGCTCGGCAATGGCGCTGGTGTAGTCGGTCGCCTGCCCCTCCAGGCTCTTCAAACGATCGGCTTCCTGCTGGGTGCTGGAGATGGCGGAATCGAGGGCGACGATCTCGGCCTGGTATCCGGCGATCTCTTCCTGCAGCGAATTGTGGCGCTGCAGGCGCAGCATTTCCGGAGATTGCTCCCGCATGCCTTGCGCAGCCGGCGGGACGTAGGGCTTTGCCATCTCCTCCGTAAGGCGCTTTTTCAGCTCCTCCCGGTGCGCCTTCTCCCGCTTTACCTCCGGCCAGGATTCCGTATATTTGAGCAGCAGATCGGCGATGCGCTTGTCCGTGTCCGCCAGGTCTTTCTGGAGCTGGGTGACCACCGGGCTGATCGGCGGAGCGGTGGGGGCGGGGGCGGTAGGAAGCTTGATATTCCCCATCGTATTCATTTGCGCCTGGGCGTCCACCAGCTTCTGGGTGACCTCGTCCTTCATATGGCGGCTCTCTTTTAGACGGGTCATCGCCATTTCGAGCGCGGCGGGGACATTTCCGATGAGCTGTTTTTCGCTCCGAAATCGATCGTAGCGTTTTCGGGTCTCGACCAGTTTGTCGTTGGCAACCTTCAACTGTTCGCTCAGAATGTTGACCGCCTGTTCCGCCGACTCGCTGTTGACGAGTTGATACTGGGTGACAAACTCATCGGCAACCGCGTTCGCGATGGCCATGGCCCGTGCGCGGCTGGTGTCCGAGACCGCGAGCTGGGCGAGGCGCGTGCTGGTGGCCGTAATCTCGATATTCTTGCCGGATATTCCTGGGAAGTGGAGCTTTTTTGCCACCGGCGAAACAACGCGCTGACTTCTCGCTACCGCCAGATAGACGGCGAGTTGGCTCTTCAGAATGTCCGAAGGCGGAGGCGTCGGCTGGCCGGGAACGAACATTTCCGACTGGAGAATGCTCTGTTGGGGGACCATCAATTGGACGGTTCCTACCCACTTCGACCCGACCAGGCGTGAGGCTCCTGCGGTCAACGCGCTGGCGACCACCATACTCAGGAGGATCAGCCACTTTCGCTTATTTAGGATTTCTATCGCTCGCCAAAAATTCATAATGCTTCCTTCGCAGTGCAGGCTGCACTGGCAAACTAGATCCGTACCGTTCTGATAGTTGCCTGGCTTACCGTGTTTGTGCAAGGAATGCCCGCTTCTCCGCCTACTGGAGGGTTGTTCCCGTCCAGCAGGCGGCGGCATCTCAAGAACGCACAGGAAGAGCCCTGTCAGAGAACGGAGGGTATCAAAAGACTCCGTTCCGTCCGAAGAGCGCTGCGAAGACGTAGCCCAACTGCCCGGCGTATTGCAGGGGATTGTTCGCGCCATTGGGCGGAAGTTTGGCCGGAATGCTGACGAAGTCTCCCGGTTGGAGGGCAATATCCAGCGATTTGCGACTGATAACTTTGTCCCAATCGAAGTCTATGATCTGCGTCTTCTTGGGGTCCCCATCCGGCGAGACGCGGAGGATCTTGCCCTCCTTGGTTTTGGCAATAGGAAGAACGCCTCCGGATTCCATGACAGCCTGTATCAGCGTCTTGCCGGTCTGCGAGTCGTAATTGATCCGGCCCGGCTTGGCGAGCCCGCCGTCAACTTCGACGAACGCCTTGGGACCGAGCCTCTCTACGTAGATGGCGTCGTCGGGATGGATTTCCAGGTTATTGCCGGTATCGCCCGTCTCGGCTTTATCCAGGTCAACAACAATCGGATCGTGCTGTCCGGGGCGAAGGAGGGTGACCTTGTTGCGGTTCGCCATGGTGGTGGCGCCGCCGGCCAGGGACATCGCCTCCCGGATCGTCAGGACCGGCGTGGTGCGAAGCGGAATAACTTGCGAGGGCTTGGCGACTTCGCCGGTGACGGAGAAGGTGTTCTGTATCGCCTTGCTGTTGATCCTTGTGGGGACAAAAATGGCGTCTTTGTCAACCACATAGATATTCTGGGTTTCGTCCGGGGCTTTGCCCTGTTGCGGGAATATATACTTGTTCAGGTCCACCACCTGGGTCGTGACTTTGTCCTTCCCATTGGTGTAGCTGTGGTGGGTGACCCGAATCTGGGTCAGATCGGCCTCAGGCAGATACTCGGCCCTGGAGAGCAGTTGCTCCAGGGTCGTGCGCCGGTTGATGGGCTTTTCTCCTGGCGCCTTTACCGCGCCGCTAATCTCCGCGACAGGCTGCGGGACGGTAAGGATGCTGACCGTGACATCCGGGTCTTTCATAAAGTTCTTCAGGAAGTCCGCAATCTTTTTCGCGGCGTCCGTGGGCGTCAGGCCCCGAACGGCCACGGGGGTCTGCACTTCGGCCACGTGCATCAGAATGAATCCGGCGCCCTCGACCGTATACCTGCCGCTCGGCTCCGGCTCGTTTTTCACGGTGACATAGATATCGAAGCTGGTGCCCAGCGGCTGGTCGGGGTCCACATCTTCTATGGCGGGCTGCGAACCCTGCTTCGGGGGTTCGATGCCTCCCTTATCGGCGCGACCGGCCTGCGCAAGCGCCTGGGGGGTGATGCCGAGGGTACTCCACAAGAGAAGGCCGGTCAAAGTGAGGAAAGAGAGGAGCCAGAGGCGTCGTAAAGGACGTAGTTTGAGCATTGTGCGTACTCCACAATCCGGCGGTGAGCCTGCATTGTTTGGGTTAGTGTGCGTAGCGTCTCGCAAAGTGTTAGTCCATGTTGTTTGTTGTTAATGATTGACTGTTAAGGGGTGAAAGATGCCAAGACACGGATCCCCTCATGTACACACTAAGTACTCGGTTGGGGAGATTGTGTGCAAGCGAGCCCGCAAGGAGCCCTCGCAGGATTCCCGGTTCCGGAGGAGATGCCCGCAAGTTTCTCAAAATGTACGACGCGACGGGCGGCGATAAGTTCAGTATTCCCTATACGCCTTGCACAGCGACCGGCTCTTTTGGCAATTCTTCAGCTAAGCAGGACGTCAAAAGCCGCAGGTCTCCCCGTCAAAAGTGATAGATCTTCTCTTTCGACAGGGATATCCAGGAGCGAAGCCCTTTTGCCCTCCTGCCGGGGTGTCTGTAACCACGACCTCCGAATTCATGGAGTGTCTGGTGGAGTATCTTGCCGGATGTTAAGTTTTGCCATAGTCTTCTGGGTCGCCTGGGGCCTGATCGCGTACACCTACGTCCTGTTTCCTATTCTCCTTGCCGGTATCGTCTCCCAGCTAGGTCGCCGTAGCGGGGCGCAGGAGCCGGAAGCGGAGACGACGGCCCCCGAACTCCCTCGCGTCGCCATGGTGGTTGCGGCCTATAACGAGGCCAAGGTGATCGCCGCGAAACTGAGCAACACCTGGAGTATCGACTATCCTGCCGAGCGCTTCCAGATCTACATCGGTTCCGATGGCTCCAGCGATGGAACCAATGAGATCCTCTCCCAGTGCGACGATAAGCGGCTGCACGCCTCGCTCTTTACCGAGCGCCGGGGCAAAATCTCCGTCCTGAACGATCTGATGCGCAAAGTGGATGCCGATATCGTGGTGATGTCCGACGCCAATACCATGTTTGCCCCGGATGCCGTGCGGAAACTGGTGGCGCACTTTCGCGATCCGAAGATCGGCTGCGTGAGCGGCGAACTCTCGCTCGAACAGGAGGGCGGGGTCTCCGGCGAGGGGCTGTACTGGAAATATGAGAACTGGATCAAGCGCAACGAGAGCCGGCTCGGCTTTCTGATCGGCTGTAACGGCGGGATCTTTGCCCTGCGACCGAAACTCTATGAGCCGCTGCCCGCTTCCACCATCGTGGAGGATTTTGTGCTCTCGATGCGGATTCTGGAGCGCGGCTATAAGGTGATTATCGAGCCTGCCGCCCATGCGACGGAGCCGGCCTGCGCCACTGCGAAGGCGGAGATGGTGCGTAAGATCCGCATCGGCGCCGGGAACTGGCAGGCGCTGGGGTTGAACCGCGCCGTGCTGCACCCCCGCTTTGGACTGCGTTCGTTCGCCTTCTGGGGGCACAAGGTGTTGCGCTGGATGGTTCCGCTGTTCTTTCTGATCTCATTAGGGGCCTGCATCGCGCTGTTGGGCCAGACCTTCTATCGCGTTGCGCTGGCGCTGATGGTCGCGGGAGCGCTGCTCGCCGTCTGCGCCTCCTATCCGGCAATCGGCAGTCGTCTGCCGCGCATCACCCGGCCCATCAGCTACTTTTATCTGATGAACTACGCGCTGTTGCGCGGTTTCTTCCGCTTCCTTTTCGGGACCCAGCGCGTGACCTGGGATAAGGACCAGGGCAAAACCCCCCAGGTCTCCTAGATCCAGTGTTCACGGGGATGAATCCCCGTTCTGAAACGCAAGGTCGCGAAGAAGGTCGCACCTTCGGTGCAGTCCAAATTCGCTATTCCTCCGCGAATTTCGCGCAGTCCAAATCCTCCTATCCTACGGAGGATTTCCTGCGCGGACTGCATCCTGAACCCACGAAGGTGGGTTTCGTATTTCAGAACGGCGTTTCAACGCCGTGTCTAAATCCAGCCACGCAGCCTGTAGATCTGGTAGCCGACCACTTCGTGCAGCCAATCGCGGAAAGCGCGCCACCGACCCGGAGGGGTATTGAGCGCGCTGAGATCATACTCGCCCTCTACGCAAGGTGAGCAGAGCACCGAGACCCCCGCTTTTTCAAACACAGCGGCGGCGCGACGCATATGCCAGGAGTGGGTGACCAGAATGACCTGCTTCCATCCGTGCCGCCGGACCAGTTGGGCGACACCCAGGGCTTCGTCGTGCGTATCGCCCGCAGGTCCAACGCTCTCAATCGGATAGTCCAGCCCGAGCATCGCCATCTGTCTTTGCATCTCGGGGATCTGAGACCCATAGCGCACGGTCGCATCCGACATGACCAGGTGTTGACTATATCCCTGACGCAACAACCGGTAGCCCTGCAGCGCCCGATCATTCGCATGGGCGCTCAGCGAGCCGTCTTTATGGGTCATCGAAGAGAGGATCACGACCGCATCACAGGGATGCAGCGGGTCCGAGCGGGTCAATCCGCGCATCAGCGGATCGACTAAGGGCGTGTATCCGACGAGGATCGTACCGAACAAGAGCATGCCCATCACGATCCACAGACAGAGCCGAGCGCGCGTCAATGCGATCAACGCGCCCAGCGCCGCGGGAATCAGAAAGAGATCCACGGGGGTCAACCCGCCGATCCCAAGTTGCATCGCCAGCATCCCGGACAACAGGCCCAACACCACTCCCTCTCCCGCAAGACGCCAGCGGTCATTCAGGCGTCGAGGAGGAGGCGCGGTCTCTGTCCGGGGCGGCTCCTGGTTGGTAGTCAATAGTATCATCCTGACAATTGTAGACTTCGGATCTTAGTCTACCGCATTTCGCCCTTGAAAGGTTGGTAGTGGGCGCGGTATACTGCCATGATGCAAGGGATAGGTTGCTGCAGAGGAAATCTCCCTTGTTGCGAGGCTTACGGGCAGAAAGGCCAGAATTTTTACATGTTGGCGCATCCATGGTCTATAAGTCTCATGGGAACA
>DATGIG010000642.1:0-10981 GCA_035295825.1 Chthonomonadaceae bacterium | reverse complement strand
TTGAATTGGCCCCAGAAAGTATGCGATCATCCCGATGCACACACCCGACCTGGATATATCACCGGCTCCTGCGCCATCCAATCGTCTTATTCCGCTCCTGGCCCTCATGATTTCCACGCTGGCCATTCTGGTTCGCGCCTGGATGGCCTGGCGAACCCACTACACGGGTGAGGACGCCCTGATTACGCTGCGCTACGCGGAGAACCTGGCCTCGGGCCATGGCTTCGTCTTTAACCCCGGTGAGCGCGTTCTCGGTACGACCACGCCGCTCTATACCCTGCTTCTGGCGCTCTTCGCCTGGCTGCACCTCGACGCGATGATGGTAGGCAAAGCCTGCAATATCCTGGCCGATGGCGTGACCTGTTTCCTGGTGGCGAAGACCCTGGCACGGCGGGAGATCGGGCAGCCGATCCTCGGATTGTTCGCGGCGCTCTTCTATGCGTTCGATACCCTTCCCATCAGCATCAGCATCAGCGGGATGGAGACGGCGATGGTGACCTGCGCAAGCCTGGGAGCGATCTATGCGTATCTCGCGCGCCGCGAAATCCCGCTCTATGTGCTGGGCGCACTGCTGTTTCTCCTGCGGATAGACACGCTGCCCCTCTTCGCCATCCTGGCCGTCGCGCTCGCCTTGCAGACGCAACGCATCTCCTGGAGGGCGCTGGGCTATGGCCTGCTGCTCCTGCTGCCCTGGCTGGTATTTGCGACGGTCTACTTCGGTTCGCCGCTCCCCGCCTCGCTGCTCGCCAAGCTCACCGCTTATGGACACCCGACGCTAACGCCCGCAAAGAGTATCTCCGCGGTCAACCGCGCCAACTTCCTCAACCTGTTCGCGCAGGGCTGGATCCAGCGGGGCGTATCGGCACTGTTCCTCGTCGGCGTGTGGGGCATTCTCTCACCACAGAGGACACAGAGGGACACAGAGAGAAGAGAAAAGCAAGAGAACGATCCACAGATTACCGCAGATTACCGCAGATTACAAACAAGAGGAGTGAATGTTTTTCGCAAAGAAGAGACTGTATCTTTCTTCTCTCTGTGTCCCTCTGTGTCCTCTGTGGTGAAATCTTCTCCTCTTGTGGCGCCGATGCTCTGGTTGTTGCTCTATTACGGGGTGATGTTCTTCGCATGGGTGCCGACCTTTCGCTGGTACTTTCTGCCTCCGATGCCCCTCTTTCTCGTCATCGCCGCCGTGGGAGCCGGGCGCTTGGTGTCCGGGAGGGTGGGGCAGGGGATTGCACGGGTGATGGCTCAGCGACAGAGGCTTGCGTGGGGCGCAGCCCTGGCGGCCTGCAGCATCCTGGGCCTTGTCCATCTCCGAGGAATAGTGCACGATGTGGTGCGTTTGCAGGAGTTCAATGACGCCCAGCTTCGCCCCATAGGCGAATGGCTCGGCGCGCAGGTGCGCTCCGATGAGCGCATTCTCCTGGAGCCGATCGGCTATATCGGGTACTACTCCCGCCGCAATCTGCTCGATGAGATCGGGCTGGTCTCCCCGGAAGTGCTGCCCTCCTATCGGACCGACGCGCCCCTGGAAGACATGATAAAGCGCTTCCGACCGGAGTGGCTCTGTCTGCGCAAGGATGAAGAGCTGCGCCTGAACGCCTCGCGCACGTACGCGTTCGTTGCAAATTATCGCTTGGTGCGTCAGTTTGCGGTTCCTAACGCCACCACCTATGTGATCTACCGTCGCAACGAATAAGCGCTCTGCCACCCGATAACACTTCTCCTTTGGGTATTCTGTATTTGTCCGACCCTTAGGGCTTGTGTTGAGGGAGTATGAGCGCTCACATCCACATTCAACTTCTCGGCCATTTGACGGTTACGCAGGATGGCGAGCAGAGGACCCGGTTTCGTACTCAGAAGACCGCCTCCCTGCTCGGCTATCTCGCCTGCTTCCTGCATCGGAGCCATCCGAGGGAGGAGTTGATCGATCTCTTCTGGCCGAATGCCGACCTGGGGGCCGGGCGCAGCAGTCTGCGTACCGCGCTGGCTTCCCTGCGTCGTCAACTGGAGCCGCCCGGAGTGGTGGAGGGCACGGTCTTGATGGCGGATCGCCTGAGCGTGCGCCTCCAGTCCGAGAGCGTATCCACGGATGTAGACGCCTTTGAACGGACCCTGCAGCGCGCCCGGCGGACGGAGGATCTCAGGGATCGCGAGAGAGAACTGTCCGCCGCCATTGCGCTGTATGGAGGGCCGCTGCTCTCCGGGTTCTACGACGATTGGGTCTTGCGGGAGAGAACCCGGCTGGAGCAATCCTATATCCTGGCTCTGCGTGATCTCGTCGCGACGCTCGAAACATTGGAGGAGTGGGAGCCTGCCATTGAGATGGGGCATCGCCTGGTGGTAGCGGAGCCCCTGTCGGAGGAGGGCCATCTCACTCTGATCCGCCTGTATGCCGCCCTCGGGCAGACCTCGGCGGCCCGACGCCAATTCCGGTGGATGGTCGCCTATGCGCTCATGGGAATGGCGCGGATGGAGCTCTTTATGGGACACATGCTGCCCGCGCGGGATATGTTCCTGCAGAGCCTCTGTATCCTGCGCGATGGCGGCGCGCCGCATCGGATCGCCTCGGCATTGCTATTTCTGGCGCAGATTGCCGCGAAGAGCGGAAGGCTGGAACCGGCTGTCCGCCTTTTGGGGGCAGTGCAGGGGATCGAGCAGGCCATGGATTGGACGTTGACGCCGGGAGAGTGGGCGAATTATGATGCCGATATCGCGGCTGCGCGTACGGCCCTGGGGGAAGCGCAATTCGACCGGTTCTGGGCAGAGGGGAATGAGGCTGCCTTGCAGGAGATTCTCGATGAGGAGCTTCTGGCTTAGGTTTTTCGCCGGGGCTCAAGCCCCGGACTGCGGACGGCAAGCCTCATTCACGAGGCTCCCACCGTCCGGAGGGGTAGCCTGCTTCAGCAGCCTTGCCGTCCGCAGCCAGGTCATTTAGGGCCAGGCTTATTCGACCTCAAGGGGCGGCCCAACCACCTGCATTCCATATCGGTTGAAGAGGTCTTCCAGCACTTCGCGTGGGGGAAAGTCCTCCCATTTTGCCAGTTCGTTAAAGTAGCCCTCCATCTTCCCGGCGGGCTGGAACGCAGTCAGGAGCCTGCCGGTCTCATCGCCGAGACGCGTAAAGGCATGAACCGTGCCGCGGGGTACGAAGAGAAAGTCCCCGGAGCCTAGTCGGTACTGTTGATCCCCTGCCTCGAAGAGGTACTCTCCCGCGAGGATATAGAAGAATTCGTCCTGATCCGGATGGATATGTCGCGGCGGCCCGCCCTTATAGGAGCTGGTCTGCTCGAAAAGAAAGAAGCGGCCATCGGTATCTTGCGTGGAGACTTTGTAGTCCAGGGTCATGCTGCCGAGTACCTGCCGGTCTTGCTGGAAACGGTCTTCTCCTGCGGGAATATAACCTCCTGAGACCGGCTTTTCCATATCGAGCGTTGGCTCAGTTCCGGCGATGGGAAGGGAGGCCAGGACATCCCGAAGCAGTGCGTTATGGTTTAACGTATTCATGGTTTCCTCTCCTTTTAGGGATCGCCCTCAGCATTCGCCGTGGGCGATCTCTCGGTTATCTCTGGGCGCTCTGCGTGCTTTCCTGGCCCTGGGCCAGCGCCATAGCGGCCCAACAGGTCGCGGCGAACGAGGTGTACTGGGATTCGCCGTGCGGGAACCCGGCATCCAGGTAGATGTTGGCGGGGTTCGCCAGCTTGTTGACGTACCAGGAGCCGTCTTCATCTTGCGTCCGCAGCAGGAACTGAATGCCCCGCTGATACGCCGGATCGTCTGTGGATAGTTCGCCGCCCACATGCAGGGCATAGAGGGCCATTCCGGTCGCATAGGCGTCGCTCGCCAGGAAAGGCATCTGCGCCCGGCTGGAGAAGGTCTTTATGCTGTTCTGCAGGGCGGTCAGGCTGCGCTCGACTGCGGGCCGGGAGCGCTCGGAGAGCGAGACCCGAATGGCCGCTCCCTGGGCAGCGCCGGGTTGGCGTAGCGCCTGGGCAACCGCCGTATATCCCCGCGCCTCGGCCAGGGTGAGCGCCGTGGCACCCCTACCATCCGCCTTCGTTGCGTCGGCCCCGGCCTGGAGCAGGCTGCGAACGATGGCGGCATCGCCGCTGTATCGGGCAGCGAGCAGGAGCGCCGTGGCCCCGCCCTTGTCCGCGACATTTACCGCAGCCTTATGCGCTAACAGGAGGGTCAGCGTCGGAGCCTGGCTATTCTCGGCGGCATACATCAGGGCCGTGCGCCCATGGCTATCCGGTGCATTCACCTCCGCTCCCGCCTGGAGCAGGGTCTGCACGATCTCGGTCTGTCCGTTGCGGGCGGCATAGATGAGCGGGGTCGCTCCATCCGCGTCCCTGGCATTCGGATTGTCTTTTTTCGCCAGCAGGCGCTGGATGGCGACCCGTTCGCCGTTGGCGCCTGCGATCATCAGCGGGGTGGCGGCATCCGCCCGGTCGGTATGGATGCTCGCGCCCCGGTCCAGCAGGTGGAGCGCGATGTCTTCCCGCCTCCCCACCAGAGCGAAGCTGAGCGGCGTCCCGTAGATGCTCTTCCCCTCCAACTCGGCATGGTGCGCCAGCAGGGTATCTACGATGGGCAGGGCGCCGCTATTGGCCGCCCACATCAGCGGGCTAAAACCCAGCCAGTTCCGCCCGTTCGGGTCGGCGCCCTGCCCCAGAACCGCATTGACTTGCGCGAGGTCGTGGTCGCGGATCGCGATAAACAGCTCTGCATTGAGCAGGTGCGCCTTGCGCTCTTTTTCCGTCTGCGGCGGCGCTCCCGGCTGCGCGAAGCCGGGGCTGGAGAGCGCGCCCAGAAGCGCGATCCCCACAGAAAGCGCTTGCATCCTCTTGGATGGCTTTTGCATGGTATCCCTTTCCTCTCTCTTTAGCGATAGGTGTACGTGTATAGGCTGTTGCCGATGTTGCCGATGGCATTCATCATGGCGACATGGCGCATGGTCATCATGTTGCTCAAGAAGACATAGTTGTTGTGCTGGCGCTGATGGCGCGCCATGGCCTCCGCAGCGCTCTCACCGTTCCCATGTCCGCCGGTCTGCGGTGGTCGGACCTCCTCCAGATAGTTCGGCGCCATCGTCTTCAAGTAGCTCTGGAGCTTCGTTTTGTAAGCGTCTCGCTCCGGATCGGACAGCTTGGGCCACTGGTAACGCAGGGCGGCCCAGAGCAGCGGAGCGCCGGCAATGTGCTTCTGCAGCTCCGGCGTGAACTTGCCATAGGCTGCCGCCAGCTCCCTGGCGAACTTCTCCTTGTCGTCCCCTGTGGCGCTGAAGGGCTCGCCGCCGACCACCTGGTTGTGCATAAAACACAACATCTCGATATAGGCGTCCGACATCTGGCGAGTCAGAGGTTGCGCGCCCTGCGAACAACAGAGTCTCAGAATGGGTGCTCATCGTGACGCCTCCCGGCGCTCATCCTGGAGCGTCCGATCCGGTGTGGCGACGACAATGTCGGACAAAGTACACATCATGGTATCCTTCCCTTCTCCTCCCATGGCAGGCGTCTCTTGGATGAGCGCGCCTGCGTCTGGGTGTCGTGGCGTTATTCTAACCTCCCATCGTGACAGCTCCGTGAGGCTTGGCGTGAAATCAGCGTGACAGGAAATATTTTTTGGGAAACCGGCGGGGATGTGCAATAATCAGATAGCTTTCCGTTCTGCTCCGATGACACCCAACAATCTGAAAAGCTATGGGAGAGATACCCTCGTGAACCGAAGACAATTTCTGACCGCCACTACGGGATTGGCGCTCAGCGCCGCCACCACCGCCGGGTATGCGGCGGAGTCTCAAGACCGCAAACCGCGTGTGGGCCTCATCGGATGCGGTTGGTACGGCAAGTGCGACCTGTTCCGGCTGCTCCAGGTCGCGCCGGTAGAGGTCGTGTCGCTGTGCGATGTGGACAAACGGATGCTCGACGATGCAGCGGAGCGGATCGCCCAGAAGCAGGAGTCGCATAAGAAGCCGCGCACCTACGAGGACTATCGGAAGATGCTGGCGGAGAAGGACCTGGACATCGTTCTGATTGCCACACCGGACCACTGGCACGCGCTCCCCATGATCGCCGCCGTGGAGGCGGGCGCGGACGTCTATTGCCAGAAGCCCATCAGCGTGGATGTGGCGGAGGGGCAGGCGATGCTGGCCGCCGCCCGTAAGCACAACCGGGTGGTGCAGATCGGCACGCAGCGCCGCAGCACGCCCCATATTGCCGAGGCCCGCAATCTGGTGCGGGAGGGCAAGTTGGGCAAGATCGCCCTGGCGGAGACCTGCTGCTACTACCATATGCGGGCGAGCGGCAACCCGCCGGACGGTCCGCCGCCCGACTATCTGGATTGGGAGATGTGGACCGGACCCGCCCCGATGCGCCCCTACAACGCCTGGGCGCATCCTCGCGGCTGGCGCGCCTTCATGGAGTATGGCAATGGGATCGTGGGGGATATGTGCGTCCATATGCTGGACATGGTGCGCTGGATGATGGGGCTGGGGTGGCCGAAGCGGGTCTCCTCCACCGGCGGCATTCTGGTGGACAAGGCCAGCAAGGCCAACATTACCGACACCCAGACGGCCACTTTCGACTTCGGCGAGACGCAGGTGATCTGGCAGCACCGCAGTTGGGGAGATGCGCCCGATCCTCAGTATCCCTGGTCCGCCACCCTCTATGGCGATCAGGGGACCCTCAAAGTGAGCGTGATGGGGTACGACTTCCACCCCAACCGGGGGCAGGCGATCCACAAAGACGTTACTTATGAGTTGGATAAGTATCCGGAAGACAAGACGGAGCGGGACCTGGAGCAGCATGTCGCGCCCGCCATCCGCTACCATATGAAGGACTTCCTGCAGGCCATCGCCAATCGAGGCCACCCGGTCGCCGACATCGAGGAGGGCCACATCTCCACATCGAGCTGTATCCTGGCCAACCTCTCGATGCAGTTGGGCCGGACGCTCGCCTGGGACGAGAACCATCAGAGGATCGCTCACGACGAGGAGGCGACGCACCTGCTGCGTCGTCCCTACCGCAAACCCTGGGTCCACCCCGATTCGGAGAAGGTTTGAGGCGTTTTCGGCGCTGCGAAGACCCCGCTGCGCCGGATGGCAACCGGAATAAACCCTGCATCATCCCGTCGGTTGGCACGGAATGTGCGTACCTGGCCATTGTGCCGGGGTTAGGGACATCTCCGGCGCCGACCGGGGCCGGGGATGATCGTGCTGTACTCTGGTCTCAACGGCCCACGGGTCGTTCGGAATGCCGCCCGGATTGACAGGGCGAACCGGCGGCAGGTACAATCCGGCCAACGCCACGCACATGGAAAAGCCTAAAATGTCCCTGACCGAACTCAATCCGACCGCGCCTGCCGATGCAGCGCCGTTCGTTTCGACCGCCTCCAACCTGGAGCGCCTGCACGCGACCGATCCCGAAGTCTATGAGATCGCCGTCCGCGAGACGCGCCGCCAGGCCGACATCGTCCGCCTCATTCCCAGCGAGAACTACACCACTGCCGCCGTCATGCAGGCCATGGCGACCGTCTTCTGCAACAAGTACTCCGAAGGCTATCCCGGCAAGCGCTACTACGAGGGCAATGAATTCGTAGACGAGATCGAGAACCTGGCCCGCGACCGCGCTACGAAGCTCTTCGGCGCCGACCACGCCAACGTGCAGCCCCACAGCGGCTCGCCTGCCAACATGGCGGCGTACTATGCCCTGATGAAGCCGGGCGATAAGGTGCTCGGGATGCACCTGCCCAGCGGAGGCCACCTCACCCACGGCTGGACTGTCAACTTCAGCGGCATTCTCTACCAATCCGCCTACTATGGCTACAACGAGGAGCAGGGCATCACCGGCATGGACCCGGCAACGGGCGTTCTCGACTACGATGCCATTCGGGAGATCGCCCTGCGCGAACGCCCCAGTGTGATCTTTGCGGGCGGCACGGCGTATCCCCGTTTCTGGGATTTCGCGAAGTTCCGGGAGATCGCCGACGAGGTCGGCGCGTACTTCGTCGCGGATATCTCCCACATCAATGGCCTGATCGTCGGCGGCGTGCATCCCGATGCCGTTCCCTACGCGGATGTGGTCACCTCCACCAGCCACAAGGCCCTGCGCGGCCCGCGCGGCGGCTTTATCCTCTGCAAAGACCGCCCGATGCGGGACCACCCCGAGCAGCGCCTCCCCGACCGCATTGACAAGGCGGTCTTCCCGACGCTGCAGGGCGGCCCGCACGGCAACACGATGGCGGCGCTCGCGGTCTGCTTCCACGAGGCGATGCAGGAGGACTTCAAGCAATACGCCCGCCAGATCGTCGCCAACGCAAAGGCCCTCGCCGACGCTCTCAACGCGCGCGGTTTCCATCTGGTCACCGGCGGCACGGACAACCACCTCATCCTGGTGGACGTGATGAAGTCCCGCAAGATCCCCGGCAAGCCCTACGCCCGCGCCCTCTACGAGGCCGGCCTGGAGACCAACTTCAACGCCGTCCCCAACGACCCGCGTAAGCCCTTCTCGCCCAGCGGCCTCCGCATCGGGACGCCCGCTGTCACCTCCCGTGGCTTCCAGGAGCCGCAGATGGTCCAGATCGCCGATTGGATGGACCGCGTCGCCGCCGCCTGCACCAAGGTCATGCGCTCCGACGAGTCCACGGGCCGCCAGGTCGCCGACTATCGCTTCGACGAGGTCGCCCTCCGCAAGATCCGGGGTGAAGTCCACGACCTCTGCACCAGCGGCCAGTTCCCCGTCCCCGGCATCGACCTCTAACTCCCCTTTTCCCAAACGTCACCCCCTCTCCAATCCATGGGAGAGGGGGTGTATCATGAACGGCGATAGCGAAAGGAAGCAACGGGAGAAACTGTGCTTTCTAAGACAGCCATGCTGGAGCATACCAGTGCGAGAGGCCTGATGAAACTCGAGTCTGAGGACGCTTTGTAAGTGTGTGACCAGGCATGTTATGCCTCACTTTTCGGCGTTTTCGCCACCTGCGTTTTCGTTCCTCTTACAGTTTGGCTGTCAATTAAATCTTGAAACCTACCTCTGAAACCAGAAGCCGCCTGGCCATCTACTCTGATCCAATTCTCGCAACCTTCGATGGGTACCTTTACATAGACATCAGGATCACTCTTTATGTCGCCAGCCGGAATTAAGATTATGCAGTCTGAGACTACCTGGTGATCGAAAACTACCGGGTGATCGCACTCCAGGCTTGCAATTGGTATAATATGCAGATTTGGGTTTGGACTAGGTGGAAATGCTTCTAATAGTTGTTGCTTGATATCTTCATTACCGCCATCCTTACCGTCATAAAGGATATCGAATACCACATTGTTACTTAATCCATCTTGGAGAAAGTTGCGGCAGTCAATTTCTAGGGTGTGTTTGTAAAGATTTTTAGTCACAATCATAACTTTGTAAGGGCGTGGTTCTCGAATTCGCACAACCTCCTGAAGCGTGAGTAGCCACGACATGCAGGTTCGCGTTTCCTTAGGGCCAGGAACAACCTTATCTAGTCTCTCTTGAAGTTCTGGCCACCAGCGTGCGAAAGTATTACGTAGCACTTCCTGGCTGATCTGCGATTCAATGGGGAGCTTTTGATTCAGGCTGTTGACAAGCCTGAAAACATCCTTTCCTGTAGGATCCTTAACAGTGTCACAGACCGTAGCCTGGAACTGGGACATAGTTTCGGGCAACGCGGAAGGTTCTACAGAGAAAAGAAACGGAGACACATTATGGACGTCCATTGCGTTTGTCAGCGCTCCCGTTTCATAATTGAGCCACTGAGAAAAAAGATTGTAGGGCGTTACACAAACAATTCCAAATTGAGCGTCTTGCAGTTCATTTGCCAGAGCAACATTCCAACGGGTTCCTTTGCTAATGTCGCCACTGGAAATAAACGGCCGGCACGCCTGAATTACATACGGAAGCCATTCGTTCAAGGCCTCCGCCACCATATGGCTAGCTTGCCCCGACCAACTAAGAAAGACTTTCATGTTTTTCTCCTTCAGGATATTGCAATCCATCCAACCAAGATGTAAGTGTAGTATGTGATGATTGTTTCGACGTGCCTGGTTATATTCCTCCTTCGCCTGATTACATCTGCCAAAAAGAAGAAATATTTTTTGAGACCCATCCAAAATGAGTAGCGTGTTGATGCATCTGCAAGTGTATGAGAGGCAGAGTTCGAGTTCAACGAGGACGTCGAGGGCGATCGAAAAGGGGTGGTTCCAGGCGGCGTAGGATGTCCGCAAGGTGGCGCTCCAATTCGGCGCGGCGGTGGGTGCTGAGTCGCTTTCTGCCCAGCATTGTACGGATCGTAACAGCGTCTTCCTGATCCTGGAACATTTGTCGGCGACGATCTACCAGGAATTCTCGCCAGAGCATCAGATTCCGTTCGGTATAGCGGCCTTCGGGTGTCAAGGCTTCCAATCTGCCATCTGGGTGGAATCGCCAATGGTTGTCATGGTCGCCCCATGCCTCACAAGGGTCAATAAAGCGATGCCCCTGTTCATATTCCTCTTCGTCGGGCCAGGTATCCCCTTTGTTGCTGTTGCATTCGGCGCACGACCAGTACAGATTGGAATAGATGGCTTCCAGGTCAGGGCGACCATGAGGGCCATGAAGGGGATGGTGATGGTCTATCTCACATCCTGCTTCACCACCGAGGAAGAATTCTTGTGTCAGGCAGTAGGCGCATCGAAATTGGAAGTCCTGACGCAAGAGATCGCGATACTGCCTGTGGTCTCTGTACTCGCTTTCGGGGATGCTGCGGGTCAACTACCCCCGGATAAATCCAGGGGCTTGCGACCTTCTGCAAGACCATGCTTGCAGGCAGTACGCTTCTGGGTGGCTGACGCACCCCCGGCAAGTCTTGGAAACAAGAAGTGCCAGACAGTATCACCATAGGTCTATACGAGACTAATAGCCCGCTCACTACGAAGATACCGACGCAAACGATTTTACATGCGGGGCGTTTCTACCCGCACAAC
>DATGIG010000641.1:0-11511 GCA_035295825.1 Chthonomonadaceae bacterium | reverse complement strand
CTCTTGCGACAGAGCCTGTTCCGCCAGCGTCTCCCGCGCGCGTATGTACGCCTGCTCCCGCGCCTGCCGTTCCAGCAGCGCCCACTCTTCCCAACATCCCTCCAGCAGCGGGCCGCGGTACAGCCCCACCGCCTGCTCCAGCGAGGCCGTATCCCCCCGCACGATCGCCTGGTCGAAGGCGACCATATCCACAAAGGCTGCTGCCAGATCCAGTTGCAGGGTATGCGCGTCTGCCGACTGCAGCCGGTGAGCTTGCGGGCCCAGCGCCCGGTGCAGGTCGTAGAGACTGCGGCGCAAGTTGGCGAAGGCGTCGCTCTCGAAGCTTTCCGGCCACAGGGTGCCGGCCAGCCACGAGCGCGCTACCTGCCGCTGCGCGCGCAAAGTGAGCAGGGCGAGCAGCCATAGCCCTTTGCGCGTGCGCAAGGGAGCCAGCGGAGCGCCGTCGAGCCGCACGTGCATCGGCCCGAACAGCCGGATCTCCAGGGGGAATGCGCTTTCTTCGGCTTCCTCTGCCGCCAATGCCTCTGCCGCCCTTCCGTCTTCCCGGCGCTTCTTATCCCAACGAGAAGCCATTTAGATAGGGACTAAACTTGCGCAAAAAACTTCGGCGCCGACTACGCTTTTCCCTCTTGCCTGACTACGCCGCTGACTACGCCTGCCCGCGATACTCTCCCTGTGAGGAACAGGCAACGCTTCGCCTCATCCAGGAGAAAAACGATGAAAAAGGGCATGATCGTCGCCGGCATATTCCTTCTCGTCCTATGCATGCGCCATACCTTTCTGGTCTCGCCTCTGAAGTCCAGCCAGAGTCAAGACGCCACCGTCCGGCGGATACTGGACCGGTCCGAACCGATCTGTGACGCGCTGGCGCCGGCAGGCGCTTCCCTGGAACTGGCGGTCGCGCTCGTGCCCGGAACCGCTTCGATCCGGCCTGTCTGGAACGTGCAATGCTCGGATCGTTACGGCCAGGACCTGGTCAACGTGCGCTGGAATGGGGATACCGGCCAGTTGCTCAGCGCCGGCACTCAATATCCCCTCTCCAGGGGAACGAGGATCCATCTGACTACCGGCCTGCAGGCGAAAGCCGCCGCCCGTTCCTGGCTGAAGACGTTGAGGTTGATGGGGGCTGCCGGCGGCTGGCGTATCGCCTGCGCGCAGTATCTTCCAGCGAAATGGATATGGACCGTGAAATGTGTCTCTGCCGGACAGAAGGCGCGGCTCAGCCTGGACGCCCGTTCCGGCGGGCTCTTGTATGTGTTGACCGATGGGTACACATCCGCGCGGCCTTGATTAAAGCCAGAGCCCTCGCATAGGGGCGCGCCGTCTCCAAAAGCCGGTCGTGGGGCTGTGTTTGACAACCTGCGCAGGGATATGCTTTACTTTGAGCGTTCAGGGAGGGAACGCATGGCGGGCCAAGTCCGGCAACCTGCGCGCGTTGCGGTGCATATCTGGCAAGACCAACTCAATTTTCTTTTCGGCCGGGACCGCTTCACTTCCTATAGGGCCGCCGCCGCGTCAGGATTCACGGCGCTGAACGCGCCGGGACGCCGCGCGGTGACGCAGGAAGCCTGGCCGGGCGGCGTATCGCTGCGATTGGCGCACGGGAATGTCAACGGCATCGCCTTCGATGGGACGAGCGAAGATGCGGCAGGTCCGATACACGCGCCGTCTATTCACACGGATCATCTGGTAGTGCGGCGGGGATCCCAGACGGCCGGCTTTGAAGCGATGTGCCACTGGATCGGCCCGGATGGCGAGGTCTTGCTGGAAGAAAGGCGGACGGCCAGCATCCGGCCCGGCTCTGGAGAGAGTCGCATCCTGGATTTGAGTTTTCGGCTCGCAGCGCCGTTCGAGCAGGCGGTGACCTTCGGGCGCACGGAGGAGGCGTTCCTGATGGTCCGCGCAGCCTCCGCGCTGTTTCCCGCCGGCGGCGGCCAGGCGCGCAACAGCGTGGGCGATTATGGCGCGGAGGCGATCCATGGCCGCAGCGCCGCGTGGGTCGCCTGCGTGGGCGTCGTGCAGGCCGAGACGGTCGGCTTCGCGTTCCTGGATCATCCGGACAACCCCTGGCATCCCCCGCCGTGGGTCGCGCGAGAGGACGGCACACTCTCGCCCTCGCCGTTCGCCTGGCGCGTGGAGGAGTTGGCGGCGGGCCGCGCGGTCTTGCTGCGCTACCGGCTGATCGTGCATCGCGGCTACGTGGACCAGGGCTGGGCGGACGCGCGGCTGGCCGAATACGTTCGGGAGGCATGACATCTCCCCAGGCATTTATCGGGCGGCTAAAGCCCAAAGAGAATCGAAGACCCTGGAAAACGCCATGTAGGGAGCAACACCGTATTGATGAAGCAGACCTTCGCTGCAGGCACATTTTTTTTCGCCTTCCTGCTGGCCGGATGCAGCCTTGAGTCTCCTCACAGAACGCCGGCGGCGGCGCCCGTTCCGGTTGTAGCGCGGGCCCCGCGACCGGCCCCGAAAACGCCGGGCGGTGTGCCGGCCCTGCTCGATCCCAACGACGTTTATGCCGCCGACCGCCCCGGCGATCTCAGCCCGGTCGTGCGGGATTTTCCGGAGCGGGTCTATGTGCCCAACAGCGATAGCGATACCCTGGATGTCATTGACCCCGCGACGTTCAAGATCATCGCGCACTATGCCGTCGGGACGCTGCCGCAGCACGTGGTCCCCTCTTACGACCTGAAGACGCTGTGGGTCACCAACGATAAGAGCAACAGCCTCACGCCCATTGATCCGGCTACCGGAAAGCCCGGCCGGCCTGTGCCGGTCGCCGATCCATACAATCTCTACTTCACGCCCGACGGCCGCTTCGCCATTGTCGTGGCGGAGGGGCTGCGGCGGCTGGACTTCCGCGACGCCCATACGATGCGGCTGGTCCATTCGCTCAAGGTACCCTATAGAGGGGTGGACCATCTGGACTTCAGCAAGGACGGCCGCTACCTGATCGCCAGTTGCGAGTTCGCCGGGACCCTGATAAAGGTGGACGTGCCGCAGCAGAAGCTGGTAGGCTCCCTGGCCCTGCCGCACGGCGACATGCCTCAGGACGTCAAGCTCTCGCCGGACGGCAGCGTGTTCTACGTGGCGGACATGATGGCGAACGGCGTCTGGATGATAGACGGCGACCGGCTCAAGGTCCTGGGCTTTCTTCCCACGGGCAAGGGCGCGCACGGCCTCTACGCCAGCAGGGACTCCAAAAACCTGTATGTCTCCAACCGCGGCGAAGGCTCGATCTCGCTGATCTCCTTTGCCCGGCGGAAGGTCATCGCCAAATGGCGGCTGCCGCACGGCGGCAGCCCGGACATGGGAGGCGTCTCCGCCGATGGAAAGGTCCTCTGGCTGAGCGGTCGCTACAACGCGGAGGTCTACGCTATCGCCACCCATACCGGCACGCTGCTCGCCCGTATTCCGGTAGGGCGCGGGCCGCATGGGCTCTGCATCTACCCGCAGCCCGGCCGCTACTCGCTGGGCCATACCGGCGTGTTTCGATAAGCACTTTCCCCCTCCCCCCCCCCGCCGCTACGCGGACTCCCTCTCCCACAAGGGGAGAGGGGGAGCATTTAAGGGAGAGTTTACGCAGGAGGAGAAGTTTTGGCAGCGCCGCTGTTAGAGGTCGAAGATTTGCGGACGGAGTTTCGCACGTTGGTGGGGACGGTGCCGGCGGTGCGCGGCGTCTCATTTCGCGTCGAGCGGGGCGAGACGGTGGGCATCGTCGGGGAGTCGGGCTCGGGCAAGAGCGTGACGGCGCTCTCGCTGATGCGGCTCGTCCCGAATCCGCCCGGGCGGATCGTGGGCGGCTCCGTTCGCCTGGAGGGGAAGGAGTTGCTGGCGTTGCCGGAGCGGGAGATGCAGCAGGTGCGCGGGGAGCGCATGGCGATGGTCTTTCAGGACCCTTTCTCCTCCCTGGACCCGACGATGACGCTCGGCGCGCAGGTGGCCGAACCGATCCGGCTGCACACGGGCGTGAGCCGGTCCGAGGCGAAGCGGCAGGCGCTGCGGCTGCTCCAAGCCGTGCGCATTCCTTCGCCGGAGATACGCTATCGCCAGTACCCGCATCAGGTCTCCGGGGGGCAGCGCCAGCGCGTGATGATCGCCATCGCCTTCGCCTGCAATCCGGAGCTGCTCATCGCCGACGAGCCGACCACCGCCCTGGACGTGACCGTGCAGGCCCAGATCCTGGCCCTGATGGCCGATATGCAGAAGAAAACAAATGCAGGTATCCTGCTCATAACGCATGACCTGGGCGTCGTGGCGGAGGTCTGCGACCGGGTGCTGGTGATGTACGCCGGCACGATCGTCGAGAGCGGAACGGTAGACCAGATCTTCACGGCTCCGAAGCATCCGTACACGCAGGGATTGCTGGCCTCGCTGCCCCAGATCAGCACGGACCGGAGCCGGCGGCTCGTCAGCATTCCCGGCCAGCCGCCCGACCTGGCGCACCTGCCGCCCGGCTGCCCGTTCTTCGACCGCTGCCCGCAGCGCATGCCCGACATCTGCCCGACCCGTGAGCCGCAGCCGACGACCCCGGAACCTGGACAGAGGGTGCGGTGCTATCTGTATGGGGGGTAGAGACCTCACCCGCAGAAAGGGAACAGGGAACAGGGAACAGGGAAGAGAGGCAGAGACCACACCCCCTGACTCTACCTCACCTCCTTCGGAAGGAGAGGGGGAGAATTTCGGAATGAGCATGAGTCATGCGGTATTAGAAGTCCAGGGGCTGGTCAAGCACTTCCCGGTGGTTCGGCGGGAGGGCTGGCGCGCCGTGCGGGAGACGGTCCATGCGGTGGATGGCATTGACCTGACGATCCGGCAGGGCGAGACGCTGGGGCTGGTGGGGGAGAGCGGCTGCGGCAAAAGCACGGCGGGCCGGGCGATCCTGCGGCTCATCGAGCCGACCGCCGGCACGGTCCGGCTGGAAGGCGTGGACGTGCGGGCGCTCCGGGGCGAGGCGCTGCGGCAGCTGCGGCGCAACATGGGCATCGTGTTTCAGGATCCTTACGCCGCCCTCGATCCGCGCATGATGGTCGGGGAGACGGTCGCGGAGCCGCTGCAGGCGCACGGGCTGACGCGGACGCGGCAGGAGCGGCTGGCAAAGGCCCGCGACTTGCTCAAGACTGTCGGCCTGGACCCGGCGTTCGCCGCCCGCTACCCGCACGAGTTCTCCGGCGGCCAGCGGCAGCGCATCGGCATCGCCCGCGCCATCGCTACGGACCCCAAACTGCTCATCCTGGACGAGCCTATCTCCGCGCTCGACATCTCCATCCGGGCGCAAATCCTCAACCTGCTGGAGGACCTGCAGTCCGAGCGCGGCCTGTCGTATCTGTTTATCGCACACGACCTGTCGGTGGTGCGCCATATCTGCGACCGCGTCGCGGTCATGTACATGGGCATCCTCGTGGAGCAGGGACCGTCTGACCGGGTCTTCGCGTTCCCGAAGCATCCCTACACGCAGGCGCTGCTGGCCTCGGTCCCGGTGGCCGATCCGAAGAAGCGGCGGCAGCATCAGGTGCTGGAAGGCGACGTGCCCAGCCCGGTCGCGCTCCCGTCGGGCTGCCGGTTCCGGACCCGCTGCCCGCTCGCCGCCGACATCTGCGCCCGCGAGACGCCGCCCCTGCGCGATCTGGGCCATGGACATTTTGCCGCCTGCCACTTCGCCACGTTGGATACCTAACCCCCAGCCCCCTTCCCTAATACGTTCGCTACGCTCATAGGGAAGGGAGTGGAGCTATCTGGTACCTTCGCAGAATCCTATTTTACTGGACGAACCGACCGGAAATTGATATAATAATCCTGGTTGCTTGCGCATCCGTTATATCTGCCTTCAGAAACTGATAGGAGATGATATGGAGTATCAGATCGTTCTTTCCCCAGGTTTAGAGTTGAGTGCCACCGACTTTGTCGCTGCCTGGAACAGTACGCCGGAAGGCCAAGCGGTGGCAAAAGCCAGTGTAGGCGAGTCGACACCGACCCAATACGTAGAGCCTTCTCTACTGGTCACCGGTATCGCGCTGTTACATGATGTTAGCGTGGGTATAGCCGCGGCTGGCCTCTATGATCTCATCAAGAAGATTTGTATCGAACGGGGAGCACATAAGCAGCCGCAGATTATTGAGGTTGAACAGCCAGATGGAAGCCATTTGCTTATCATTACGCGCGATGAGGAATAGTTCCTATGTTGATTCAAATCCGTGAGCGTCAGCCAGCTGCAGATGGCTCGAATGCCACTGTTAGCTTTGACAACGAAGGTGAATATCCCATTACTATCTCCGATCCTTTTTCAGATAAGGAGGAGGCACTGCTGGAATGGTACTTTGAGGACCATCTTAAGTTTCCATTCACCAGGAAGGTGGACGCGCAGACCGCCGCCGCCAGCATCAAGGCATATGGTGAGGCGCTATTCAAGCAGCTTTTTACCGACCCGGAAGCCTATGCCCGCTATAAAGAGGGCGTTCAGACCGGGATAAATACCCTTCAGTTCGAGATCGCCGGGTCGCCGGAATTCCACAAACTGCACTGGGAAGCCTTGAAAGATCCTAAGTTACCCAACGCGTTGACCCTGGATGCTCCGATGGTACGTAAGAATTTGGTACCGCAGCCGGTCCGTGCCAGACCGCGCTCGTCTCCTACTATCAACTTGCTGATTGTAACAGCCCGTCCGCATGGTGGGCGAGATGTGGGATATCGGACGATCTCCCGTCCTCTGGTAGAGGGCTTGCGGCAGGCGAACGTGCGTGTGCAGATCGACATTCTGCGCCCCGGCACCTATCAGGCTCTGGTCCGCCACCTAGAAGCGATGCGAGACCGGCACGGTGCGGGCTACTATCACGTTGTCCATTTCGACGTTCATGGCGCGCTGCTCACCTACGAACAACTTGAAAAGGGGATGGAGAGCGATCGGTTTCTCTATCAGGCGCGTTACGGCCGAGCCGACATCCAGGCGTATGAAGGCTACAAAGCGTTTCTCTTTCTGGAAGGGCACAAAGAAAACGAGGCCGATCCGGTCGAGGCCGAGGAACTAGCCGGTTTGCTTCAAATCCATCAGGTTCCCATTGTGGTGCTGAACGCCTGCCAGTCGGGCAAGCAAGTCGGTGCAAGTGAAACCAGCCTGGGCAGCCGGTTGATGCAGGCCGGGATGCAGATGGTGCTGGCGATGGGCTACTCGGTGACGGTCAGTGCCGCCGAATTGATGATGAGCCATCTTTATAAGGGAGTCTTTGAGGGGCAGGATCTCTCGTTCGCCATCCGCCGCGCCCGCCGCGAACTGCACGATAGGAAGGGCCGGTGCGCCTATTTCAACCAGACCATCGATCTGGAAGACTGGCTGCTGCCAGTGGTGTATCAAAATCAATCCGTCCGTCTGGAAGTAGCGGACTTCGGGACAGCAGAAGAAGAGGCAGCGTATTTCGAGCGCCAGGCCGTGCGCTATCCCTTCCCCACTCCGACCTACGGGTTTTTCGGGCGCGACCTGGATATTCTCAACATCGAAAAGCGGCTTCTGTCGTCCGAGCCAGATAGGCAGCCCGATCATAATGAATTGTTAGTCCGCGGCATGGGTGGCGCGGGCAAGACCACATTGTTGCATCATCTGGGAGCTTGGTGGCAAACGACCCAATTTGTCGATCAAGTCTTCTATTTCGGCTATGATGAAAAAGCCTGGACGCGGCAGCAGATCATGCAAGAAATCGCGCAGAGGCTTTTCACGCCGGTAGAGATGGCAAAGTTCCAGCCGCTCAGCCTGGACGCCCAGCAGGCTCGATTGGCCGAGCGTCTGCGTGCCGACCGCCATCTGCTGGTATTGGACAATTTGGAATCGATTACAGGCAATAGCCTCGCCATTCCGAACACACTGCCGCCCAACGAACAGCAAGCTCTGCATAGCTTCCTGAAATCCCTGGAAGGCGGCAAGACCGTTGTGCTATTAGGCTCACGGAGCGGAGAGGCGTGGTTGGCCCCGAACACGTTCGGCGACAACATCTATGAACTGCCTGGCCTTGATCCAGAAGCATCTTCCATGCTGGCTGAACGCATTTTAGAAAAGCGGGGGGCTATGCAGTATCGCCAGGATCCGGATTTCCAGAAGCTGCTCAAGTTGCTGGCCGGTTATCCACTAGCAATGGAGGCTACACTTGCCAACTTAGCCAAGGAGACGCCCACTAAGGTGTTGAAAGCTTTGCAAGAGGGTGATGTAAATATAGATCCAACAGAAAGAATCATACGATGTATAGAGTACTCCCATAGTAATCTGTCTTCTGAAGCCAGGGGCTTGCTTGCTTGCCTAGCTCCTTTCACCTCCGTGATTGATGGTCGAATGATCGAACGATATAGCCGGCAATTGCAACATCAGCCTTCACTCTCGCATCTTCCATTTGAGCGATGGCTATCAGTAGTGCAAGAGGCTATCAATTGGGGATTGTTGAACCAGCATCCGCAAGCGCCTGGTTTTTTCCAAATTCAACCTATATTTCCTTATTTCTTGCGCAGCCGAATAGGGACGGTAGAGCAAACGGAAATACGTATGGCCATAGAGACTGCCTTCCGCCAGCACTATAGTGATATTTGCAGAGAGCTTGCTCGTTTGATTAGATCGAAAAACGCGAAAGAGAAGATGCTAGGTCAAATCCTTGTGTGTCTAGAATATGAAAACCTGATTACTGCTTTAAACATGGCTCTAAATGCACAACTTACCATTATAAATATTTATGTTGCAATCTCCTCATATTTGGACAGCATCGAAGATTATCACCGATGCCTGGAACTCAGCCAAGAGGTTCTCAAACAATTGGAATCTTATCCTGTGGAAAGCCTGGCCGGTGGCCTTGTTGACGATCTTATTACTGTTGTCGAAATAATTGCAAGGCAACAACTTATTCTCAAACAATATGGACCTGCGGAGGCGATGTATAAAAGACAGCTGGCGCTATTGATGGGGAATCAGAGAATATTTGCTAAGCAAAGAATAAAGCAGGAAAGCTCCTTTATTTAGGCACTGATATACTTGAGTAAGTACGGATTACTCTGACACATTCTTGACGGATTGCGGAATAACGATTTCTATTTCCATCTTTGGGTCAATGCCTTTGATTTCCTCTAGGGCTTGCACAAATCTGATGATTGGGTCCGTATACAGATCAGCGATGCGAGGCATATCATAGGTATAACCGCAAATCTTGCATTTCCCATTAAATTCGATACGGCCATTCGTTCCGTATACTTTTAGCGGCATTTCTGATAGCGGCAATTCGATGCTGCCGCCGCAGTTAGAACAGTTGAGCCGAAACCCAGTAATGTCTTTAAGTGAAACGCGCAGTACCTCTTCTTTCATAAGTCTGCCTCCCTTATAGGTAGTTACTTCCGATAGTATAACACTTTTCAACATTTTAACGAGAAATTTTTGCTGGTTTTCGTTAATTCTTTTTCCGGTTCTAACCGACCGAACGAAGTATAGATAGTGTCAAGGCAAGAAACTATCCCTACTCGCAGGCGGTCAGTTAGTCATGGAAAATCAGTTACCCGAAAACCTCTTAGAAGCCGTTCGATACTTCTCCGACGCAGATGTTTGCCGACAGTTCGTTTCCGCTATGCGTTGGCCGGAAGGTGTTACCTGCCCCCACTGCCAGAGTAAGGAAGTCACCTTCATGCAGTCCGTGAAGCGCTGGAACTGCAAGGGTTGTCGCAAGCAGTTTTCGGTGAAGGTAGGAACGATCTTTGAGGAAAGCCCGCTCGGGTTGGATAAATGGCTGGTTGCCTTCTGGCTGGCGACCAATTCTAAGAACGGTATCAGCAGTCACGAATTAGGTCGCTCGTTGGGTATCACGCAGAAGACGGCATGGTTTGTCCTGCATCGGGTACGCTATGCTCTTCAGAATGGCACCTTAGAGAAGATGACCGGCACGGTAGAAGTTGACGAGACTTACGTAGGGCAGAAGGCCAAGACCATGCACTACGATAAGAAGCAGGAGAAGATCAAGGGACGCGGCGCGGACGGCAAAACCGTCGTCTTCGGGCTTCTGCAGCGCGGCATTAAAGCCGACAAAGAGCGCGGCGTCAAGGGTGAGATTAGTCAGGTTCGCACGTATGTAGTTCCCGATACGAAAGAGGAAACTCTGTGCGGGACTATTCAGGCGAACGTGGAAGAAGGAACGGAAGTCTTCACGGACGCCCATAAGTCCTACCGGGCACTTGGCGAGCAGGGTTTCCAGCACGCTTATGTAGATCACGCCATACGCTACGTAGAGGGCAGAGTCTACACGAACGGCATGGAGAACTATTGGGGCCTGTTAGATCGGATGATGCACGGCACCTATACCTATGCGCTTCCTCACCATCTGTTCCGCTATACCGATGAACTGACTTACCGCTTCAATCACAGGGATGGCACGGACTTGACGCGGTTCCTCATGGCCGTACAGCATATAACGGGCAAGCGGTTGACTTATGACCGCCTGACCACTAGCCACCTGCGCTATATTGCCCCTAAAGCGGCGTAGGGGGATTGACTCCTGCCCGCCTGTACGTTATACTGGTTGTTACATAACGGCAGGCGCGGCACCGCCTATCGTTCCATACTTGTCATTGTTGCAGGGTTTTCCCTGCAACGATAGACGGCCCGTTTCGCACTCGTGCCGGAGTGTGAGGCGGGCCGTTTCTATTGGAATCTGACGGCGATGCTAGATAAGCTGAGAGAAGCATTAGCGAAGCGTACAGCAGACATAATAATTGGGTCAGCCCTGTCGCTAGCTTTACTGATTGCCGTGTTTCTTCGTTCTTGGTCTGACCGGCACATATTCGTATTACTATCAAAAAGCACGCTAGGCATGATAGTGGAAGTAAGTCTATTAGTAGTATTAGCAGAAGCCGCATGGTTGACTATCCTTTTGATTCGCTCTCACAAAAAACTGCTTCACCGCTTCAATGTGAAGTGGTCAGCAGATTATCGAGCCTGCTGTCCGGTTTGCGGGAATCTCTTGCGCTTCTCCAATGACAGGGTTGGACCAGATAAGCATGTATATGAATCATTTTTCTGCGAACTCTGTCAAAGAAATCGTTACATCAGAGATGATAACGGCGGAGAGATCGAATACGAACAGGCGAGGAATAAACTTATGTCGGAGCGAGGCAAAAGACCCTGAATTATTGTTCTCATTTCCGGTATACTAGACCTATACGAAGTAGAGAGCGTTAAGGAGACACGACCATGCCCGATGATAGCCGAACAGCCACCGAGAAGGAAGCAGAGGCGATTAAGCGTATCCGTGAAGAGATAGACGGCGGGAAGACTTCGCCGGAGTTTCAGTTATTCGCGGATAGCTTGCAGAAGGCTCTTACCGTGCCGAAAGAGAAGAAGACGAAAGAGCCGGAACATAAGGCGTCCGAATAGCGTATATGAAGCCAGCCAAGATGAAGTAGAGTACCAAAGACATTTAGCGAATCAAAGCCCGGAAGCTAAAAGCGACCGGGCTTTATTCCTTTCTCCCGTACTTACTCAGGTATATCAGTGCCTTT
>DATGIG010000640.1:0-12040 GCA_035295825.1 Chthonomonadaceae bacterium | reverse complement strand
ACACTGGCCCTGGAACTCGACCCCGCCAATCTGCCCTCCCCAGCAGTTACTCGTGCGGTCGCGGAGCAGGTGGAGATCCAGGCGCGCTACGAGGGCTATATCCGGCGGCAGGGCGTGCAGGTGGAGCAGGCGTCGCGTATGGAGGCCGTCGAAGTTCCGGACGACATAGACTATGACATCATCCGCGCCCTCTCTCATGAGGGCCGCGAAAAACTCTCCCGCGTGCGTCCGCGCTCGCTGGGCCAGGCCGCGCGGATCCCCGGCCTGCGCCCCGGCGATGTGCAGGTCCTCTACATCCACCTGGAACAGCGGCGTCGCGCCGCCGCATGCGCCCCCATCGCGTGAACCGAAAGGCGTGGAATCCTATTGCATTCGCCTGTTTCCTCTCTCATATTTGCCCCCTGAATTGCCGATAATCCTGCCAATGTCGGGAAAGTCGTGTCGGGAGGCAGGCAAACAATGCAATTTGTGTCGTCACAACATGTAAAAGAGGGTATGTGTGTCGCGGAGGATGTGCGCGATCCGCAGGGCCGGACGCTGATTGCGCGGGGGCAACGCCTGGGATTGCATCACATCGAGCGGCTGAGGAAGTTCCATATCGAGGCGCTTTTTATCGATCCGCGCAACGGCGAGGCGGTCGTCAAACCCACCAAGTCGGAGCTGCGCGAAGAGTGCGAAAAGGCGCTGCAAGCCTCGTTTGGCAATCTGCAGAAGGAGTTCAAGGAGAAGCGCGTCGCGCTGGATACGGCGGCGATCAAAGCCGCTGCAAATAGCCTTGTGGACGCCCTGATGAAGTCGAAAAACCCGCTGGTGACCCTGCTCGATGTCAGCACCAGCTCCGACCGGATGATGCAGCATTCGGTCAATGCCGCCATTCTCTCCACCGTACTGGCGATTGACCTCCATGTGCCCGAAGCGATGCTGCACGATATGGCCGTCGCCATGCTCTGTCACGATGTCGGCTTTATCTTCCTGCCGGATGAGCTGCTTCAGAAAGCCACGCCTCCGGTGGCTTCGGAAGTCGCCATCCTGCGGCAGCACATTCAGTTAGGCACAGAGCACCTGGTGCGCTCGGAGGCGATCAGCAGCGTCGCCGCCAATATCGTGCTGCGGCATCATGAAGCCCTCGATGGCAGTGGCTATCCGGCGGGTGCGTCCGGGGACAAACTGCCCCTGTTGACACGGGTCGCCAATGTCGTGGAGACCTACGATTCGCTCACCTCGCCGCGCCTGGGCATTCCTGCCGTCCTGCCCGACGTCGCGCTCTCGTATCTGCTCACCCACACCGGGACCAAGTTCGCCAAGGACGTCGTCCTGGCTCTCTCCAAGCGGATTGCGCTCTATCCCGAAGGGATCGCAGTCCAGTTGAACACCGGCGAAGCCGGCATCGTCGCGGGCACGCTGCCGAAAGCGCCCATGCGCCCCACGGTCCTGGTTCAAGTGGACCATCGCGGCAACAAGCTCAAAGATCCAATGATTGTGGATCTGTCGCAGGATACCCGGCGCTCCATCATGCGCTCCGCCGCCACCCTGCCCGAACTGCTCGCCATGCGCGATAGGCTGGAAGCGCCCAAACCGCCCGACCCGGTCTACGCCAGCCTCGGCTAAGGACGTTGAAATTATTGAGAAAAACAGAAGAACGATCCGCAGATTGACGCAGATTAACGCAGATTACAAACAAAGGAAGAGATTTATCGATTAGGCCCAATCGAGGAGTCAAGTGTTCCTCCCTGTTGTGGCTTTTAATCTGTGGTAATCTGTGGATAAGTTATTCTCCCGGTTCTCCAGGAACCGGGCGGCTAATTCTTGGGGGAAGCGCTTGGGCTTGCGCGTCTCGCGATCCAATAGCATTTGTAGCGTCTCCCCGGTCGCCAGCAGTTCCGCGCCGCGCTCGACCGCGTATTCGATGCGTAGCAGGCTCCGGCGGAGTTCGACCACTCGGCTGCGGACCACGATCTCCTCCTCGTAGTGTGCCGGGCGCAGGTAGCGGCAGTGGGCCTCCATTAAAGGCAGGATCATCCCATCGCGCTCCATCTGCGCGTAGTCGATGCCTCGCTCCCGGCAGAAGGCGCTCCGTGCCGCCTCGAACCAGATCAGATAGTTCGCATGGTGAACGATCCCCATCTGGTCCGTCTCGGCATACCGTACCCGCACGGTGATCCCAACGTAGTCCGATCCTTCGCACGCTTGCTTCTCCGCCTGTCGCGCCATACCTCTCTCCTTTTTGCGGCTATTCCCGTTTTAGCCAGCGTCGCACGCTCGCCCAGAGGGAGCGGGTTTCGGGGGCAGGCGCCTCGCTCCTCTCCGAGCCTCGGAGCAGGGTTGCGCCGCTCTCCGGAACCGTGTCGCCCTGTGCGCCTCGGAGCAGTTCATCCTGTTCTGTCGTCAGGTTGCGCTGGCTGGCGCGGGCGAGCGTCGTATACTCCAGCACCTTGAGCGCCCCTGTGCGCACCTCCTCCGTCCCGGATTGGGCGGCGCTCTCGCAAAACCGGCGCAGGTCGGTAAGGAGACGGCGTGCGGCGGAGAAGGGAGGGAGATGCGAACGGTATTCCTGAAGCAATGTGAGCGCATTCCAACGCTGTTCCGGCGTCAGCGCCTCCTCCTGGAGCAGGCGGTAGAGGGCAGAGGGTCCGTAGCTCTTGACGATGTTCTGCAACGCCAGGAGCGACTGGCTGCTTTCCTGATGGGCCGGGGTGAGCCTGCGACAGAGCGAAGGGATGGCAGGCAGCCCGATCTGCGTGAGCGCCAGGATCGCGCTGGCCCGAGCGCTCCCCTTCTTATCCGTCAATAGGCGGCACAGCGGCTCAACGGCGTCGGGCGCTTTGAGGAGGCCGAGCGCCGTGGCCGCTTCGCGCCGCACGCTCAGGGTCCGGTCGTTCAGCGCGCCGCAAAGGGGTTCGACGGCCTGCTGGATACCGTTGCGGTTCCGTTCCGGGCCCTCTTCGAGCACTTCGAGCAGCACCGAAACATCTTCATCAACATTATTGTCGGCCCACAGGCTGCCGATGCGGCCCAGGGCGCCGGCGGCACTGCGGCGCACACGCCAATTCGGGTCGTGTAAGGCTCGACAGAGGGGACCGACCGCTTCCATATTGGCGGTTTTGCCCAGCCTGGAAGCAGCCTTGCGCCGCTCGATCTCGTCTTCACTCCTCAGCGCCTGGAGCGTCCTCTCGATTTGAGCTCGTTTTGGCATCCTTCGCCTCATTCCCGGCGTTCCTACCGGCGCGCGATTCGTGGGGATCGCGCATAATCATAGCATGGAGCGGCGGATCGGTCAACCCGTCCGGGAGAATGCCTGCTCCTAATAGGGGGCGAAGAACTAGCCGTTTTACCGGGTGGAAAGTAGACAGGCGTCGTTCCCCGGCAGAAACTTCCGCTTTCCAAACCGCGTAGAGTATGCTATACTGGACACCATTGAAAAGCAGCGTGTCCGCATCTTTCCACTTCCTTTCGCGAATGTTCCCATGGCTTGCGCCAGGTAAGGAGATAACGCATGCGACGAGACCGTAACCGCCGCGATAACGCCGACGATTTTGACAGCAACCGCGACGATGACCGAGCCCGCAATTCTCAAGACGACGAGATCGCCGACAGCCCGGAGATGCAGCTTCGGGCCATGTGGCTGCTCGATGAAATCATTCGTATGACCCCCCGCAACGATGTGCGCCTGGGCTATTTGATGGCCCTGCGGGAGCAGATCGAGACCGACGAAGCGATGATGGAGGAGGCCAAGAAGGTCATCGCGGAGTTCGAGGAGGCCTATACCAAGCTCACCTCTCCCGCCAACCGCATCGGCGTCTTTTTGGGCAAGATCGAGCCGGAGAAGAAGCCCAAGCCGCGCCGCACGTTCGGCATGCGCGAGGAGCCCCAGCCGGAAGAGAAGCCCGGCCTCACGGTGCGTATCGCGCTGGGCGATCAGGAGTACATCGCCAACGTGGACCCCAAACTGGAGAACCCGGAGTTCAAAGTCGGCACCCAGGTCAAAGTCAACGAGGCGTTCGCGGTCATCGGCGACCTGGGCTATGCCGAGGGCGGCCCGATTGTGAAGATTTCCGAGACGCTGGAAGACGGTCGCCTGCGGGTCTCGATGGACTCGCAGGGGATGCAGTCCCGTGTGGTTTATCGGGGCGAGGCGTTGAAAGAGGAGCCGCTCAAAGCCGGTTCCGAGGTGCGGATGGAGCCGAATTTCAAGGTGGCGCTGGAGCACTTCGCCGCCAAGGAGACCAGCGACTACTACCTGGAGGAGGTCCCGATCCTGCCCTGGAGCCGCATCGGCGGGCAGGAGGAGGCGATCAGCGTCATCAAGGACGCCATCGAACTGCCGCTGATCCATCCGGAGCTCTTTGCCCGCTTCGGCAAGCGCCCGCTCAAGGGCATCCTGCTCTACGGCCCTCCCGGCTGCGGCAAGACGCTCATCGGCAAGGCGACCGCCTACAACCTCACCCAGGAGTATCGGGAGCGCACCGGGCGGGATGTCAAAGAGTACTTTATGTACATCAGCGGCCCGAAGATCCTGAACATGTGGCTGGGCGAGTCGGAGCGCATGGTGCGTGAGATCTTTGCGCAGGCCCGCGAAAAGAGCAAAGAGGGCCATCTGGTCTTTATCTTCATCGATGAGGCCGAGTCGCTCTTAAGAACCCGCTCGTCCGGGCGCTGGCTGAACATCTCGAACACCATCGTGCCCCAGTTCTGCGCGGAGATGGACGGCATGGTGGCGCTGGACAACGTGGTCGTCATGCTCACCTCCAACCGGCCCGACTATATCGACCCGGCCATCCTGCGCCCGGAGCGCATCGACCGCAAGGTGAAGGTGGTGCGGCCCGACCGCCGCGCCTCCCGCGATATCTATAAGATCTATCTGAGCGATGTGCCGCTCGATCCCGAACTGCTCAAGGAGCATAAGGGCGACTGCTCCGGCGCGATAGACGAACTGCTCGACCTGATCACCGAGTACACCTTCCGCCGCGACGAGGAGACGGAGTTCCTGGAGGTCCACCTCAAGAACGCCAGCACGGAGACGCTCTACTGGAAGGATCTGCTCAGCGGCGCGCTGATCAAGTCGGTGGTCGAGCGGGCGAAGGACTTCGCCATCAAGCGCAGCATCGAGAAGCGCTCCGAACTGGAGGGCCTCACCCTCGACGACCTGCAGCGCGCCGTCCGCGTGGAGTTCAAAGAGAACGAGATCTTCCCGAAGGGCGACTCGCAGGAGGACTGGCTGAAGCTGGTGGACTATGAGCCGGAGAACGTGGCGACCATCAAGCCCATCAAGGCCAAGAAGCAGCTCAACGCCACCCGCCGCAACATCATCTAATCTCTGTAGACGTTCACTCCCTTCCCTGTCCATTTCGCAGGGAAGGGAGTGCCAGTTTGAACACGCGGGAATAGAGGTATTGAACAATGACCCAGATAGAAGCGCTGATATCGGAAGCGAAAGATGCCCCGGAAGCCTTGATCGGGGAGACCCTGGATTTCCTGCGGTTTTTGAAGTTCCAGCATATCCGTCAGAAGGGCCATGGCGATTGGACAGAACAGGACATGCATGCCTATGCAGTCCAATCCCTCCAATATGCTGCCCAATTGTATGGCGATGAGGAGGATTTGTTGCCCGTCGAAGGCATGGAGAGCGATCATGCTTCAGCCCGGTGATGTCGTAACAGTCCCATTCCAGGGCGTCACAGGAACAAAGCAGCATCCTGCTGTCGTCCTTTCCTCTTCTTCCTATCATTCCAACCGGCCGGATGCGATTTTAGGTTTGCTGACCACGCAGATCGCTGATGCCACGACACCAACAGACTATGTGTTACAAGACTGGGCAGAGGCAGGACTTCATCGTGCTTCTGCCTTTCGAGCCTTCTTTGTGACCGTGCCCACATTTTGGCCACATCGGACATCTCTCTGAGCGGGACTGGATAGAAATCGTTGCCTGCGTTACGCCTGCACTTGGAACCACATCCTGAGACGATTGCCGATCAGTTTTAGATTAGAGAACACAAAATGCATCCCAACGCGTTTTATGCCTCCTTACTAAATCGCGCTTTGGGCGATTTAGTAAGTGTCACGATAACTGCTCTATCGCCAAACACGCCGTCCTCGGACTGAAATGGATGGCAAAGGTAGACACTGGAGGCGATAAAATAAGTCGGTGTACCTGACCTGCCCATAGAAAAGGGCAAATAGTTTATAAACGCTCGTTAGATGGCAATGGCACAAGGTTACCTTATGAATGGCAAGCAACTAAAAATACTGGTTGTTGAAGATGAGCATGATACAATGGATCACTTGCGCCAGGCACTTGCCAATTTATTACCAATCCAAATTGAAGCTGCCTACACCAGAGACTCAGCAATCGCTGCCGTCCGAAAAAGCGCTGAAAATGGCCAACCGTTCGATATCTTCCTTATCGATCTAAAGTTCGAAAACGACAAACAGAATCCGCCACAACTCAATGGCGATGTATTTCAGGCGATACGGCAAAACTCCCCAGGCCCGGAGCATTCGCTTGTCATTCACACGAGTGCATATCCGAACGACCCAGCCGTGACGCGATATATACTTGACAACGGTCTGTTATCGGCATCTGGACCGCGTTCTGTTTTCCTCCCGCGTATCGATGATCGTTGGCCCTCAGAAGTCCAGCGTGTTGCCGAAGAATTTTCATCGCAGTTGAACACAACACCACCTGCATCCGTAGTCCCATATGTTTACAAATCGTGTTTTATAAGCTATTCACATAAAGATGAAGTCTTCGTCTCTAAGCTTTACCAGAGCCTGAAGTCCGGCGGGGTAAACGCCTGGTACGCTCCGGTAAAGATGAAGCCGGGTGTCAAGATCCACGAAGAGATTGAGGCAAACATCCGACTTTACGACAGATTCTTGCTTGTCCTGTCAGACGACAGTATGGCCAGTCAATGGGTTGCTACCGAAATTAGAACAGCATTCGATGAGGAACGACGCTCGGGTAGTCGCAAACTCATTCCGATCCGACTGGTGCCGTTTTTACGAGTACAATCCTGGAACAGTTTTAACGCAGATGTTGGGAAGGATATGGCAGTCGAACTCAGAGAATACTTCATCCCTGATTTCAGCCACTGGAAGAATAAGAAACAATTCGACCGTTCCGTTAGCACGTTGCTTGATGCACTTGAGACCTAACGCGGTCATCTAACCTGGCACTAAATCAGACCGGGGCCGCGTTTTGGTTTTGCACGATATTACATTCTCGTAGAGACCCCGGCACGTGAGCTTTGTTGTTATGCAGCAAATTCAAAGCCCACTTCATCGGACCTCTTTGAGAAGATGAGTGAGCGCTATGAAGAAACAACCCTTTCGACGTATTGCCTGTTTCACCCTCATCATGCTCCTCTTGCTATCCTCCGTTTTGATCGGACTGACATGGCGCGCCTGGAGGCAGGCGCTGTTGGATCGGGAGTTGATTGTCGCGGTCAAACATCGGGATGCGTCCGGAGTGCGTTTCCTTCTCAAGCAAGGCGCATATGTTGACGCCGTGGATAGTCCGTATGCAGGGCTCTCCTTGTGGCAGTTTTTTCAGAACAAGTGGAAGGCGCGCCGGCAACCAGCCAAACGAACTCAGACGGCTTTTCTGATAGCGGTCCAAGGTCTTCCCGGAACAGGCGTGCCCGATGAGAACCTACCCTTAGTACAGGCTCTGTTAGATGCTGGAGCGAATGTCAATGCCAACGATGAGAACGGGATGACGGCATTGATGTCCGCAGCGGCTTACGGTCAAGCGGCAACCGTGAAATTGCTACTGGACAAAGATGCGGATACCAGACCTGCGGACAAAGGCGGCACGGTGTATGAAACGGCTTTTGGAACTACTGGCCCTGTTTTTATTGCAGGGCGCACCGCTTTACAATATGCCTTTGAGATGAACGACGATACCGCTATCATGCGTATGCTGATAGACCGGGGAGCTGACATAAACGTTCGTGATGGCTATAAGCAGACGCTCTTGATAACCGCAGCAGGAGAGGGCTCTGCCGAAAAAGCACGCTTGCTGCTTTCCAGAGGAGCCGATTTCAAGGTGCGCGATCAATGGGGACGAACGGCTCTCATGCAAGCACAGGGTTATCCGGAGATAACTAAACTCCTTCGAGATGCGGGCGCCAGACAGTAGGGAGGTGCAACCCATACCGCGCCGTTCGCCATCCGGATGCAACTTTCCAGGGGGATCGGCGTATATAGGTGAGCGTTCAAACAAAAGATTCTACCTGTTACTCCGAATGAGGGCAGGATATTCATACCTCGATGGCAGAGGGGAGAGATTCGGTGAAGTCGTTGCCTGCCGTATCGGCGGAACAAGAACCTTTGAAAACCTTCGACTGTTTCGCCGGGAATGGTGAAATGGCGGCGCTGATGCGCGCTACCGATTGGGCGAAAACCGCCGTCGGGCCGGTGGAGGCCTGGCCCCAGAGCCTCAAATTGGTGGTGCGTCTCATGCTCACCTCGCGTTACGCGATGTGGATGGGCTGGGGGCCGGGATCGACCTTCTTCTACAATGATGCCTACCGCCCTACGCTCGGCGTCAAACACCCTTGGGCGCTGGGCGCATCCGCACAGGAGGTTTGGGAGGAGATCTGGCCGGAGATCGGACCACGCATCGAAACGGTACTACAGACAGGCAACGCGACCTGGGATGAAGCCCTGATGCTCTTTCTGGAGCGGAGCGGGTATACGGAAGAGACCTACCATACTTTCTCCTATAGCCCCCTGGCAGATGACTGCGGCGATATTGGCGGCATGCTCTGTGTGGTTACCGAGGAGACCGAACGCGTCATTGGCCAGCGCCGCCTGACCCTGCTGCGCGAGGTTGCCTCTGCCCTCGCCTCCACGCAGACTTATGAGGAAGTCTTCGCTGCGGTGCGGAACTGCCTCGAAGCCGGACAGCGCGATCTGCCCTTCACATTGACCTATCTCTTCGATGCCGAAGGCCGCTGCGCCCGGCTGGAGTGCACGACCGGAATACCGCCGGGACATCCGGTCGCGGCGCCCCGTGTAGACATCGCCGGGAAGAATACCCCCTGGCCCTTCCAGAGCGCCCTGGCACAGGCGTCCCCCCTGGTGGTGGAAGATCTTTCCGCATATTTCCGCGATTTGCCGACAGGCCCCTGGAAGACGCCGCCCCAGGAGGCGCTGATCGTCCCCCTGGCGCATCAGGGACAGGAGCGGCCTGCCGGCTTCCTGGTCGCAGCCATCAGTCCGTATCGGAGGCTGGATGCGGACTATATCGGTTTTGTCGGACTGCTGGCAGGGCAGATCGCGGCGAGCCTGGCGAGCGCACGGGCGTATGAAGATGAGCGCAAACGCGCGGAGGCGCTGGCCGAGTTGGACCGGGCCAAAACCACCTTCTTCAGCAATGTGAGCCATGAGTTCCGAACCCCGCTTACCCTGATGCTGGGGCCGATGGAGGACGCGCTGCGTACGGACACGAGAGCCCTGGTTGCCGAGAACCTGGATGTGGTGCATCGGAATGGGCTGCGCCTTTTGAAGCTCGTCAATACGCTGCTGGATTTCTCCCGCATTGAAGCCGGTAGAGTGCAGGCGAGCTACGAACCGATAGACCTTGCCGCCTATACCAACGAGCTGGCCAGCGTGTTCCGCTCCGCGATGGAGAAGGCCGGTCTGCGCTTTATGGTGAACTGCCCGCCTCTCTCCAGCCCGATCTATGTGGATCGGGAGATGTGGGAGAAGATCGTGCTCAATCTGGTCTCCAACGCTTTCAAGTTCACGGAGGCGGGAGAGGTCGAAGTGGCGCTTCAGGAGCGCGATGGAGTGGCCGAACTCTCGGTGCGCGATACCGGGAGCGGTATCGCGCAGGAGCAGTTGCCCCATATCTTCGAGCGCTTCCACCGTGTGGAAGGGGTGCAGGCCCGGACGCAGGAGGGAACCGGGATCGGGCTGGCGCTGGTGCAGGAGCTTGTTCGACTGCATGGGGGCGAGATCCGAGTCGAGAGCGAATACGGCAGAGGGAGCACATTTATCGTCTCTCTGCCGTTAGGAGTGGCCCACCTTCCCAAGGATCGCCTTCGCACGCCGCGTACCCTCGTCTCTACCGCCCTGGGGGCAAGCCCCTATGTGGAGGAGGCGTTGCGCTGGCTGCCGGAGGGCGATGTCGCGGTGGTGGAGGGGATCGCCTTCGCTTCCGAGCACGTCGCATCGGAGGTTGTCCCTGTTGAGGAGGGCGTACCGAAGAAGCGTATCCTGCTTGCGGACGATAACGCCGATATGCGGGCGTATGTGTCGCAGCTCCTGCGTGGGGACTACCATGTGACGACGGTCGGGGATGGGAGCGCAGCGCTGGCGGCGGTTCAAGAGAGCCGTCCCGATCTCATCCTCTGCGATGTGATGATGCCTGGCCTGAACGGATTTGAATTGTTACGCACGCTGCGCAACGACGCGCGGACGCGGACGATTCCGATCATTCTCTTATCGGCGCGGGCCGGGGAAGAGGCGCGGGTCGAGGGGCTGGAAGCGGGCGCCGACGACTACCTGACCAAGCCCTTCAGCGCCAAGGAGCTTCTGGCGCGCGTCGCCACCCACCTCCAGTTGGCGCAGGTGCGGAAAGAGGCGGAGGAGGCCATACGGGGGAGCCAGGAGCGCCTGCGGGCGGCGCTCGATGCCTCGGAGACCGGAACGTTTCGCTGGGATATTCCGACCGATGCCCTGGAGTGGGATCCGAACCTGGAGCGTCTGCTCGGGCTTGCGCCGGGCGGAGCGGTACACTCCTTGTCGCATTTGATCACCCGTGTGCACCCCCAGGATCAGGCGGAATTCATCGCCCGATGCCGGCGTTGCGTCGAGGAGGGCGCGGATTTCGAAATGGAGTTTCGGGTGATCTGGCCGGATGGCACCGTTCACTGGCTCTATGAGCGGGGGAAGACCCTGCAGGATGAGGCGGGACATCCCGCCAGTATGACCGGCGCCTGCGTGGATATCACCGCGCGTAAACAGGAGGAGTTAGCTCGGGAGTTTCTCACGGAAGCCTCGTCCCTCCTGGCATCCTCGCTGGAGTATGAACAGACGCTGCAACAGGTGGCGGACCTCGCCGTTCCGCACATCGCCGATTGGTGCGTGGTGGACATCCTGGAAGAGGGGGGAACGATCCGCCAACTCGCGGTCGCCCATGTGAACCCCGATAAGGTGAAGCTGGCGTATGAACTCCGGAGGCTCTATCCGCTGATGCCGGACGAGCCGGGGATCTCCGAGGTGCTGCGTACCGGGAAGCCGATCCTCTATCCCGAAATTCCGGAAGAACTCCTCTTGAAGGCGGCGCAGGATGCACGGCACCGGGAGATGTTGCGCCACATCGGGTTGTACTCCGTGATGATCGTTCCCATGGTGGCGCGGGAGCGCATTTTAGGCGCCATTACGTTCATTGCGTCGCAACAATCGGGTCAGATCTACGGTCCGGAAGACCTGAAACTGGCACAAGGATTGGCCGAACGCGCGGCGCTGGCCATCGACAATACGCTGCTCTATCGTGCTGCACAGCAGGAGTTGGAGGAGCGCAAGAAGGCATTGGAGGCCCTGGCGCTCCATCAGACCGAGATCGAGGCACTCAACGGGCGGCTGCGCCGTGCGATGCGGGAGACGCACCACCGGGTCAAGAATAACCTGCAGGTCATCACGTCGCTGGTGAACCTACAGCAGATGCAGCATGCCGAGCAGATCCCGGCAGGCGAACTGCAGCGTTTGAACCAGCACATTGCGGCGCTCGCCTCCATTCATGATCTGCTGACCCAGCAGGCGCAGGACGATGCCGAGGTGTCGGATGTCTCCGTGAGAGAGATCATGAACAAGCTCATGCCCACCATGCAGGGCATGGTGCATGGGCGCAAGATCGCCTTTGATGTGGAGGAGCTGCGCCTGCCTGCGCGTTTGAGCACCACGTTTGCGGTCCTAGTGAATGAACTCGTCTCCAATGCCCTGAAGCACGGTCGGGGAGACATGCAGGTTCGTCTGAAGGTGTCGGAGACGAGCGCCTCCCTGATCGTGATGGATCAGGGGCCGGGGTTTCCGG
>DATGIG010000639.1:0-13620 GCA_035295825.1 Chthonomonadaceae bacterium | reverse complement strand
TAGGCCGACGGCCAGAACACCATTTGAGCGCCCTGCTGCGCCAGCGCCGCCCAGGTCTCCGGGAACCCCGCGTCGAAACAGATCTGGATCCCGACGCGCCCGAAATCCAAATCGAAGACGCAGGGCTCTTTGCCGGGAGAGATGCCGTCTTCAAAAACCGTATAGTCGGGAGAGGTGGTCACCGGGTGGATTTTGTCGTAGATCCCAAGAATGTCGCCCGATCGATCGATCACCACGGCGGAGTTCCACTGCCTGCCCGCGCGTGTGGTCCGAATAGGGCAGATGACATAACAGCGGTGCTCCCGCGCCCGTTGGGCAAAGGCATCCGTCGTCGGCCCAGGCACCGTTTCGGCCGTCTCCGCGCTGGCTTGCCCATAAATCCCGGACCCTGTGAAGGTCTCAGAGAAGCACACCAGGTCGGGCTTCTGCTTCAGCGCCCTCTCGAAGATGGCCAGCATATACTCCCTATTGCCAGCGACCGTGGCGTGCTTCCGCCCGTTCTGACACGTGGTAATAATGCGTGCAACCGTGCCCATCCTCTTCCTCCCTCCCCAACGCTGCGGATCTGTTTTCCATGAGTTGAAAACTCCTGGTTCCTCAAGGGCTTCGCAATGCCCAGTTCCCGCAACGCAGCATAAATTCCTGCTCATAGTCGGCGACGGAGCAAGGATACTGCGTAAACCGTGGGGAATTGTATATAGAGTTTTTCGAGACCCCAACGAAGGAGCGGAAATGAAGACACGAGTAGGGATCGGGATTACGCTGGCCTGTCTGGCGGCGGGCCTATATCCGATTTTGAGTATGCATGGCGCGCGGGCGCAGACGAACGACCAGACGCCCGCGTCACTTGCCGAACTGGAAAACCTTCCCCCCTGGACGCCTAACGCGCCCGACGGAGACTACTCCATCGGCCCGCCGTATGCCAATGCCCCGGAATTGACGCCCAGGGACGACGTACCGAAGGGCATGGTCTATCGGTTCACGATGAACTCGACCGACAGCAAGATCTACCCCGGCATCAGCAAAACGGCCCCCGGCCAGGTGGTCCCCTACCAGCGCCATGTGACCGTTTATGTGCCCAGCCAGTACGTCGCCGGCACGCCCGCGCCCTTCTTTGTGTCGCAGGACAGCATGGGCTCCCGGATTATTCCCACCATCCTCGACAACATGATCGCCGATCACCGGCTGCCGGTCATGGTCGCCGTGATGATCGATTCGGGCGGCGGCGACGCCCAGGGCAGCGAGCGCGGCCTGGAGTACGACACGGTGTCCGGCAAGTACGCCGAGTTTATCGAGACGGAGGTGTTGCCCAAAATCTCCGAGGACTACCATGTAACCTTCTCCAAAGACCCCAATGCCCGCATGACCATGGGGGGCAGTTCCGGCGCGGCGGCAGCGTTCTCGATGGCATGGTACCATCCGGACCTCTACCACCGGGTACTCTCCTATTCCGGTACTTATGTGAACCAGCAGTCCCCGCTCAATCCGGAGTCCCCGCATGGGGCCTGGGAGTACCATGAGCACTTCATCCCGAAGAGCAGAGCCAAGCCCCTGCGCATCTGGATGCACGTCGGAGCGAACGACCTCCGGCCCCACGACCCCGAATCCACGCTCCACAACTGGCCCCTGGCGAACCAGCGGATGGCCGCCGTGTTGAAGGCCAAGAAGTACCACTACCAGTTTGTCTATGCCAAGGAGTCGGGGCATGTGGACGGCAGGGTCGTCAACCAGACGCTCCCGCAGGCCCTGGAGTGGGTGTGGAAAGGCTATCCCATCAAAGGGGCGAAAGACGCCAAGAAGGAGAAACCATGAAACTGCGTGTGGTAGGAGCGGGACTGGGTCGGACAGGCACCATGTCCCTGAAGCTGGCGCTGGAGCGACTGTTGGGCGCGCCGTGCCATCATATGCTGGAGGTCTTCAAACATATGGAGCAAGTTCCCATATGGCATGCGGCGGCGCTGGGCAACATGCCGGACTGGGACCAACTCTTCCAGGAGTACGCCGCCGCCGTGGACTGGCCCTCGTCGGCGTTCTGGCCGGAACTGATGGAGGCCTATCCCGACGCGCTGGTGGTCCTCTCGACACGGGATACGGAGGCCTGGTGGCAGAGCGCACATGAGACGATCTTCAATGTAACCCGGAACGCGCCCCCGGACCTCGATTGGTTTGCCATGGTCCAGGCGCTGTTCACCTCGCGGTTTACCATGGATCTTGGAAATGCGGAGGCGTGCAAGGCGGCATTCGATCAGCACAATGCGAAGGTGCGAGCGACCGTTCCCCCACATCGCCTTCTGGAGTGGCGCGCTTCCGACGGCTGGAAGCCCCTCTGCACCGCTCTGGGCCTGCCCATTCCCGACGAGCCGTTTCCGCGCGTCAACACGCGGGAGGAGTGGGCTGCCCGAAACTCCCCAGTGCATTCTGAGGTAGACATGCCGGCAGCCAAGGCTGAGTGAGAACCGACGGAGATCCGGAACGCTATAGGAGAAGCATGTCACCAACGAACTCTCCCAGGATCGTCCTGGCGGATCTGGTTGCCGAGTATCCGTCCGTAGCCCTGGAAGCGCTGGCGGCCTCCGGCATCCCCTTTGTAGATGCGGAGGCCGCCGGGGGCGACCCGATGGACTGGATCCGCGAGGCGGAAGTGCTGGTCGTCACCTGGTACCGGGTCACGGAGGAGGTCATCGCGCAGCTCACGCGCTGCAAGGTCATCATCCGGATCGGGGTCGGCTACGACAACATCGACGCGGAGGCGGCTCGAAGGCGCGGCATTGCGGTCTGCAACGTGCCGGACTACTGCATGGGCGAGGTCGCCGACCATGCCATGGCGATGGCGCTGGCGCAGGCCCGCGCGCTGCCGTTCCTCGACCGCTGCGTCCGGGAGGGAACCTGGAAGCCCACGCTCCCCCACCCCATGCCCGCGCTCGAAGTCATGCAGTTCGGGGTGCTGGGCTATGGGCGCATCGGGAGGGCGACCCTAACGCGGGCGCGCGGGTTCGGCTTCCGCCTGCTGGCCTGCGATCCCTACCTGCCGGAGACTGCGTTCCCGCTGGATGTCCGGCGCTGTACGCTGGAGGAGCTGTTGGCGGAGGCGGATATTCTGTCAGTCCATGTGCCGCTGACGGCAGAGACCCATCACCTTCTCAATGCCGAGCGGCTGGCGCAGATGAAACCGACGGCCATCCTCATCAATACGGCGCGCGGGGCGGTTCTGGAGACGCCCGCGCTGGTCGCAGCGCTCCAGGGTGGTCGGCTTGCGGCAGCGGGGATAGATGCCTTCGAGGAGGAGCCGCTGCCTCTGGATCACCCTCTCCTCTCCTGCCCGAACGCGCTGCTTGCGCCGCACTACGCCTGGCACAGTCGCGAGAGCAAGCCGAGGCTGTTCCTGATGGCGGTCGAGGAGGCGCTTCGAGCCGCACGGGATGAGCCGCTCCGAAGCTGCGTCAACGGCGTCCAGCCCAATCGCGTCTGAACCGTTAGCTGTGCATGGGCGGGCCGTCGTAGTTCTCGGCGACCAGCGCCTCGTAGAGGTCCGCCTCATCAATCAACTGCCGCACCTGGGCGGGATCGAGCGTGGGGAAGGGGCGCTCGGGCGCATCGGCCAGCGCCCAGAGGGTATGCGCGCCTACGGCGGCAGCACGCACAAAGGCAGGGAGCGAGACCTTCTCGAACGTATCGCCCACGCTATGGTAGTAGTGCGCGCCCTGCGTGCGATTTTCGGACTGCAGCCCTACAATGGGCACTCCGGCCAGCATAAACGCCTGATGGTCGCTATGCAGCCCCGCCTTGTACCGGAACTCCTGCCGCATGCCCAGCGCCGCTAGTTGGTCCGCCAGCCCGCGCAGCAGGGCCATCCCTGGGTCGGTCGGCAGGGATTTCTCCTTACCCAGAGGCCGAGGCGCCCAGTATCCGAAGGGGTCGGCGGTCATATCGAAGTTCATCACCCCGGCAAAGCCGAGCAGCTCCTCCGCATGTCGGCGCGTATACTCCCACGAGCCGCAGAGACCGATCTCCTCCGCCGCCCAGACCGCAAAGCGCACCGTGCGGCGGGGGCGAACGCTTAGCGCTGCCAGCGCGCGGGCCATCTCCAGCACAATCGCCGTGCCGAGGCCGTTGTCCGTCGCGCCCTGTGCTACATCCCACGAATCCAGATGTCCTCCCGCGAGGACCACCTCCTCGGGAAGCTCGCTCCCTCGCAATTCGGCGATAACGTTGCGTGCTGTGCCCTGCGTGAAGCGGTTCGTCATGACGATGCGAACCGTAGGCGTCGCCCCGGCGGCAAACAGCCGCAGAAGCCGTGCGCCATCCTCCTGAGAGATGCCAAGGCTGGGAATGGGCGATTCGCCCCGATGGCACACCCCGGTACGCGGCAATCCTCCTGAGGCGGAACTGAAGATCATCAGGCCCGCCGCGCCATACTCCACGGCAAGCCGCAGCTTCTCCGAGCGGTGCAGCGCCCGCTTGCCCTCCGAGACCCCCTCATCGCAGAGCGCGATCTTCCCGCGCACCTCCGCTTTCAGACGCTCGAAATCGGAGCGCTCGCCATGGCCGACATTCAGGATGGGCGCGGTGACGTCCGCCTGCACAGGCGCGTTCCCATGCGAGAGCGCGGTCAACTTCCAGGCAATCGGCTCCGTCACCTGCACTTGCAATTCACCACGGCTCCAGGCAGTGACCGGGAACTCCTCGAAGTGGACGTTCTCCAGCCCCCAGTGGCTCAGCAAGCGCGCAGCCCACTCCTCTCCCTGCCGCCCGCTCTCCAGGCCGCTGGTCCGCCCGCCGACGTGGTCGCACAGCCAGCCCAACTCCCGGTATGCTTGCGGCCTGCCCAGGCACTCCGCCAGCAGGCGGTCCGACACCTCTTGCGGCACGATCATCAACCCTTCTCTCCTTCTCGGATAGGCCGGATGCCTACTCCGCGAGCAGCGCTTCGATCTGTGCGACCACTTCGGGCGAGGCCGGGTCGGTGCGAGCCGAGAGGCGGGCGACGATCTCCCCTTTGCGGTTCAAGAGAAACTTGGCGAAGTTCCACTCGATATCGCCGGCAAACTGCGGGTCGGTGGCCTTATCGGTGAGGAATTGGTAGAGCGGATGCTGCCCCTCTCCCTTGACGACGATCTTGGCGAACATCGGGAAGGTAACGCTGAAGCGTGTGGAGCAGAACGACTGTATCTCCGCATTGCTTCCCGGCTCCTGCTGCCCGAACTCGTTGGCAGGAAAGCCCAGCACGACCAGGCCGCGATCCCGATAGGTCGCATAGAGCTGTTGTAGGCCGGCGTATTGCGGCGTCAGGCCGCACTGGGAAGCGACATTCACGATCAACACCACGCTCCCCCGGTACTGATCCAGCGCGACGGGCTTGCCGTCGATGCTGTCGAGAGTAAAGTCCAGGGGAGAGGTAGGGGCGACTGCAGGCATGGATTCGGTTCCTTTAACGCGATTCGCTCCTTCTCTGTAGAAACAGAGAAGGAGCGGAGGATGGAAATCGGGGGTTAAGCTACTTATCCGCGGTCGCGCTCATGTCGCAACCCTTGCAGCAGTAGTAGGTCTTCCCACCGTACTTCACCGCCTTGGTCAGGTTTCCGGTCGGTGAGGTGGGCATCATCATCCCGCAGGCAGGGCACTTGTACGGCGCATCCGCAGAGGCGCCGCCGCTCGCCAGCGCGGTCTGTCGCTGGCTGATCTGATCGCGCAACTGCTGCAGGCTGGTGAGCGTCGCCGTCGCTTTGTTGATATTGTTTACGGCCTGATTGCACGCCTCATCCGCCATCACGGGGGCCGTCATCATCAAGCCTAGCACCACAGCCAAGCTGAAGCCGATCTTGCGTGATTTGAACATGGATACACTCCTTTGATCCTCATTTAGAGGCTCTGAGACGTATCTTGCCGGTCTAAACCAGGCGAAAAAACCGGGTTTTGGCAGGTCTCTCATGGGCCTGCATCAAACGGGCAAGAAATGTGAGTTGAGCCCAGACGCCCGCGTATCGTAGGACACACCGTTTGGCATTCGGGTTCCGGATTTTGCGGGCGTATACGCTTCTACATCTCTATTTCGCCACAAAAGTGGAGAGTTCCTTTCTCTCACGCGAAAAATTTCGGCTATGGAGATTGGGTTCCATTCGGAGGCGCCCCATCCGGGCCACCGGGCGGAGGTCCACCTAGTCCAAAGCCTCCCGGACCGCCAGGGCCAAACCCACCGGGAGGCGGTCCACCGGAACCGAAACCGCCTGGACCGCCCGGCCTGCGGTTGCGCAGCGCCTTGAGTTGCTTCTTCTGGTCGGCGGTCAGGATCTTGTCCAAGCGCGCATCCACGTCCTTCTGGAGCTTCGCCACCTGCTTCTTCTGCGCATCGGTCAGGTTGAGCCGCTGCTGTAGGAAATCCGGCAGGACCTGGCCGGGCGTGGACGGGCCGCCAAAGCCTGGTCCACCGGGACCACCGGGGCCGAAACCGCCCGGAGGAGGCCCCCCAAAGCCACGACCAGGGGGTGGGCCGCCCGGTCCGCCAAAACCACCCGGAGGGCCGCCATTGCCTCCGGCCTGCAGGCCGGGAGCCTCACGCTCGTACAGGGCGACCAACTCCTCGCGTGTCACCACGCCGTCTTTGTTGGTATCCGCCCGGTCGAACAGATCTTGCAGCCGCTCGTCGGTCATTTCGTCCCTGGTGATCTTCCCATCCTTGTTCTTATCGTAGATCATCAACCGGGCTACAAAGGCATCCACTCCTGAGAGTTGCGCATCGTTGCGGTCTTGCCGGGCGGCTCTGCTCCCCGTTCCGAAGGGCGCCTGACCTCGGGTGAAGGTGGGAAACAGCAACACTCCGCCTGCGAGCGCCATCCCGCCTACTGCCAACATGCTATATTTGCTTTTCATGGTTCTCCTCTGATCGGCGTTGAAACGCCGTTCTGAAAGGCAAAGTCCACCTTCGTGGACTCAAACGGCGATATTTGGAACCCGCGCAGGAAATTCGCGTAATAAGCGAATTTGGGCTGCGCGAAGCGCGACCTTTGATTTCGCATTTCAGCACGGGGATTTCATCCCCGTAAGCAAGCCCTTAAGCTCGTTTTGTCGCCTGGAAGAGACTTCCGGGCACAAACGAACTCTCGTCCGGAGTGCGACCGATGATGATGTCGAAATGGACGGCCAGTTCGCCTGCCCTGGAATCCTTGACCGGCTTAAAATCGCCCAGGATCAGCTCGCGGTCTATCAGGTCGCGGGTCCCGTTGTAGATGTTGTCGGACTTGTTGCCGGGATGACCGCGCACGAGCAACTGGGTCGTAATCAATTCGCGATCCCCTTTTTTGACCTTGAAGTGGATGTGCGGTCCTGGTCTGCCAGGATAGGGCACCGGCTTGATGGTGCGGAAGTAGTATTCGCCCTTGGAGCTGGTGGTAAACCGCCCGAACCCCTGGAAGTTCTTATCGCGCTGCTGCGCCTTCGGGATGCTGTCGGAGGTATTCAGATAGACTTGATGGGCGTCACACTGCCAGATTTCGACGACGACATTGGGCATCGGGCTGCCCGTGGTATCGAGGACCCTGCCGGAGAGATGGGTAATCACCCCATCCGCAATCTTACCGCTATTGCCGACGATGACAAGATCGTTGTCGGTATCCAGGGGCAGCTTGTCCGGATAGTACGGGCCTTCGGTCAGCGGCGGAGTACGCAATAGCTGATCGGCGAATATCGTCGAGGTGGTGAATAAGAGGACCCCGGAAGCGGCCTGGGTGAGAAACCCTCGCCGGTTCAGCAGGCGGGTGTTCTGCTCCTTCATAATGTGATCTCCTTCCTACGCACTCTGTTCTCCTCATCCCCTGCCTTATGGACCACACGAGGCAACAGCGTGGTCGAGCGGGGGTTTGATAGGAAGAGTATAAGGGATGGAGATAAAATCTTGATAAAAGAGGAAGCAGAGAAGAAAAAAATAAACGTATCGCTAAACCGATGGATACTCCCAGACCGCATATCGTCTCTTACTGGCTCCTGGCCGGAACGCTGTTGCTGTTTCCGGTGCTGCTCGTTCTGCCGTGGACACACCGGATCGCAGCAAATCAATGCGTGCGACTGTTCACGACGCCCAACGATTACGCGGGCCTGATGCAAGCCCTTGGCATCCAAGAATTGCCCTACCATGCGGAATCGAACTCCAGGTTTGATGGACGTGTCTAACCCTTCGAATGCTAAGATTGCGACGCATTCCCCTTTACCTGAAAGACGAAAGAGGTACCGCTATGAAACCCCTCCTGGCCATGATATGCTTTGCGCTTCTGTGGAACGCGCTACCGTCGGGCGCGGACGAATTGCTTGCAAACCCAACGTTTGCTGAAGGCGCAAAAGGCTGGCGGTTAATGAGCGCCTCGGTACTGCCTTCCATCCAGCGAGGCGCGAGCGGCGTGGTGCAACTGGAAAAGCGGAGAGCGATGGGCGAGATGGGGGGTACCGTGTTTACCGACGCGCTGAAAGCGCCGGTCGAACACGAACTGCGTTTCCAGGCATCTGCGAAGGGCAAAGGCCAGCTTGGGATCAATGTCTTTGCGCAGAATGGCGACCTGGAATTGCTGGCCAGCGGGCACTGGGATGTGGCGCTTACCGGCAAGGATTGGCAGCCGATTACCGCGAACCTGGTGGCGCCAATCGGCACGACCTCGTATCGCATTGTGCTCTACAACGATTCAGATTCCCCGATTCTCTTGGCGGAGGCGCATCTCTCCACCGGGGCGGAAAAACGTCCCGATCCCTCCACGCTTCGAAGCCTCGGCGGTCCCGGCGTCATACGCGCCATCGAGCGCGCGCCGGTCAAGACCAAGCCCGGCGTTACTGGCGTCGTGACCTTCCCGATACCGGGAGAGTACCGCGATCAGGTTCCGCTCGCGTTTCGCGTCACCAGCAACCCGCCCGGCGCAATTCGGGGTTACACCTGGCGCAAACGTCCGGATGGAATGAACTGGCTCTGCGATGTCTCGGTCTCTACCGGGCCAAAAGGCGCGCTGGTGAAATATGAGGCGCTGGTGCTGGTGGGCAATCGGGATCCGGCTGTCCTCTCGAAGACCAACAAACCGGAAGTTCCTGCCGACGTAGAGAAGTGGACGCACAGCACGGCCTGTGTGCAGAGCGCGGACCCCATCATTCGGAAGAAGGCCGAGGAGTTGGCGCAGGGGACCGAGGATATTGAAACCTATGCCCGCAAGGTGATGGCGTTTACCAGCACCAATCGCGGCACGGGCGCGCCCTTCAAAGCCCTGGACGCAAAGGCAGCCATGGCCTGCGGCGGCTCCTGCACCAGCCGGGCCAACCTGGCGGCGGCGCTTTTGCGCGCCCGCGGCATACCGGCGCGGACGGTCGCCCATCTTCCCCTCTGGTCCGGCCCGCTCTATGAACACTGGCTGGTGGAGTACTGGCATCCCGGCGTCGGTTGGGTCTGGTTGGAATCCACCTTGGGCAAGTGGCAGCCCCGCCCGTGGACGGTTGCCGTGCTCAACGTGGCGATGCCGGAGGATGAGGACCGAGCCTTCGATCCGCTGCATCTGCGCTACGTCATGCCCGGCGCGCCCCACTCGGCGGTCATCGAACTCTCCGATGCGGTATGGCCGGCTGAGGACCTGGTACAAGACGACGCGACGAACATCGCCGAACCGGTCGCGCCGCTGCAGGGGTCCGCCGAGGAGATGACCACGCTCTTTCAAGCCGCCCGCGCCGCCTTTACCCAGCTCTCCGCGCGTTGTATGAAGGGGTCGGAGCCGATAGAGCATTTAGATCATATTCTGGCGGGCGCAACATCCGGCAAAGCGAACGATTTGCGTGCCGCGCTGACCCCGTAGGGGTCTTGCCCTCGGCGCTTCGGATGCCGGGGAAGCTCAGATGTCGGCGTCGCGCTTGAGGGAGGGCGGTATCCCCATCTGGTTGGCTCCGGCGCGCACGGTGGGGACGATGGGCCAGCACTGCCCTCCTCGGAAAGTATATTCGTCCTCGATACCACAGAGCCAGCAGAACATCCGCGCCGCCGCGATGCCGCCCTGAAACTGCTCAAAGGCCACGGGCTTCGGCGGATCGAAGTTGATGAGGTTGAAGTCGCAGTCCGGCTCGATCCGCCAGTCACGACAGGGCGCGGTCGTGCGCCAATAGTTGTATTTGAGCAGATTGCGGAATTGCCCCACGCCGCGCGGGCCGGAGGTGGCGCGCGTACGCCGGTGCCAGATACCATAGACGGTAAGAAAGATGGTCCCGGCAGGACCGGCGCAGGAGACGGTTCCCGCGATCTTGCCGTAGTGCGCCATCAGGGGGGCCTTGGTCCGTAGGAAGTGCGAACCGGGCAGGACTTCGGTCGGCCCCATGTCATCGGTACACTCCTCCGGCCAGTAGAAGACCTGCAGATACTCCAGTTTCGGGGTGTAGAGGGAGCCGCCGTCCCGATGCCAGCCGTGGACGTGCGGCCAGGGCAGCGGCCCGCGATGGTTGCTGATGATGTTCGGAAGCGTGAAGTTCCGGCCCAGCAGCGAGCGCACCGCTCCCGCCGCCTCCGGGTTCTTCAGGACGCCTTCGACGAACCACTCCTGCTCCATCATGGGCGTGGGCTCGTAGGTGTCATTCACCGTCTCCAGGTAGTCCACCACCCTGCGATTGATCTCGTCCGGCACGACGCCCGGCAAGAGGAGAAAGCCGTTGCGACAGAAGTCGATCACCTGCCGATCCGTCAGCGTCGGCGGGCAATCCACCGTAGCGTTGTAGGGCGCGTTGCTGCTCATGATCGCTCACCTCCACCGTTCCAGGATAAACTCACAGCCCAGGCCATAGTTGTTCTGGTCGTCCATCGCCGCCGCCATTTCGGGAAACTTGATGATGCGCCAGCCATCGTCCAGCGCCTCCTTGATGGAGCGATAGAGGAAATTGCCCTGCGCGTCCACTCCCTCGGAATCCTTCCCCTCTTCAAAGATGCTGATCCCGATAGCCCGTGAATAGGGGTGCGAACTCGATGCCTGCAGATAGAGCAGGCTCTGCCGCTGAGGCCGGGACACGGCGTCCAACAGCGCCGTCAGGTCGGCCTCGATCCGCTCCCCGGCGCGATAGCGCTCCAGGCACCGTTCCACCCTCTGCTTGAGTTCCATGCTGCGTCGCAACCTCCTCATAGAAGCGCACATTTGACAATCCCAACGCCCTGTATTATACTCCGAAACGGGAAGACCAAGATCGCCTGTCTCCGACTTTCCGGATCGGTTTTTTGCCCGTTAGTATGCCTATAGAATTGAGTGCAACGCCCCTGTACGACGATATAGGAGTGGGTGGCAGCACAAGGACCGCTTTTACAGAGACTGGGAAAGCACAAGACAGGCAAATCCTGCCTCTACATCGCCAGGTTGGAAGATATCGACATGGCGACATTGAAAGATCTATTGGAACGTTCCATCGCGTATCTCACGTCGGATGCGTAATACCGAGTATGGGACGATGAAGTGAGGAGCATGATGGCGGACATCGTCCGAATAAGCAAGTACCTGAGCCTGATCCTGCGGCACAATCCGGGGAAGATCGGGCTCACCCTCGATGAGAACGGTTGGGCGGATGTCGAGGAGTTGATCCAGTTGACCAACCAATCCGGACGCTACCTGACGCGCCCCCTGCTGGAGCGCGTGGTGGCGGAGAACGATAAGAAGCGCTATGCCTTCAGCGAGGATGGGCGTCGCATTCGCGCCAGCCAGGGACACTCCCTTCCGGTGGATCTGGACCTACCTCCATCCGATCCGCCCGAACTCCTCTACCATGGGACCGCCTCCCAGTTTGTCGACTCCATCCGGGCTGGCGGATTGCACTCCGGCAGCCGGCAGCATGTCCATCTCTCATTGGATGTTGCCACGGCTACCCGCGTGGGGGAACGGCATGGGAAGCCGGTGATCCTGACAGTGCGCGCCCTGGAGATGGCGGCAGACGGGTACAGCTTCTTCCTTTCGGCCAATGGGGTCTGGCTGACCGAACATGTACCCGTGGAGTTCCTAGACTTTCCGGAGAAGTAATCCCTTTTTTCTTTGCGACACGATTTGCCTGTTGAATTGACACGGTTCGTGACACGGTCGCCTGGGATAATGAGGATGTAAATAATAAATCCTCTATTCCTCTCCCAGGAGATACAATGACTGCATCTTTAGAACCGATCAAGCAGGCAGTGCACCCCCCGGATTTCCATATCATCATCGGTCCGGTTTCTGCCGATATCACGCAACGCACACTCGACTGGATGCAGTCGCATCGCATGTTCGGCAACCTGGATAACGTCCGTGCGTATCAAAAACAGGCTCTCGTTGCGGCGACATTCGGTTGCCGCTGTGTCCCCAGCCGCGCCAACAACTCCGGGCGATTGCGTGCCTCCAAATTTACCGCCATCTTCCTCTATCTGGACGCTATGACCGGCCGTGATGTCATGTCAGACCAGCGCTGGCATGCGTTTCACGCTTCCCTCATGGATCTGCTGGAGGGTCGGGAGGTGGAGGAAGAACACGCAGCCCTGGCCGAATGGCTGGGTGAGCTACCGGAAGGGGGACAGGATGGCGCTTTTGCACTCCACGATTTTCAAGCGAGCTTACGGGATTACTGTCTGTCGCTGAACGAAGCGCGCAACTCCGATCTTGCCGCCATGAGTGAGGAAGCGTTCCTCGCGCTCCGACGGCGAACCAGCTTTGTGATGCCTTATCTGGACCATTGGCGGGTCTTCCTGGGCATCGATGTTCCGCGCGAGGATCCATTCCGGCCCACACTAGAAGCCGCTCAGGCGGCAGCCCGCGATCTCATTATTCTGTCCAACGATCTCGGCTCTCTGGTGCGTGATTCTACCCCAGGATCGATCGAGAAAAACATCGTTTTGCACCATGCTCAACACCACGATGTGTCACGCGACGTAGCCGCCATGTGGGCGGTTGACACCTACAACCACCGATTGCATGACCTTCGACGGTTATTGGTCTGTGCCTACGCACCCGCTACCTCCTGGCAGGCACCCCTGGCGAATCTGCTGGAGGGAGTGGTTGACGGCAATCTCGACACCCTATTGGCCCTCGAAGAGCGCTATTCTCGGTCGGATTCGTGGGTACGTCGTCTGTATCGTATTCGGCTTTAATCCTACCGCTTGCCGTCTGCATCCCCCCCAGAGCATCCGGAGAGCGTCCCTTTCAGGACAGAGAGGTCCTGAATGGTCTTCATGGACAATCCTTGCTTCTATGCCAGCAGCAGGTGGGGCTTCTCGATCAGTTGCGCCAACCGCTGCAGGAAGCGTGCCGCCGGGCCGCCGTCTACCAGGCGGTGATCGAAGGTGAGGCTGAGCCACACCTTCTGCCGGATCGCGATCTGATCGTCCACGACCGATGGCTGTGGCTTGATTCGCCCCACCCCCAGGATCGCGCACTCCGGCAGGTTGATGACCGGTGTGAAGGCGTCTATTCCGAACATGCCGAGATTGGTCAGGGTAAATGTTCCTCCGCGCATCTGATCGGGAAGCGCCTTGCCCCGGCGTGCAGCTTCTACCAGCGCCTGCGTCTCCTGTGCAATCTCCGCCAGCCCCTTCCGATCCACATCGCGCACCACGGGAACCCGCAGTCCATCCTCGGCATCCACGGCCAGGCCGATATGCACACGCTTCCAGAC
>DATGIG010000638.1:0-7403 GCA_035295825.1 Chthonomonadaceae bacterium | reverse complement strand
CTCGATCTGGCTTCCACCGAGCATCCGATCATCATCCGCCACTCCAGCGGCCATGTCTCGGTGTGCAACTCGTATGCGCTCAAAGCCGCCGGGATCACGCGGGACACGCCCAACCCGGCAGGCGGCGCCATCGGCAAGGATAAGCAGGGCGAGCCGGATGGCTATCTCGCGGAATCTGCCGCCGGGCTGATCTCCCGCGTCGGCACGCCTCCGCCCCCTCCCGACCCCGACACCCTGCTTCAGGGCTATGCGGTCTGCTTCCGGGAGTACGCCGCGCAGGGCATCACCAGCGCCGGCGTGGCCGGGACGAGCGTCGCCACGCTGAAGACCTTCGAGACCCTGCAGCAGAAGGGCTTGCTGGCTACCCGTCTGAATGTGATGCTGCGCGAAAACAGTCAGTCGGAACTGGAGCAGCGGCTGAAGGCCGGCCCTCAGAACGATGATATGATCCGCATCGGAACCATCAAGATCTTTCATGGCAACTCCCTCTCGGGCCGCACTTGTTGGCTGACGAAACCTTATGTGGATCGCCCGGATTTCTATGGCATTCCCCCGGCGCGCACCCAGGAGGATCTGGACGCGCTCATCTGGAAGATCCATCACGCGGGCCTTCAGGTCGCCTGCCACAGCAATGGCGACCGTGAGATCGAGATGGTGCTGACCGCCATCGAGCGCGCGCAGCAGCGAGAGCCGCGCCCGGACGCGCGCCATCGGATCGAACACTGCAGCGTGGTCACGCAGGAGCTTCTGGAGCGGATCAAGCGGGCGCATGTGGTGATCGTCCCGCACTCCTATGAGTGGGAGCATGGCGATAAGATGGAGTCGTATGGTGCAGAGCGCTGGGACTGGATGCATCCCAGCAAGCGTGGCCTGCAGATGGGAATCCCAGTAGCGGGTCATAGCGATTCGCCAGTGAGCGCCGCAAGCCCATTGTTGCGCATTCAGTGCATGGTGACCCGCAAGAGTGCCGAGGGCAAGGTGTATGGCGTGTCGCAGTGTATGCGTCCGGAAGAGGCATTGCGCATCTGGACCGCCGGAGGAGCCTACGCGACCTTTGAGGAGCAGAAGAAGGGGCGGATCGCGGTGGGAATGCTCGCGGACTTCGTGGTGTTGAGCGCGAACCCGCTGCAGACGAAATCAGACGCCATCAAGGACATTACGGTGGAGCGGACCATCCTGGGCGGCAAAGTAGTCTACGACCGTGCCAAGGATGCCGGCAAAGTGACCGCCTACGCGCCAGGCTGGTACCACCGCTGCGGCGACGGCGATGAGGGAGCGCAAGGCGAAATCTGGCCTCCCAACGCCGATCCCCTCGCAGATCGGTAACTTCTCACGACCGCCCGGATCTGCCTTTTCGGAGCCGCATCACCTACAGGAGGGATAGTATGCCAAACTCGGATCCGTTGCCGGAGGCGTTTCTCCGGGAAGTCGAAGCGCTGGAGCCGGCCTATCTGCGCAGCGACGATCCCATTGTTCAGTCCGGATTTTCGGGTGGAGCGCAGCGCTGGAGGGCGGAGCGCTCCCCCATTCTGGACGCCATCGAGGCGGAAGGGGAGATACTGGACGTCGGCTGCGCCAACGGCTATCTGCTGGAGTGCCTGGTGGAGTGGGGCCAGGAGCGTGGCCTGACGCTCACGCCCTACGGCATGGACATCGGACCGGGCTTGATCGAAGTGGCGCGTCAGCGACTGCCGCAGTGGGCAGATCACTTTTTCGTGGGCAACTCCTGGGACTGGGAGCCGCCGCGAACTTTCCGGTACGTCTACGCCCTCTACGATTGCGCCCCGGAGAGCCACTTCGCCGAATATGTCCGGCGTCTGCTGGCGCGCATGGCCGCCCCCGGCGGGCGGCTGATCGTAGGCGCTTACGGCAGCCGCTCCCGGCAGACCCCGCCCTTCGATATCGAAGGCGCGCTGCAGGCTGCCGGGTTCTCCATAGCAGGAACATCGCACGGCGGCGATCCGATCCTCACCCGCTTCGCCTGGATTGATAAAGGCTAATCCGGCGTTGAAACACTGTTCCGAGGCGCAAAGCCTATCGATATCCCTCTCCTTGTGAAAAGTTTTGCGATGTAACGCTTTCCGGATTCTGTTGTGCCTGATTGAGTATAGGAATAGGAATGGAGGCAAACGGATGACATCTCTATCAGATATCGTGGAGGAACTGCGCGTTCTTGGCAGTCCATCCATCAAAAAGGTGCTGGTCAATCATGGAGCGCGTGAGCCATTTTTCGGTGTCAAAGTCGCCGACATGAAGCCGATCGAGAAGCGGTTAAAGCCCAACTATGAGCTGGCACGAGAACTGTACGCAACAGGAATTTCGGACGCAATGTACCTGGCAGGTCTCATTACGGACGACATGAAAATGACCCGTGATGATCTGCAGACCTGGGTAGAACAGGCCTACTGGTCGTTGCTTTCTGAGAGTACAGTGCCCTGGGTTGCCTCCGGCTGCAGATATGGCTATGAACTGGGCCAGGAATGGATCGAATCCCCGATGGATACCATTGCCTGCGCCGGCTGGCGCACGTTGAGCTGTTTGACCCTGATCACGCCCGATTCCAATCTCAAAATCCAGGAATATGAGGCGCTCTTGAATCGCGTAACAACCACCATACATCAACAGCCCAACCGGGTGCGCTTCTCCATGAACGGTTTCGTAATCGCATGCGGAACCAACGTCATCCCCCTTACGGAGATCGCTTCACAGTGCGCCGTCGAAATCGGAGAGGTCTCCGTCCTGATGGGGAACACCGCCTGCAAGGTTCCGTTTGCCCCGGATAGCATTGCCGAAGCGGTTGCCGGAGGGACGGTTGGAAAGAAGCGGAAGACGGCCAAGTGTTGAGTTGTTGAACTCAGAAGCGCTGCCTGTGTCCGGCTAAAAGCGGCCGTGCCAGATGGCGATACCCCATACAACAAGACACTGAGCGAGAGGAGATTCGATGCGTATTTCTTTAGAACTGGAGAGGCTGGCAGGCACCTGGCAGGGAAAGAACCTACTGTGGCTATCGGAACAGCCGATTGAGTCGGTAACGACAGCTACGGTACGGATGGCGGCGGGCGGAACCTGCCTCTGTATCGAGTACGTGTGGAGCTACGAAGGCGAAGCACCGGAGGGCATGCTCCTGATAGGAAGTCAGGGAGCCGGGGCGGTGCAGGGCATCTGGCGCGACTCGTGGCATAGCAGCGCAGAGTTTTTGATCAGCGACGGAAAAGCGGAAGGGCCGGGTGACGTGCAGATACTTGGCCACTACTCCGCCCCGACCGGCCCAGATTGGGGGTGGAGAACACACCTGCGTACCGATGGGGAGGACCGCTTCGAGATCACGATGGTAAATATCTCTCCGGACGGGGAAGAGACACAGGCGGTACGGATGGAGTTTGGGCGTACGGTCGGCTCGGACTGAATCTTGCCATTCAGGACCTTCCGGAACAGGCGCGAGCGGCTGCTCTGGCATCGCGGTTGGTCGTTTCAACCGTCCCCACTTCTATTTAGCCCGGGAAGAACAGATACATTATTGGTCCGAGGAGGTGGGGGATTTCAACCCCGTGGAACAAGCATTATTGGAACGGCATTTCGGTGAGGGGGTTAGCAGAAGCGCAACGATAAGCGCCCTCGGCTCCAGAGGTGATGCACCATGGGCATGTCGCTGTACTTGCGGATGGAGATCAGGTCGGCCCGCTGTCCGACGCGGATCTCGCCCCGGTCGTACAAGCGGGCAGCCTGGGCCGGGTTCGCTGTGGTGAGGCGGACGGCATCGTGGAGCGGCATGTCCAGCTTCTCCACCACCAGGAGCGTGGCGGGCAGGAGGGTGGAGGGCGCGTAGTCGCTGCAGATACAACTCGCCAGCCCCTCCGCGATCAGATCCAGCGCGCTGACACCGCCCGCATGGCTGCCGCCACGGATCAGATTGGGCGCGCCTACGATGGTGTGAACGCCCAACTCGTGCGCCGTACGCGCGGCCTCCAGGGAGATGGGAAACTCGGTAAGACGGATCCCCTGTGCATGACGCCGCTCGATTTTGGCGCGATCTTCATCATCATGGCTGGCGATGGGCACGTCCGCCTGCTGTGCGTAGTCCACAAGTTCCTGCCCGTTCCTCTCCGCCACCTCATCAGGTACCGTCTGCTCCGCAATCAGCCGGTCCAGCTCCTCCTCCGATGCATGGAAGGTGTTCTTGAGGTATCTGCGGTAGCGCTCGATGTCGCGAAAGTAGCCCTGCCCCGGCGAGTGGTTGTTCAGCGAGACCATTCGGCAGATGTGCTCGTCAATCAGTTTCTTGATGTAGGGGAGGCCGTCCGGCGCGATCATCTCGAACCGGCAGTGGATCAGGTTCTCGATGAGGCAATCGTCGGCGTGGGCGTGGATCAGGCGAGCCAACTCTTCCATGACCGAATTGCTGCGCCGTCCGCGATCCTCGCCTGCGAAGGTCAATGCATGCAGCATGGTGGTGATCCCGGCCAAGGCCCATTTGCGGTCGCCCTGGAGCACGGCATGGAGGTTGGGCAGGCGTACGTTATTACGCGGCTCCATCTCGCGCTCGATGGCGTCGCTGTGGAGATCGATCAGGCCCGGCATCAGCACATCGCCCTCCAGAGAGATCTCCTGGGCGTGGCCCTGGATGGTCTCCGGACAGATGGCGGCGATCCGGCCCTCCTCCAGCAGCAGGGCGCCATCGCGGAGGGTCTGGTCCGGTAAGACCAGGGTGGCATGGGTCAAATAAGAGCGCATGAAGATCATCCTTAATAGAAGCGCAGGCCGTGGCGGCCTCGGCTCCAGAGACAGCGAACGGCGGGAACGCCATCATATTCTCTAACCGCAATCAAATCGGCTTGCATCCCTACGGTAATGGCGCCCCGGTCCTGCAGTCTGGCGGCAGCCGCCGGGTTCGTAGTCGTCAGCAGTGCGGCGCGATGCAACGGCCAGTCCAGCGCGTGGGCGATCTGAAAGGTGGCGGGTAGCATGGTGGAGGGCGCATAGTCGCTGCAGAGGCAGTTCGCCACTCCCTGCGCCACCAGGTCCAGCGCACTGGCTCCCGTTCCGGTGCTGCCGCCCCGCATCACGTTCGGCGAGCCGACGATGGCATGCATGCCCAGCGTCGTCGCGGTCTGGGCTGCGTCCAGGGTGAGGGGAAACTCCGAGATGCTGCTCCCCTGGCTATGGCGGAGGCGCACCTTATCGCCGTCATCATCGTCATGGCTCGCCAGCGGGATCCCGGCCCGCAAGGTATAGTCCGCCATCTCCTCGGCGTAGCCTTCCGCCCCCTCTGCGTCCTTGATCCGCTCGGCGATGATCCGATCAATCTCGGCATCGGGGATGTTGTAGTTGCCTTTCATATACTGGCGGTAGATCGAGAGGTCGCGATACTGCCCCTGCCCCGGTGAATGGTTGTTCAGGGACATCATCTCGCAGAGGCCCTCATCGATCAGATCCTTGATATAGGGCATGCCGGCGGGGCTGGTCATCTCGAAGCGGCAGTGGATGCGGTTGTCCACCACGGAGGTCTCAGCGCGGGCGCGGATCAGGCGGGCCACTTCGGTCATTCGGGTGTAGCTGCGCTTCCCGGTCTTCTCCCCCACAAAGGCCAGGGCGTGAAACATCGTGGTGATCCCGGCGAGAGCGCACTTGCGGTCCCCCTGGAGAACCGCATGGGGCAGGGGCAGCCGCGCCCGTTCGCGGGGCTCCATCTCACGCTCGATGGCGTCGCCATGCAGGTCGATGATCCCCGGCATCAGGATGTCGCTCTCCAGATCCACCTCCTGGGCATGGCCGTGGATGGCATCCGGGCAGATGGCAGTGATAAGGCCCTCCTCCACCAGCACCGCCCCATCGTGGAGCGTTCGATCCGGTAAGACCACCGTCGCATTGGTCAGATAGGTGCGGGTTGCTGTCGGGCGGGCAAGCGTACTCACCATCGCGTTAATTCTCCATGTTCTCCCAGGTCATTCCGCCCTCCAGTTCGAGCCGTTCGTCGGCCAGGCGGTGCATCAGGCTGCGGTCGTGGAAGACCCCGATCATGGCGATGCCCTCGCTCTTTAGGCGCTCGATCTCCGCGATGATCTGCTGGGTCGAAGTTGGGTCCAGGCTGGCCGTCGGCTCGTCCAGCAGGAGCAGACGGGGCCGCACGACCAGCGCCCGCGCCATATTCACCAGTTGGCGCTCGCCGCCGGAGAAGGTTGTCGGCGGCAGGTCCCAGAGCTGGGTGGGGACGCCGATCCGGGCCATTATCTGCATGGCCCGCTCCTGGCTCTCCTCGATGGGCAGCCCGTTCTCGATGAGGGGCGTCGCCACCACATCGCGGGCGCTCTGGCGCGGCAGCGTGTGGAGGAACTGGCTGACGAAGCGGATCTCCTTGCGGCGCAGATCGAGGATCGTCTGGTCCTCCACCTGTGCGAGATCCAGGATCTCCTCGCCCTCCGTGCGATACAGGATCTTTCCGCCGGTCGGCAGGTACATCCGGTAAAGGCACTTCAGAATGGAGGATTTGCCGGAGCCGGAGGCGCCCACCAGGCCGAAGAATTTGCCGGCGCGCACATCGATGTTTACGTCCTGGAAAGCCTCTACGGTTGTCTCCTGCGCATGCAATTGAAACCGCTTGGTGAGGCCCCGCACGGCCAGGACGACGTTTGTATCCTGGAAATAGGCCCCTAAAGGGGGCGCGTGGCCGTTGGTGGAGAGGGGGGTGAGGGTGGAAGTCGTTTCAGAGTGCGGCACCGATAAGCTCCTGTGTGTACGCATGTTGTGGATCTTCCAGTATTTGATCGGTCAATCCGGTTTCGACGATCTGGCCGTATCGCATCACCACCGTGTGCCCGGCCAGCATACGCACCACGCCGATGTCGTGCGTCACCAGCAGCACGCTCAGATGCAGCCGCCGGTGCAACTCCAGTATGAGGTCGAGAATCTTCGCCTGCACCGAGAGGTCCAGGCTGGTGGTCACCTCGTCCAGGAACAGCACGGTGGGATCGGTCGCCAGGGCCTTGGCGATCTGAACGCGCTGCTGCATCCCCCCGGAAAACTTCGCGGGCGTCTCGTCCATGCGCTGGACCGGCACGTCGGTGCGGTTCAGCAGTTCTGTTGCCCGCGCCCGGATATGGCCGTAGTGGCGGCGTCCGCCGACCAGGATGCGTTCGGCGATGTTGCCGCCGGCGGAGATATGGAAGTTGAGGCCCAGGTGGGGGTTCTGATAGACCATCCCCATCTTGCGGTCCCGCAGGCGGCGGCGCTGCGCCGCGTCCAGCGCGAGGAGGTCCACCGTTTCGCCCCCATCATGGAAGAGGATGCGCCCGGAGGTCGCCGACTCCAGGCCATACAGGATGCGCAATAGCGTGGACTTGCCACTGCCCGATTCGCCGATGATGCCCAGCATCTCGCCCTTCGGCGCCCGCAGATGGACGTTATTC
>DATGIG010000637.1:0-5850 GCA_035295825.1 Chthonomonadaceae bacterium | reverse complement strand
CTGGAGCGTCCTCCCGATGCGCACGTCATCTAAGGGCCAGTGCTGTGAAACGAATTCTGGTGTCAGCCGCATGGTCTCTCCTTTCCTGGCCTGGTCTTCACCCTGGAGGGCACTCCCTATGGCCGAGTCTACCTGATATGCTCGCCTTTTTAGGCTTAAAGAAAGAAGGAGTTTCGCCGTCCGGCGCGAATGCCTTCCTGGCGGCGGCCTCGCAGGTCGCGTGGAAGAAAGGACGACCTATGCGTATATCTCTCATCCAGATGAACAGTCGCGCGGGAGATCGCGATGAGAACGTCCGTCGCGCCTCGGAGTTCATCGCGCAAGCCGCGAAAGAGGGGGCGCAGCTCGTCGTCCTGCCGGAATTCTTCAACGTCGAGTATTTTCCCCAGTACCGGGACTATCGCTATATGGACTATGCCGAGCCGCAAGACGGGTTTACCACGACCCGTATGCGGGAGGCGGCCAGGACACACCATGTCTGGGTGGTCTCGACCATATTTGAGATGGAGCGTCCGGGCCTTTACTATGACACGGCGATGCTGATCGCTCCGACCGGCGAGATTGCCGGCAAGTACCGCAAAGTCCATCCCGCGGCGCTGCTCAGCCTGGAGAAGATCTACTTCCGGGGCGGCTCCGCATTTCCGGTATTTCGCCTGGAAGATTGGACCGTCGGCTTCTCGATCTGCTACGACAATCTCTTTCCAGAGTCCTGCCGCTGCCTGGCTATCGAGGGCGCCGAGCTCATCATCGCGCCCTACGCGACGCCGATTGACGACCCCTGGGAGAACTTTCTGACCACGCGCGCCCTGGAAAATGGCGTTTACCTGGCGGCGTGTAATCATGTGGGGCAGGAGGGGGAGTGGAGGATGTCAGGGAAGAGCATGATCCTCTCCCCGCACGGCAAAATCCTCCATCAGGCCAGCGGAACGGAGGAGCAGATCCTCTCGGCGGAGATCAGCCGGGAGCAGGTGGTGGACGCGCGCCGTCGTTTTCCTCTCTTCCGAGACCGCCGGCCAGATGTGTACGGTGTCATTGCGCGGCCGATGGAGTAAGAATAGACACTGCTTCCGGTAAGACTTGGACCGTGATAGGCGTATCCTCCCACATCTCTCCGTCCGCATGGATACGCTGGGGCGAATCGGTGCTGACGGTAATCTCCCGCGCCTGCCAGTGATGAAACGCCTCGGGATGGATGGGATGCCCTGCAGCGATGCTGGCGATAGACAGGGCCGATCCGATGCTAACATCCCGGACGACAAGCACATCCAGCAGGCCATCGCTGACGCTGATGTCGGGCAAGAGGACCAGTCCCGGCACGCCGGTGCTGCCCGCATTGGCAATGTGGCAGGTGACGCCCTCCGCTTCCTCTTCCCGGCCATCCAGCCGCAGCCTATAACGCGCTCTGGGCGTCTCATGGACCGCTTGCAGCCAGCCGATCGAGTAGGCCAGCCGGCCATACTTCTGCTTCAATTCGCGCGTCGCCCGGTTCACCTTGTCCGCGTCCAGGCCGATACCGATCCGCTGAATGAAAAACTGCTCGCCCGATTGTCCCAGGTCCACTTTTCGGATCGGGCTGTCCTCGCGGCAGGCGATCCGGGCAGCAGCGGCCAGATCGTGCGGGATGCCCAGTTCGACAGAGAGAATATTGGCCGTTCCGCCGGGCAGAATCGCCAGCGGTGTCGTCGTTCCCAGCAGCCCCGTGGCCGCTTCCAGGACCGTTCCATCGCCGCCGTACGCCGCCACCACATCCACTCCCTGCGCGGCAGCCTTTTTTGCGGCGCGGCAGGCATCTCCCCTATTCTGGGTCACGGAGACATCCCAGGCTACTCCCGCTTCCCGGAACACGGAATTGAGCGTATATAGCACCGGTTTTGGTTGGCCGGAAATCGGGTTGATGATGACATGGACACGTCTCATGTGCGCCAGTTCCCTCGATTGTCTTACAGAATGCCCAGCGCAAGAAGAGCAAGACCAGCTTGAGCCGCCGGCCCCAGGTTAATGAACCGCATGGGCGCATTCCCCTGGAGCCCGCAGCTTCCGCTTGCTGCGTTAATTACGGGGCAAGCGCTTCTTTTGTCAACGCCAGCGCCTGTTTCAGCTTGGTAGATCGCCGCTCGTAGTCGGCTTGGAGCTCGGCGTTGCGCTTCTCGTGCCTGGCTTTGGCATCGCTTCTCGCCTTTGCGGCCCGGGCCTGCAGGGTCTGAATCCTGGCATCTATCTCCTGCTGGCGCTGTTCGACCCGTGCCTGAAACTGGTTCATGGTATCCTGCAGTCTCGTCTGCGCTTCCTCGATACGCGCCCGTAGCTTCGCCTTGTTCTCTTCCCGGGCCTGCGCGAATTCCGTTCTAAGTTGAGCGACCTCCGCCTTACGCGAATTGACTTCCCGCTCATACAACTCCTCTTCGAAATCCGTCCGCCACTCCCGGACGACGATGCCGCCTAACGCATCCATGCGGGTATCGAGCGGGGTGATCCAGTCCTCGTCTATGTCAGCCACGACGGCGACCTTGCCCGGCGTGAGCTTCTGGGAGACCTCCTCAAGGAACTTGGAGCTCACACCCAGATGGAACAGATCTCCCCAACTGCCGACCAGCGCGCCGCCTGCGAAGCCGACCGCCATTCCTACCGGACCGCCGAGCAGCCCAATCAGGCCGCCAGTAAGGGAGCCTACCGCCGTTCCCAGAGGACCCTCGTCAGCAGCCTGCTTGACCGAGAGTTTTCCATCCGTGTCCTGTGTCACCACCGCCATGCTGTAGAGGGTCAGGCTGCCTTCGGCGTCAAGCTCCTTGAGCGCCTGCGTCCCGTCATAGGCTATCTTCTCATTCGGGAAGATAGCCACAATGAACTTGCTCATCTCTTTTTCCTTTCGTTGTGCTTGCTTTGTGTACGAGTGATCCGTCAGCCTCGATACGGTCGAGGCTCTCCCACCTTGCGATCTAGCGCAAGCGCGAGAAGTGTGCGGCTCTTCTGGGCCGCCGCGCGAGTTGAAACCCACCTCTTGAAGGTCTTTTGCTTCGTAAACCCGATGGCCTGGCCCATCTTAAGGTCTGCTAAGCGCGCTATGCGAGCGCGTTACTGTCCGGTGAGTCTACTGCGTTGTTCAGCCGGCTGCATCCTCTAAATGGCCGATTTTGGAGCCAATTGGGGCAAAGCGCCGGCGCCTATCCACACCCCGGTCGGTCACCTCAAGCGGATGAAGAGGCCGAAGGGTTCATAAGGCGGCGCTTGGCAAGCTCCACCAACAGCAGATAGGTACCAACGACTCCTGCCAAAAACAGGAAGAACGCGGCCGGCAATGGCGTAAAGCCGAGCGATCTGGCGATTGACGGGATAAAGGGCAATGCCATCCCGATCAACACCACCAGCAGCACGCTAAACGTGAGAGCGGCGCTGGGACGGCTTTTCCAGGCGTTCCCTGGAGTCCGAATGATGAAGATCACCAGCGTCTGGGTCGCCAGTGATTCCACGAACCAGCCGGTGTGAAAGAGCGCCTGGCCGGCATGAAAGACCTTGAGCATGGCATAGAAGGTCAGGAAGTCGTAGATCGAGCTAAGTGGGCCGATCTTGACCATGAAGCTGCGGATCAGGCCGATGTCCCAGTGCAGTGGCTGACGAATAGCGGCCTCGTCCACGTTATCTGTCGGGATGGTGACCTGGGAAAGGTCGTAGAGCAGGTTGTTGAGCAGAATTTGCGTGGGCAGCATCGGCAGGAACGGCAGGAAGAGGACCGCCCCGGCCATGCTGAACATGTTTCCAAAGTTGGAGCTGGTGCCCATGAGCAGGTACTTGGTCACGTTGGCGAACGCCTTGCGTCCTTCAAGGATCCCCTGATGCAGAACATCCAGGCTGCGTTCCAGCAAGATGATCTCGGCACTCTCTTTGGCCACATCTACGGCGGAAGCGACTGAGATACCTACATCGGCGGCATGCAGCGAAGGCGCATCGTTGATACCGTCTCCCAGAAAACCGACCACATGCTTGCGGCGCTTCAAGGCCAGCAATATCCGGTTCTTCTGCGCGGGCGAGACGCGCGCAAAGACAGTCGTCTGCTCCGCCACCTGCGCCAAGGCTGGATCACTCATGTGGTCGATCTCGTCTCCCAGAACGATCTTGCCCGCATACAGGCCGACCTGTTCGCAGATGTGCCGGGTCACCAGCTCGTTGTCGCCGGTCAGGATCTTGAGGCTGACGCCATCTGACTTTAAGGACTGGACCACCCCGGCCACGCCGGGCAGAGGCGGGTCTATAAAAGCCAGGAAGCCCGCAAGCGTCAGCGCCTGCTCATCCGCTACATGATAAGCGTCCTTCACAGGAGGCTTTCGATAGGCCACCGCCAGTACGCGATAGCCGGCGGCGCTCAGATGCTGAAACGTGGCCTGGCACCGGCGCAGGGACTCCGCATCGAGAGGAGCGCTTTGCCCGGACGTCTCCAGGCCAGTACAGAGCGGCAGGATACTCTCCGGAGCGCCCTGGGTTATCAACAGCCGTTCCGAATCCTTCGCCATGACGACCGAGAGCCGGCGCCGCTCGAAATCGAAGGGAATCTCATCGAGCTTGCGGTAGGCAGTGACATCCGGTTTGGGCTGTTTTAAGACCGCGTCTTCCAGTGGGTTGCGAATCCCGGTCTCGTTGGCGCTGTTAAGATAGGCCAGCAGCAGCGTCCGATCCGAAGGCTGGCCGAGTGGGTCGAGGCACTTATCCAACACCAGGTCCCCGGTGGTCAGCGTGCCGGTCTTGTCGCTGCACAGCACGTCCATGCTGCCGAAGTTCTGCATGGTCGCTAGATGCTTGACGATGACCTTCTTGCGCGCCATGCGCAGCGCGCCCTGCCCCAGCGTGACGGTCGTGATCATCGGCAGTCCCTCTGGCGTCAGCCCGACTGCCAGAGAGACCGCAAACAGCAGGGATTGGAGAGGAGAGGTATGTTTAAAGGCCAGGTTGATGGTCAGGATGAAGAGGACCAGAAAGAAAACTGTGCGCATGATGAGCAGGCCGAACTGGCGGGTTCCCCGCTCGAAGTCTGTCTCCGGCGGGCGTGTCGCAAGGCGTGCCGCGATGTCACCGAATGCCGTTGTCTTGCCGGTAGCGGTCACAACGGCCGTGGCCGTGCCGCTGACGACGGAGGTGCCCAGAAAGACGCGATCAGGCGCATCGGTACCCGCAGGCTGCAGACCGCCCGGTGGCGTCACCTCCTTTTCAACCGGCATCGACTCGCCCGTGAGCGCAGCCTGCTGCACGTGCAGATCACGCGCTTCCAGCAGCCGCGCGTCCGCAGGCACCATAGCGCCAGCGGAAAGGCGAATGACGTCGCCGGTGACTAGTTCCCGGCGCGGAATCTCCTTCCAGGCGCCATCACGCAGCACGGTCGCCGTCGGCGTGACGCTTGCGCGCAGCCTGGCCGCCGCCTGCTGTGAGCGATACGTCTGGACAAAGTCGAGCGTAACGCTGAGCAGCACGATCACGGCAATAATGGATGCGTCGATCCTATCGCCCGTCAGGGCCGATACGCCGCTTGCGATGAGCAGGATCAGCACCAGTGGATTGCCGAAGAGCCGCAGGAGCTGGGCGAACCCTGTTTCCCCATTTTTGGCCGCAGGCTCGTTCGGGCCGTTTTGCTGCAGCCGGTGCTGCGCCTCCTGGGTGGTCAAGCCCTGAGTCGAGCTGTCCAACCGTTGGAAGAGATCCGCCAGAGGAAGCTGCGGCGCTGTCTTATCTGGAGCGACTACCATTTGTTTCACGAGAAGAGACTCTTTCTCTCGCTCAGGTTTGCGGGTTCATTACGTCCTGCTCGGCGACACGCTCTGGATTCTCCAGGAAGTGGCCGAGGATGGCTCCATAGATGAACCCACC
>DATGIG010000636.1:0-3936 GCA_035295825.1 Chthonomonadaceae bacterium | reverse complement strand
CATCGTCACGCGCGCTCAGGTGGTCTCCATGATCGAGCGCTGCCCCTCCGGAGCGCTCACCTATGAGTTCACGGAGACGGGCGAGACCAATGAGCCGGACCTGCCCGAAGGCATCGCCGTCATTACGGATGGGCCGCTCTGGGTTACCGGCAAAATCACGATCGAGCGCTCGGACGGGAAAACGGTCGAGATCCGCAACCGCATGACCCTCTGCCGCTGTGGTCATTCCAAAAACAAACCGTTCTGCGACGGAAGCCATCTTGACGCCCATTTTAAGGGATGAACCCCTCATCCCAACCCTGGCCCGCTCTACCGCTTCATCCGCTTCGCGGCGCGGCAGAGAACACCCCCCTGGGGGAGAGGGGCAATTGAGCCTCTCCTTCTCCGCTTGCGGAAGAAGGGGTCGGGGGATGAGGGGGCAAAGGAGAAAGAAGAGTGCAAGTTAAAATGCCAACGACCCGCTATCCTCTTCGGTTGGCCCTCAGCGCCATCGCCTGCGCCGGCCTGCTGACCGCGGGCCTCGCCATACTGCGCCCGACCGCAAGCCAGGCGCAGGAGAACAAGCAGGCGACGGGAACCAAGCCTGCAGATGATGCGGACAAGATCCCGTTACCGCTCAAGCTGCCGAAGGCGAACTTCCAGGGCACCTCGGCCAACACCAACGTCGGCCCGAATGTGGAGAAGCTGACCGGCAAGCCGCGCCCGATCCCCCTCGTGCCCAAGGGCACGATCAACCTGGCCCTGCACAAAAAAGTGACCGCCAGTTGCGCCCCGTTCTCCAGCGCCAGCTCCCTGGACCAGATTACGGATGGGGAGAAGGAGGCTCGCGAAGATTCCGTCGTCGAACTGAAGCCCAAGCTCCAGTGGGTGCAGATCGACCTGGGGGCGACCTCACCGCTCTACTATATTGTGGTATGGCACTTCCATGCCCAGCCGGTGGTCTTCCATAGCGTCATCGTGCAGGTCTCCAACGACCCCAACTTCATCGAGGGCGTGACCACTCTGTTCAACAACGACCAGGAGAACAACGCCGGGCAGGGGATCGGTAAGGACCGCGAGTACTTCGAGACCAACGAAGGCAAGCTCATCGACGCCAAGGGCACGAAAGCCCGCTATGTGCGCCTCTACAGCAAGGGCAGCACCTACCAGGACCCGCTCAACCGCTATACCGAGGTGGAAGTGTACGGTCTGCCGGCGAAATGAAGCATCCGGGCGCGTTCGTCGCGGTGCTGTTGCTGCTGACGCTCGGTGCGCTGGCCCTCCGGCTGCCCGACCTGGGCAGCCGACCGTTTCACGGGGATGAGGCGGTACACGCTGTAAAGTTCCAGGAACTCTGGGAGAAGGGCGTGTACCGCTACGACCCGAACGAGTATCATGGCCCGACGATCTACTACGCCGCCCTGCCCTCGGTGTGGCTGCACGGCAGGCACACCTTTGCGGAGACTCAGGAGACGGACTACCGGCTGCCCATCGTGATCGTTGGGGCGCTGATGCTCCTGTTCCTGTGGCCGCTTGCCGATGGTATGGGCCGGCGCAGCGCTCTCTGCGCCGGCCTGTTGCTCACCCTCTCGCCCGCCTTTGTGTTCTATAGCCGCTACTATATCCAGGAGACCTTCCTCGCCTGCTTTACACTGGGGATGCTGGCCTGCGGCTGGCGCTATGCACGGAGCCGTCGCCCCGGCTGGCTCCTGGCTGCCGGTCTCTGCACCGGACTGATGATCGCCAGTAAAGAGACCGCCGTCCTCACCTTTGTCGCGTGCGGGCTGGCGCTGGGATTGACGGCCCTCTGGACGCGCCGCGTGGACGGGGAGGCTCTGGCGCTGCGCCCCCTCTGGAGCGGCAGATGGATCGCAGCGGCGCTGGGCGTCGGGCTGCTGACGGCCTGCCTGTTCCTCTCCGGCTTCTTCTCCCATCCCGCCGGCGCTCTGGACTACCTGCACGCCTACACCCCCTGGCTGCATCGCGCCGGGGGCACGGAGATCCACCGGCACCCCTGGAACTACTACCTGGGCCTGCTGCTCTGGAACCCGCTGCCGCACCACCATCTCAGCCTGCTGCCCACACCCGACCGGATGCACCACCCCTTCTGGAGCGAGGCCCTTATCGTCGGGTTGGCGGGCGTCGGGGGGATCGTGGCGCTGCTGCCGAAGGAGAAGAGCCCTCTGGAGGGGAGCGCGGCGCTGGCCCGGTTCCTCGCCTTCACCACGTTGCTCCTTACTCTCGTTTATAGCATTATCCCCTACAAGACGCCCTGGTGCGTGCTGAGCTTCCTGCTGGGGATGGTCCTGCTGGCCGGGATCGGCGCAATCGCGCTGCTCCGCAACGCGCCGGGCACGCCGCTAAAAGCCTTGATCGGCCTGCTGCTGCTGGCGGGCGGCGTCCAACTGGGCTGGCAGTCCTATCAATCCAGCTACCTGCACAACACGGACCAGAGCAGTCCCTATGTCTATTCACAGCCGGTGCAGGACATCGCCGAGCTGGGCCAGGAGATCGAAAAACTCGCGGCGGCTTCGCCACAGCACGATCAGATGGTCATCAAAGTCTTCTCCGTGGACGAGTACTACTGGCCGCTGCCCTGGTATCTGCGCCGCTTCCCGAACGTCGGCTACTGGACCGAGGTCCCCAAAGACGCCGATGCGCCGGTGGTCCTCGCCTCCCCGGAGTTCGAGGAGGAACTGACGAAGCGCCTGGACGCCACGCACATCATGCGGGGCTATCGGGGGCTGCGGCCCGGCGTTTTTCTGGAGCTCTGGGTCCGTATGGACCTCTGGGAAGCCTACCTCAAAGCCAAAAAAGCGACGGAAAAAGAGGCCCCGGAATAATCCCCGTTTTTTCCGCCGCCTGCCGCCCGCTCCGTCTCCCCATTGACTTTCCTGTTCGCCGACTGCTATACTATTAGACGTGGGCAGCGTGGCCCGTGCCGTTTCAACACCTTCCTCTCAGTCTCTCAGACGCGATGTCGCCGTCTGTACCGGTAAGCGTTCTGTGCCTTTTCCTTTCTCCCTTGGCAGCAGGCAGAGACGTTTTTTTGTTGTCCACCGCATATCAATATCTTCCAGAAGGAGACGAGCGTACTATGACGCCCAAAGACGTGATTGACCTTGCGATAGAGAAAGAGGCGAAGGTCATAGATGTTCGCTTTACCGACCTTCCCGGTCAGGTGCAGCACTTTTCCATTCCGGCCACCCTGCTGAACGAAGACATCTTCGCCGATGGCCTCGCCTTCGACGGCTCCTCCATTCGCGGCTTCAAGGCCATCAACGAATCGGATATGCTGCTCATTCCCGATCCGAACACGGCCTACATGGACCCGTTCTTCGATGTGCCCACCCTGAACATCACCTGCGACATCGAAGACCCCATCACCCGCGAAGTCTACAACCGCGACCCGCGCCAGGTCGCCAAGCTGGCGGAGAAGTATCTGCAGAGCACCGGCATCGCCGACACCGCCTACTTCGGCCCCGAGGCGGAGTTCTACATCTTCGACGACGTGCGCTACGACACCACGCCCCACTCCAGCTACTACTCGGTGGACAGCAACGAGGGCGTCTGGAACACCGGGCGCGATGAGAAGCCGAACCTGGGCTATAAGATCCAGCTCAAGCGCGGCTACTATCCCGTTCCCCCGAACGACAGCCTCCAGGACCTCCGCACGGAGATGATGCTCAACCTGATCGAGGCGGGCATCGAGGTCGAGATGCAGCACCATGAGGTCGGTACGGCGGGCCAGTCCGAAATCGACATGCGCTTCGATACGCTGCTCAGTATGGCGGATAAGCTGCAGAAGTACAAATATATCATTAAGAACACGGCGGTCCAGAACGGCTACACGGTTACCTTCATGCCCAAGCCGCTCTTCCAGGACAACGGCTCCGGAATGCACTGCCACCAGTCCCTCTGGAAGGGCGGGCAGCCGCTCTTCTACGATGAGAAGGG
>DATGIG010000635.1:0-7059 GCA_035295825.1 Chthonomonadaceae bacterium | reverse complement strand
CGATTCCTCAGGGCATGATACAGATACAACAGAGCCGTGCATCACCCCACCCAGGCTCCCCCATAGAGTGACTACCCTTCTCAACAGAGAAGCACCAGTTGGAACTAATCCCTGGTTCCTCTGTATCGACTTGGTATTCTTCCTGCTCGATATGCAACAACGGACCAAAAGTTGCTTCAACCTCAGCGATGCGCGATCCAATACCGATTACACCTGCGATCTTGCCCCTATAGCCATCCCAAACGCAGATCTGATCTACAATGCCTGCTTCATCGAACAACCAAATGGCTCCATACTTCAGTACACGACAACCAATGCGTTGTTCAATAGCATCTGGCGACTCCAGGTGCAAAACCAACTCGACCGGCTGGCCCAGAGCAATACCAGCTGCCTCGACTCCGGGAACAAGCTCTGCATCCAAGTCCAGCATGCAACTCTCTCTAGCAAACGGGAACGATACCTGCAAGCATCTCCCTGTCCACAGTCTTTTCAAGACAGGGCGTTCCTTTTGCCCTTCATGTGAATTGAAGATAAAACCGCTTTGCCGAACGACCAAGTTCACCTGCTCGGCAAACCACAATGTTTCGATCACCTCACCAATATAAGCGTCCCACTTCACTCGCTTCATGGCACATTGCAAAGGCGTCTCGCTTCATAAGGAAAGTCGGTTCGGATTCGCTGCCATCTCTAAGAAGTTGACACGTTTCCGGCAGCATCGTTACATGCAGCGCTGTGCCGCCCAGAAACGGGCCATTGCCAAGGTTTACGGCGTGAAGGTATTGCTGTGCAGCCCTATCACACGGCTGACCGTCGCCTCAGCAATGCGACGACCTCCCTCCATGAAATAGCCTCGCATTCCCTCTTTTATTCGCTGACGGTGTACCTGAACGCGCAGGTTGTGAGACACGATCCACATGCTCGCCGTTCCAGCAATGGGAACGACTGTTCCGTCCGGTAGAGGCAGGCCCTCTTCGGTTTGAAACTCAGGCCAAATCATATAGATGCCCGTCAGGGAGATATCGTCGCCTTCATAAGACCAATCGCAGCGATATCCTTGGAACGGTTGTTCGCTTGAACGACCCCCTTCTTCGGGACGATAAAAGCGATAGTGAACCTCGAAATCGGGGGGATGTCCGCTACGATCGGCATAACTCATGATGCGTATCCTCAGACAGGGTTTTGCCGCACAGTCGGCGTTGCAAAACTCTGCTTCATCGTAGTTGACGAATTTTCAGCAAACCGATCTTCGCGTCGCCAAGCATCAGTACTGGACGCTCTTCCTTCCGCATCATCTTCTCTACATCTCTAAACGCACCACTATGCCGCTATATGCGACTTCTTCGGCCCTGAAGTAGACAGATAATTCAGAGGAGCGGTATACTCCAAGGGTTCGACGCTGTATGGTTCGACGGAATCGGGGCATACAGGAACACCTCCACAGCATCCCGATTCCGGTATCCCACGCATGAACCCGCTCATCTGGGAGTATAACATAGGGTATGGGGCATGTCAATGCCCGCCCCAACGGGAAGACACCTTCTGCCATGTGGTTCACACGCCTCGCTATTTCGCGCCCCATTCTCATCTGGATGGCCCTCGCCGCCATTGCGGTCCTGGGCCTGCAGGCGTATACCCGCCTGCCCGCCGAACTCAATCCCAGAGTGGACATCCCGACCCTGGTGGTCACGACGATCTATCCCGGAGCCGGGCCGCCGGAGATCGAATCGCAGATCAGCAAACCGCTGGAGGAGGCCGTCGGGACCGCGCCCGGCGTGAAGGATGTCTACTCCAGTTCGCAGGCCAATGTCTCCATCATCAGCATGGACTTCCAGGTCGGGACGGACCTAGATGTCGCCTCCGCCGATGTGCGGGCACGGGTGGAAGCGGTACGGGCGCAGTTGCCTCCGGAGGCGCGCCCGCCCGTCGTGGCCAAGCTGGACATCAATGCCCTGCCGATCCTCTATTTTGGGCTGGAGAGCGGGTCGCAGACGCCGCAGCAACTGCGGGCGCTGGCCGACAATGTCATTCGTCCCAGGCTGGAGCGGGTCCCCGGCGTGGCGACCTGCCAGATCATCGGCGGCGAACAGCGGGAGATCCACGTCGCCGTGGACGCGCAGAAGCTGGCGGAGTACGGCCTCACCATCGAGGACGTGGTGAACTCGCTGAAGGCGACGGGGCGTGATATTCCCGGCGGGGGCATCACCCACGGCGCGCAGCAGACCGACGTGCGCCTGGCGGCGGCTTTCGACTCTCTGGATGCTATCCGCAATACCCAGATCCTCGCCCCGCAGTTCGCCCAATCCAGCGCCCAGCGCCCGACACCGGGCGGCGCGTTCCCCCTCCCTCCCCCGCCGCCGCTCACCATCGCCGATGTCGCCGGCGTGACCGACGGCCTGGCAGAGAAGCAGGAGATCAACCGCATCAACGGCCATGAGGGCCTCAGCATCGTCCTCGCCAAGTCCTCTGATGCCAATACCGTTACGGTGGCGGACCAGGTGAACGAGGCATTCGAGCAGTTGCGCCCCTCCCTCCCTCCCGACCTCACGCGCGTCACCCTCCGCGACGAATCCGTGACCGTGCGCGACGCCCTCCAGGACGTGAACGGCACCCTGATCCTGGGAGCAGTCCTGGCGATGGGCGTCATCCTGCTCTTCCTGCACAACCTGCGCGGCACCGTCATCGTCTCCCTGGCGATCCCGGCCTGCGTAGTCGCCACGTTCCTGGTGATGTGGCTGGCGCACTTCACCCTGAACCAGATGACCCTGCTGGCCCTCTCCCTCTCCGTCGGCATTCTGGTAGACGATTCCATCGTGGTGCTGGAGAGCATCACCCGCCACCTCAAAGGGGGCGAAACGCCGCAGGAGGCCGCCCTCAACGGGCGCGCCGAGATCGGCTTCGCCGACCTGACCACGACCTTAGTGGACGTCGTGGTCTTCGTCCCCATCGCCTTCATGGGCGGCATCGTGGGCGGCTTCTTCAAGCAGTTCGGCCTCACCATCGCCTTCGCCACCCTCTTCTCACTCCTGGTCTCCTTCTCCGTCACCCCCATGTTGGCGGCGCGCTGGTATCGGGCGGGGGAGGATACGGAGGCCAAGCGGGGCGTCTTCGCCCCGTTCGAGCGGTTCTACCAGCGGCTGGAGCATCTCTACCGGGGCCTCATCGGAGCCGCCCTGCGGCATCGCGGCCTGGTGCTCGGAGCGGGCGTGCTGGCGCTGGCGGGGATCTTCCTGCTCTCCTTCCAGCGGCTCGGCACGGACTTCCTGCCGGGCACCGATCAGGGCCAGATCTCCATCAATATCGAGATGCCGCCCGGTTCCAGCCTGAGCGCCACGGACACGGTCGCGCAGCAGGTCGAACACGTGGCGACGCGGCATCCAGACGTCGAGGCGACCGTCACCAATGTCGGGCAGATCCTGGGCGGCTTCGGCTCCATTCCGCAACAGGGCGCGGAGTTCGCACAGATCAATGTGCGGCTCAAAGAGCGCGGTGGACTGCTGGATAGCTTCCGGCGTCGTACCGGTTCGCTGCGCGCCCATTCGGACACGGAGATCGCGGATACGCTGCGGGCGGCGCTGGAGAAGACGGTCAAGGCGAGCGGAGGAAGGATTACCACCGAGGCCCTCCGCTCGGTCGAGGGGTTATCGGTGCCCGTGGAGCTGCAACTGCGCGGCGCGGATATCGACCAACTGGCGCAGCTCGCCCTGCAGATGCGCGACCGGTTGGCCCAGATCCCCGGCGTCCTCGACCCGGATGTGTCGGTGCGGAGCGGCAAGCCGGAGGTGCGGGCCACCGTGGACCGGCAGCGCGCGGCCCAGTGGGGCGTTCCCGCCGGCCAGGCGGGCGCGGTGCTGCGCGACTCCATTACGGGCAATACGGACACCGTCTACCGCGAGGGCGGCAGGGAGTTTCCCATCCGGGTGCGCCTGACGCGCGTCCAACGGGACAATCCTGCCGACGTTCAGAACATCGTGGTGGGCGCTGACGCGCAGGGCGCGCCCATCCTGCTCTCCGACATCGCCGACATCGCCCTGCGCGTCGGCCCGGCCAACATCGAGCGCAACAACGGCCAGCGCCTCGCCACCATCCGGGCCAACCTGGCCCCGGAGACACCCCTCAGTCAGGTGCAGCAGACGATGGAGCGGGAGATGAAGCACCTCCCGAAGGGCGTGGATTGGAAGTGGGGCGGTGATACGGAGACCCTCAACGACAGCATCCTCCCCTTTGTCACGGCGCTGACGCTGGCGATCCTGCTGGTCTATATCGTGATGGCGTCGCTCTTCAACAACCTGGGCACGCCGTTCGTCATCATGTTCACGCTCCCGATGGCGCTCATCGGCGCGCTGGGGGCGCTGGTGCTGACCGGGGAGACCATGTCGCTGGTGGCGGCCATCGGCATCATCATGCTGGTAGGGCTGATGGGCCGAAACGCGATCCTGCTGCTGGACTACACCAATACGCTGCGCGGGCGGGGCCTGGAGCGGAACGAGGCGATCATTACGGCGGGGGCAACGCGCCTGCGCCCGATCCTGATGACCACAACCGCAACCATCGTGGGCATGCTGCCGGTCGCGCTGCGCTTCGGGCGGGCCTCGGAGATCCGCGCCCCCATGGCCATCGTGGTCATCGGCGGGCTGCTGGTCTCTTCCCTGCTGACGCTGGTGGTGATCCCGGTCCTCTACAGTCTGTTCGACGACTGGTTCGGCAAGCGCAAGCGTTCCATAGCGTCCGATGGCGCGGAGGGGGTGCTATGAAATCGGAACGCCAGACCGGCCCGGACCGCCGCCTGATGCTGCTTCAGGCCGCGCTGGCCCTCTTCTCGACGCTGGGCTATGAGGGCACGACCACGCGGGCGATTGCGGAGCGTGTGGGCGTCACGGAGGCGCTGCTGTTCAAGCATTTCCGCACCAAGGAGGAGTTGCTGCGGGCGGTGGTGGCGGAGTTCGGCCCGCGCCGCCAACTGCCGCTGGCCTCCCCGGAGACCCTGGCCCTGCCGGTGCGCGACGCGCTGGAGCAGATCCTCGCGCAGTATCTCGACGCCTTCTGGGCGAACCGGGCCTGCCTGCGCATGCTGGTCATCGAGACCTGGCGAGACCCGGAAGCCCTGCATGAACTGCGCGAACAGTTCGCGGAGCGCACCCAGATGCTGGCCGCTTTTCTGGAGTGCCGTACCCACAGCAAGGAGTTGCGCAGCGAGATCGTCCCGGCCCTGACCGATGTGATCTCAACGGCGACCTCCGGCTTTCTGCACCGCTCCATACGCACCGAACCGGAAAACTGGACCGCCGCCCGCGCGCAATTCCTCACCTACCTGATGTCCGTCCTCTTCGACGGCATCGTGGCTTCCCCCGATTCCGAACGCATGGAAGGTTAAGCTCCCCACCTGCGCGAGCATTGTTCTTGCTGCTACTTGAACTGAAAAGAACTATGGTCTCACCGCTTCATCTGCCCAATTAACTCAAAGAAGGATCATATCTCCGCACGATGGGGTTCGAGGCGAGCCACCGTCTTTTTCAGACCGCATTGGGAGAGGGTGGAAAGATATTCCTCGACTTCTTTGGACGGGTTCACCAATGCCTGACGATGCACTTTTACCAGTTGAACGAATAAGTCTGCATCTATGTCATAGAGGCTGACGGCAAAATCGTCCGGATGAACGGCGCGGGTATGATGGGCCGCAAGCGTTTGAGCGGGAAAGTCCGACAGATTGAAGGTCACGATGACAGACGCATGGGCCTTAATGGCAGCAGCCAGGACGTGGCGGTCGTCCGGATCCGGAAGCGAAAGGGTGGAAATCAGGTCCTCGTAGCCAGTCACCAGACACGCTCCGCCATGACGGTCCATCAATTGGCGAGTGCGTGTCAGTTGCGTCAGGGTAAGATCCGGACGATTCTCCAGCACATTGCGTATCCATTCCTCATGGATCGCCTCGGTCCATTTCGGTTGATACAATTTGACTGCCAGGCGCATAAAGAAATCCCGCAAGGGAGCGGGATACAGCACGCATGAATCGAGAATGGCCGTCTGCATCAGTACATTCCGAGCTTCTGCGCTTCGGCGACCAGTTCATCCAGCCCTCGATGCCGTTCTGCTTCTTCTTGTTCCTTATAGCGCAACAGGTCTCCCAACAGCACACGTCTGCGGGGTCCTACCAGGCGATAGGGGATTTTCCCTTCTTCCAAGAGCTTGACGAAATATGGGCGGGAAACCTTGAGGAAGTTGGCAGCCTGCTGGGTGGTAACTTCCGTATCCGTGGCAAGAACGACAACGTTCTTGCCACGGCCTAATTCTCGGAGGATCGCCGAAAGCAGAGGGAGGCTTGCATCTGGTAATAGCAACTCTGCTTTCTCTCCTCCGGGCTGTTCAACGCCTACGCGCAGAGTGGCTTTCTCGAAAGGCACTTTTTTCTTTTCTAAAAGGTGCTGTAGCGCCACACTGGTTGCCTCGGCCTGGCGGGCTTCATCCTCCGATAGAGGCTTGTTTGAAGGTTGGGTTAGGGTTTGCATGATTATCTCCTATCCCCTTATTATACGAAATGAACGAAAAGTATGCAAGGAACATATTCGGGTGGAATGAGAGATTGTATCCGCTCAAGTCTCCATCACCGGGCGGTAGTCGTTCGGATTGTCGAAGCCGGCGATCCAGGCCGCGGCCTGATGGCAGGTCTTGATATTCGGAGGGACCCGCAGAATATACTGCCTGCCGGTGGAGGGGCAGAAGACGGAGAGCGCGACCAGATCTTCATCCCCCAGCATGGGCACATGCAGCAGCCTCCGCTCCCCACCTGGATCGCGGTCCGTATTCAGTATCTCCGCCTTCGCCTGCTGCATGAACTTCTCAAAGCCCATCCGCTCCATCAATACCCGGCGCAGTTCCGCATTGGGCGCGCCCAGCACGTCCTCCTTGGTGATCGTCTCCGGGCGCAGCACCACCCGCTCATCCACCAGCACATCGCGCCAGCGCAGTTGCACGCCCGCCAGGGAGTCGGGCAGGGCGCGGATGCCGGTGTTCGCCAGATCCAGCCAGGAGGTGACCTGCAAACCCTGTGGCAGCGCGTTCAGG
>DATGIG010000634.1:0-13089 GCA_035295825.1 Chthonomonadaceae bacterium | reverse complement strand
CCCACCGCAGGCTCAGCCAGTCGTTGATCGCCGGGTCGCAGGCGAAATCCCTGGCCCGCACGTGCTCGATCACCGGCCCCCGGTCGTCGTGCCATAGAACCGCCAGGATGCCCATCCCCGACAGCGACTGCTTGAGCAGCGCCTTCCGGCACACTCGCGCCCAGTTCCGCGCCTTCCAGAGCGACTTCAGGAACGTCCGCACCAGCTCCGCCGCGTCCGCGTCGCCCCCGCAGTCCACATGAAAATCCGGGTCGCCGATTGCCACGGAGGCCGTCTTCGTCAGCACGTTCACCATCAGGTAGTTCACATTGCCGACTTCCAGCGCCTCCGGCAGTACCCCGACGCCATCGAAGTTGTCGTCATCGTACAGCAGGAACGCCGCGCTCTCGGAGCCGTCCAGGAACCGCTTACACGCGATCCGATCCCGCTCCGCCAGGCCCCGCTCGATAAAGCGGTGCCCCTTGATGATGCGATCCCGCATCGTCTCTTCGTCCGTCAGTTTTGGTTTTGCCATAAGTTGGGTTTACACAAAAAGGGGAGGGGATCAGGCGAGAGGAGGCATCGGGCGCGCATAGTCCTGCTCATAGGCCGCGTCGCGCTCCTTGCGCCGCGCGTCCGCAATCGCCAGGCCGCGCTTATTCTCCTCGCTCATCACAAATGGGGTGGGGACGATCTGCGGGACGGTAAAGACGCGCTGCGCGTCCAGCCCGCAGAAACAGGAGATCGAGGGCGGCGCCGCGCCCAGAGGAAACCGAGCGCGGGTTGCGCCATGTTGGGGGCATTCGTACAAATACTGAGCCATGATACCTCACCGATTCCAGCAGGCGGGGAGAGCGTAGCGAGGGGCCACGGTCCCCGGGTGCAGGAAACCAAGAAACCAGGAAAAAGACGCCAACAAGACCTGTAGACACCTATGGGATCCATTCCTGGGTTCCTGCTTGAGCGTCTAAGCAGTGATCGGCAACTGACTTCGCGTTGGGAGGATCTGCTCAGGCGGGATGGGGAAAGTAAAATTGTAGCACATTGCTATCAAGTAACGAGTGCTGTCCAAAAGATGATCTTCGCCTTGAAGATCGTCCCCGATGATCTGGCCGCCGTGCTGCTCATAGACCGCGTCCTGCAGCTCCGCCAGCAGCGCCGGGCAGTGGGGGCTGATGGTCAGCACGCCGTGGGGGTTCTCCGGGTCGGGGCTGTAGCCGTCTATCGGCTCCAGGAATTGCCGCAGGAGGGACCAGCCGGGCACGCGCCCCCGGCGCTTCGCCGGCGTGGTGTGAAAACCATGCCGCGCCCATGTCCGCGCCGTTGTCTTGGTCTGCTCGTCGCCGTCGCTCTCCAGCCGCTTGCCCGTCGAGGGGTCCGCAAACCGCGCCCGCACCGTCAGCCGGTGGAGCTCCTCCATCTCCAGCGCCTGACGCGCCTGCTCCGGGTCCGAGAGCTTGTGCGCCTTGAGTTCGGCGAAGACATGGCAGTGGTGCCTTCCCGTCTGCAGGTCGCGCCATGTGGCCGCCCAGACCACTGCGAACGCCGACGGCGCGTAACCCCAATCCACCCCGGCCCACCAGTCCGCCCAGGCCGGGACCGGCACATGGCGCACACAGCCCGGCGGGATCGCGAAGTAGCTGCCCTCATTTGCCTCCCAGTCGCCGTTCAGCCACTGGCGCTTCTTCCACTCCGGCAGCCCGGCGGTGATGCGGTCGGCATAGCCGGGGTCGTTGTGCATCATCTCCAGGTTGTCCTGCAGCTTCGGCTGCAGCACCAGCGTCTTGGCGTCGCGGGTCTCCGGGCGCACAAACCGCTTCCGCACCCAGGCGTGCCCGATGCCGCCCGGATTGCCGTAGTAGAGCTTCTTGGTGTTCCGCTGGCCGCGCACTGAGCCGCCGATAAGCTGCGGAATGATCTCCTCGAAGTGGGTCACCTCGTCGAAGGTCGCCGTGGCGTACTCCAGGCCCTGATGCTTCTCCGCATGCTTCGCGTACTCCGCAAACGCCAGGAAGATCCTCGAAGTACCGCCATGGGGGCAAACCACCGTAAACACCTTGTAGGTCTGGTTATAGATGTGCGGGATACGGACGCCCCCGAAGTCGTTCAGGCGGGCCTTCAATGCCGGGGCGTACTGCTTCACGATGTCGTTACTGGTCCGGCGGAAGATCACATGCTCTGTGCCGGGGAACTGCAGCGCGCGGGCGATATTCACGTCCTGCGCGTTGCGCGTCTTGCCCGGCCCCCGCGAGCCCACTGCCGCGATCTGCTCGACTTCCGGGTCCAAGAGCGCCTCGAAGACGCGCTGCTGCCATGCATAGAGGGGGAGGACTGCGGGCATAACGGGGGAAAACTCCTAAAGCTCACGGGGGGCCTCCAGCGCCTCGATCCGACGCCGGACCTCCGCCTCTGTGGCCGCGTCCAACTCCTGCGGGTGGGGGCGGATCACGATGATCTCCGCGCCCGGCCCCGCCGGCTGCTGGGGGCGCGCGCTCAAGTCGAAGCCGGCCATCTGTGCGAGGAGGCGCATCATCTGCGTGTCGCCCTTGAGGATGGCGTTCTGGATCGCCATGTCAATGTCCGCGATTTGTACCCTGCCGATTGCGGCTTGCATCGAGCGATACAGGTCGTCGCGCTTGTTGCCCTCGCCTCGTGCGCGCCGCGCCCTGCCGACCACCCCGCGCAACGCTCTTCGGATCGGCGTCCACAGCGCACGCTGTTCCTCCGTGAGGGTCGTCACAAACTGCTCCAGTTGGCCCGGCTGCAGCCCCTCGACGACGGCGTCATCCTGTGCTGTTTCCATATCTTGCTGGGAGGCCATCTTGGCTATCCAATGCTGCGGAAGAGGCCACTCGGGTATCGAAATAACCTCGTCGGGATGCAGAACCCTCGACTTTTTCTGAGGCGTCTTGCTTTTGTTTTGGGTTGGAGGTTTCGTTGGGGAGGGGGGTTAGAAAACGGATCCGGAAGAGCGGGCCATACGTCCCTCTCACTCTTATGCTATCGCATCTCGCCCGATTTGTCAAGGGCCAAAACCAAATTTTTTCTCCTTCAAGGAGAATTTTGTCTGGCATCGGTTTCCGGATAGGGAAGTGGGCAGTACATTAATCTTCATCGAAGTAATCCTCGTCGAAAGGGTCTGCGTCCGGTTTCACATAGGGAGCATCCATGCGCACTCCGGCGATACGCCACGCCTCCGGAAAGCCTGTCATTACTCCCCGACGTTGTGATTTGTCCAATCGAGGCCAGTCAGCCTGAATCATTCTCGCCAGCATCTGCTGGTGTGCCTTATGGCGTTCTTCATCGCTGATGGGTTTGCGTTGGATGCGGATGGGTTCGGGTTGGGAGAGGATCGGATCATCGAGCTTCACCTGCGCCATCGCACACTCCGTCGGCAGGTTCTCCCACACGTACTGCCGCTGATCCATCATCCAATGCGGCCAGAACTCACGGATCTTCTCTGCCAACATCTGGTGCTCCGGACGCTCCTCCAGGGGCACATAGGGCGCCATCGGGTCGTCGAGCTTCACTCCCGCGAGTTGGCATACCACCGGATACTCCTGCAGACGATCCTGTCTCTCCTCAAGGGTTAGGCGAGGCCAGGCTTTCAGCAGCATTGCTGCGTGTTTGCGTTGGTGTTGTGAGACGTTCGAGGAGTTCGAGTGGGACATCTATCTTGCCTCCATATTGTGTATCCACCACTCGTTTGAAGCGACGATAGATCATACCGTCCGTAATGGAATCGGGATCGTTTCCCGCTTGCTTATACTCTTCTACGAGTTTGTTAGTGTGATGGTCCCACAACTCAGGAAAAAATTCGCGAATATGTACCATGCCTGGCGCGATCCCCAGGTTGATCCCCGGTAGATTGGCCGGGTAAATCGCATGGTCGGGAACTCCCAACCCGATGGCTCTTATGGGCGGCATGGTGGGGTCAATATAGACCCCGTTGGTGATTTGTCCTGTTTGTCTGTCCTTCAGCCTCTGATCTGTCAACAGATCGATCACTTGATCATAATTGGGCAGAAACATCTGGTTCTTGCTCATGACAGACGCCGTCAATGCCCTGCGAAAGGCGAAACTGCTCGTGCTGGTGTTGGCATCAATAATCTTTGCCAGTTCATCCAGTGATTGCACATCGGCGGTAATCTTTGCACTTACCACTTTATTGGTTTGGCGCGAATAGTTTACCAGATCCAGCAACTCTTTCTCTGTTGCCGTTCCGTTCTCTAATGCTGAGCGCATCTCAGCCATCATAGCCATCGGACCATACGACGCCAGGACCGCATCCCTTGCCGCCGCATAGGGCAATATCAACCCGCCGCCATGCTGCGCCATCTTCAGGATGCTTTTGGCAGCACTGCCGAAAGAGTTGGCCCACCCGCTTTTGCCGTAGCGTGCACTGTCCAATCCGAAATACGGTCCCCCATCCGCGTCAAAAGTTGCATTTGTGAGGGGGTTCTTGTACGTACCTACGATTGCCTTGTCCGCAATGGTAGTGCCTGCCTTTACGCGACCATCTTGAGCGAATTGCGCAAGGTCGTCATTGTGGAGGACTTCGGGGTCGGGACCGCGCTTCATGGAGGTGTAGTCGGCTGATTGGGCACGCAATAGCCAATCTTCCGCCATCTTCTCAATATCCGGCAAGTAGGGTTGGATAGATTTCCCGAATTGCTTCATGAGGGCTACCGACCAGTCCGCACCTTTGAGATGTGGTTGAGGGCAATCGTGGCAACATCCCCTATTCTGCGTGGGTCAAACCCGGCATTCAGTTGACCCAGATCGGACTGGATGCGCTGGTAGGCTTGTTCTGCCGCATCATCCAGCCACTGGCGGAACGTGGGAGTTGCCTGCTCACCCCCTGTCGGAAGAGTTGTCGGAGCCGGTTGCTCTATTGCTTCCCGATGTGTTGCCGACCACCCTTGTGCTTCCCGGAACTGCCCTGTCCGCAACTTCTGTTGCAGGTCGGCGATCTGAGCGGCGATCTCCGGAAGCGAACGTGGATTACCCAACCGACTGCGCAGATAGGCCGCCTTCGGGCTGTCCTTCGGAGCAGAAGGATCTCCCTGACTGCGCCGGAAGATCCGGGCTTGCTCATTCTGCAATTGGGTGGTGAGATCGGCTTCTCTGCTCAGGTCAGCGATCTGCTGCACTAACCCTGTTTTCGTCCAAACGGTAGCTTGTCCTTGCGGTTGTGTTGGGGTTGGTCTGGCAGGAGGGGCGGGGTGCGGATCTTCATCCATCCTTAATCTCCGCGAAATCATACTCCCAAGAGCAGTGTTATCAAGCGACCTCTCGATTGGGGCCAACTCTATGGTGGGTTGATTAGCGGATTCTACCTGAGCTAAGAAATGGGACGGAAACTGATGTTCAGCGGTTCGGATCAAGTGGTCAAACAATAGGCCGGAAGGTGGTTTCCTCGTTTGAAGAGGTTCCCGTTCTTGAGCATCGGCTTCAGAATAGCCCGCCAATTTCGAAGCCTTTTCTTTCGCTTCAACCTCAAGAGGATCCTCGCGATAGGCGTATTTTGCCCTGTTCGCATTCACGTCCGCTCCATCTAACACTTGTTGGGCGTGAATACCTTCTTCCAAGAGTGTAAATAACAATAGGTCAGGATCCATGACAAACCGGCTATTGATAAGGATAGCCCTTGGTATCTGAGGGTTGCTTGTCTCTACATGAGCCGCCGCTGTGCGGTCGCTCAAGTGGTCCGTAAATAGCAGAGGCGTGTCCAGTGCGGCGTCACTCATGTATGCTTTAGCCTTTTGAACCGTCTCTGGCTCAAGAGCTTCACGCAGCATGCCCTGATCAACTGTAATATCTGGCAGACTGTCGGCTTGCGCCGTCTGTCGATGGCGTGCCATAAAGTCCTCGCTTAGGAGTCCTTCGGCTCGCGTTCCTTTTGCACTCCCTCGTGGGAGTTGACGGTTTCCCTGGCTGTCGAATAATGCGACATTGGCCGAATGTGAATCGAAATAACCTCGTCGGGATACAGAACCCCCGACTTCTTCCGAGGTGTATCGCTTTTGTCCTGGACTGGCGGTTCCGGCAAGGGTGGATCGGGGAGGTTGGTATCCTGCGTCGTCGGTGTTATCGCCTGTAAGGCTTTGAGGCTGCCAGGAGGTGCTACCTTGTCCAACACTACGTTGTTCTTGCGCGACGGCAGATTTTTCGCCTGCTGTTCCAGCTCTCGTGCGACTTCCGGTGGTATATTCAGTTTGCGTGCCATAAATTGCTCCTACTTCAGAAGGTTGCCTCGCCGATGCTATTGTATCCGCACCGGCTTGCACTCCGATCCGATTCCCATTGCGCTTATTTGCTTCCAACCACTCCGGCAAGTTCGCCGCCTCCGCAGGCATCTCCTTCCCGAATAAGGATCGCTGGCCCTGGACCGCACTTCTCGCCTGGATCTGCTGCCCCAGCGCCTCTTGGAACTGTCCCGTCCACAGCTTCTGCTGCAGGTCGGCGATCTGTGCGGCGATCTCCGGAAGCGAACGCGGATTACCCAACTGACCACGCAGGTAGGCCGCCCTGGGACTGTCCGTCGGCGCGCCTGGATCTCCCTGACTGCGCCGGAAGATCCGGGCTTGCTCATTCTGCAATTGGGAGGTGAGATCCGCTTCTCGGATCAGATGATTGATCTGCTGCACTAACCCTATTTTCGTCCAGGTCGCTCCTGCCTGTACTTGCCCGCGTTGTGTTTGCTCCGCCTCCATCATGGCGTTACGCGCCCCAGTAAAGGGAGGTACGGCAGCGGTCGTCTCCTGCAGATTGCGTGTAGGGGCTTCGGTAGCTTCTACATGAGGAAGATGGAAGGCTGGGGCGATGGCGTTGTGGTAGTGATCGAGGGCAGTGTGGTAAAGGTCCACAATATGGGGGAGGATGGCTTCACCAAGGTTCTCCACCATCGCCTTGGTGAAGTCGGCGAGGGTTATAGCTCCCCTGGCGATATGGAGGGCGCCAAGGCGCACAATGTCTTGAAAGTCTACATGATCCCATCTGCCGCCCGTGGGATCCAACCCGGATGGAAGTTTCTCGCCCCCCTGCGTTCGGGCGGCATCTATCCGCGCTTGGGTTTCGGCGATGGCGGTGTCGAGGCGTTCTCGGATGTTGCCGACAGTCCCTCCTCCAGCATTGTCAGAAAGTCCTGTTTGTCCTTGTCCTGTTGTTGCTTCTCCACCATTTTTCGGTGCAATGTCTCCGCTAGTTGAAACGCTTCCCTCTGCTCCTCGGGCGTACTGGGAACGTAAGTCGGCGATGTTTGCGGCTTTCCTTTGGATGAACGTGTCATAGCTTTGTGGGACGCCTCCCTTTCGGACAATATTCGAGGCCCATAAGGCTGCCTGAACTTCACGGGGCTTCCACCCTAATTCATCGGCAATTGCTTGGATATGCTGTTGGGCAATCGCCGTCATTTCGGCCGTTGGGCGAACCTGACCCTCTCCGAAAAACATTTCAGAGACATGTCTATCTACGGCTACGCCGCCCGATTCTCCTGCATTCGCCTGCCCAAATTGTCCTATTTTTTGACCGGCAAGAGCCTGTTCATTGCGAACGCGCTCAAGATTTTTCATCACAGCGGGGAGAAAACCGGAGAAGGGTTCACCTGCCAGGAATTGCCCATATGCTTTAATGGCCAGCGCGACATTAGAAGGCACACTTGCCGCCTGAGACGTTGCCGATAAGAGTTGCTTAAATAAGTCGGTATCTTCCCCGAAATGTTGCCGCAAGGTATCCTGATAGCGGTCGTACCAGTCTCTCCAAGAAGACTGCTCATGCGCTGCGGCGATAAGTTCTTGCACGCTTCGGACAACCGTTGGGGACGCCTTCAGTCGTTGGGCTACCTTAGTAGAATGAAAACCGTTAGATACCGTGCTTTCCGGAGTACTCGCTATCGCCCCAGAAAGCGTTTCCGGCGTCGCCTGCGCCTCTGCTGCGGCCAGTTGGCTGCCCTGCGTCCCATAATGCGTATCGAGCGTTGCCTGATCCGTTGCCGGCTGCCCCTGCGCCTCGCGGAACTGTCCCGTCCACAGCTTCTGCTGCAGGTCGGCGACCTGAGCGCTGATCTCAGGAAGCGGCCACTGGATACCCAATTGACTGCGCAAGTAGGCCGCCCTGGGGCTGTCCTTCGGAGCGGCAGGGTCTCCCTGACTGCGTCGGAAGATCCGGGCTTGCTCATTCTGCAGTTGGGTTGTGAGATCCGCTTCCCGGATCAGATCCTGGATCTGCTGAACTAACCCTGTTTTCGTCCAGGCCGCCGGAGAGACGATGCGTTCTGTGGGAATGGGGGTTGCATCCGATTGTGCAGGCAAAATTGCCTCCGCACGCGATTGCGGTATGGTATATTTTCCAACATTGCCAGTAGACGCATCCGTATGTTCTCTCACAACCCCAGCATAACGTTTCGGACGCGGAAAGCCCGTTACAAAGTCGCTACCACGTCGCGCCGACTTCTCATGCTCCCGTTCGAGATAGGGACCTGTTTCATCGAACTCACGCTCACGCAGCCCACGCTCCACATGGTATATCTCTTCCGCTATGGTATGCGCCAACTGTTCGGGGTCCATCTCAAGACGGGCGTTCAACATGATCGCCTTGCCCGAGGGAGATGGAGGGAAATCTGCGGGAGCACCGAGCGTATCATCTGGTGGATAATAGGAGAACGTAATCGGAGTCCGCAATGCAGCTTCACTTACGGAGCGATGCAAACGCGCCTGAGCTTCCCCCACAAAGGCATCTCCGGCATTATACATGGACATGCCAGGCTCTTCGCGCCCCTCCAGCACATCTCGATACGTCTGGAAAACATCCGGATCTAAGACCCCTTCGGCTGCGGTTCCGGCAAGGGTGGATCGGGGAGGTTGGTATCCTGTGTCGTCGATGTTATCGCCTGTAAGGCTTTTAGGCTGCCAGGAGGCGCGACCTTGTCCAGCACCACGTTGTTCTTGCGTGGCGATAGATTTTTCGCCTTCTGTTCCAGCTCTCGTGCGAATTCCGGTGGGATGTTCAGTTTCCGTGCCATAACTTGCTCCTATTTCGGAAGGTGGCTTCGCTGATGCTATGCGGTACTTTGCTTCCAACCCCCCCGGCAGGTTCGTCGCCTCCGCAGATCTTTCCTTCCCGAATGAGGATGGCTGGCTCTGGACCGCACTTCTCGCCTGGATCTGCTTCCCCAGCGCCTCTTGGAACTGCCCCGTCCGCAGCTTCTGCTGCAAGTCCTCGACCTGTGCGGCGATCTCTGGAAGCGAACGTGGATTACCCAACTGACTACGCAGATAGGCCGCCTTGGGACTGTCCTTCGGGGCGGAGGGGTCTCCCTGACTGCGTCGGAAGATCCAGGCCTGCTCCTCCTGCAGTTGGGAGGTGAGATCCGCTTCTCGGATCAGATGATTGATCTGCTGCACTAACGCCCGTTTCGTCCAACCCGTTCCCTCCATTGTCCGTTCTTGTGGGTGGATTACATCAGGTTCTGAAGGGAGAACAGCCTCCGTACGGGATTGCGGGAGGGCGAGTTTCCCAGCATTACCCGTTGGCTCGAAAGGATGCTCCCACTTGATCAAGGTATAACGCAAAGGTCGAGGGAATTGCGTTACATAATCGGTACCTTTCCGCGCGGATATTTCATGGATGCGTTCTTTGTAGGGAGGTTCCATATCGAACTCGCGCCCACGGATAGCGCGTTCGATATGGATCATCTCTTCTGCGACAGTATGCGCTAACTGTTCCGGGTCCATCTTCACACGACCATTCATCAGGACTGCTAAGCCTGTGGGAGATGAAGGCCAATTGGCAATAGTACCTAGCGTATTATCATCCAGAACGTGAGAGAACCAAACAGGGGACTCAAACACAGGTGGGGACAAGGCGCGATGCAAGCGTGCTTGAGCATCCCCCACAAAAACATCCCCACCATGATATACAGAGACACCTGGTTCTTCGCGCCCCTCCAGCACATCCCGATACGTCTGGTAGACGTCTGGATCTAAGACTCCTTCTGCGGCAGTTCCGGCCAGAGTACTTCGTGGGAGCAAGTATCCTGTGTCGTCGGTACTATCGCTGGGGTCGCGTGTGAGATTGCGAGGACGTCCTGTGGCGTCTTGTCCAATACCACCATGTTTCTGCTGGAAGGTAAGCGGCTCATCATTTTTTCCCGCTCCCTCGCGACTTCCAATGGAATAGTCTGTTTCCGTGCCATTAGTTGGTCCTCCTTCAGAAGCTTGCCTCTCGGATGCTATGGTCGCTGCACCGGTTTGCACTCCGCTCCGGTTCCCATTGCGTTTATGTGCTTCCAACCCCTCCGGCAGGTTCGCCACCTCCGCAGGCATCTCCTTCCCGAATGAGGATTGCTCGCCCTGGGCCGCCATTCTCGCCTGGATCTGCTTCCCCAGCGCCTCTTGGAACTGCCCCGTCCGCAGCTTCTGCTGCAGGTCGGCGATCTGGGCGTTGATCTCAGGAAGTGGCCGCTGGTTACCCAACTGACTACGCAGATAGGCCGCCCTGGGGCTGTCCTTCGGAGCGCCCGGATCTCCCTGACTGCGCCGGAAGATCCAGGCCTGCTCATTCTGCAGTTGGGAGGTGAGATCCGCTTCTCGGATCAGATGATTGATCTGCTGCACCAACCCTATTTTCGTCCAAACGGCAGATTGGCCTTGAAGTTGTGCTGGGATAGGCTCGGCAGGAGGTAAGGGTTGTGGAACCATCACTCCCGAAGGGAAAGGAGGAGCGGGAGGCGGCGTATTGGAGGGAGCAGCAGGGGGGGTCCCACCGCCGTTCTCTTTGCCACGATTTAGGAACGCTTGTGGATCATCACGGGCTTCCCGGAGCCGGTTAGCAATATGCTGCCCGGCTTCTTGGACAAGAGCTCGTCCAAGATCGGATTCTCGTACAGAGTTCCCTCCAACTTCAGAATTTCGTTGGCTTCCTCCGTTGTCAGTCCGTGCTGTTTGCCCTTCTCCAGTATCTCCTGTATGCGAGCCTGTTTCTCTTCCTCGGTCATTTCCTGATACCTGTGCTAAAAAGTCGGTCGGATGGTCTTGCGAACGCTTATAAACTTGTGTCGCTGCATCCCTAAGACTGAACCCCGACACATTATGGTCAGACAAAACGTCATCGATTTCGCGACGTTTTGCAATCACATCCTCACGATACTCCTGCGGAGTAAGTTGGTTATAGTAAGAGTTCGCGTAAAACTCTTGACGACCGTCCGGATGGAAAAGTTGCGTGCTCCCCGAAAAAAGAGGTTCGCCATTCCGATCTACCAGGCGAGGATCGGTTGCCAGGTCTTGCGCCACACCCGCGTACTGCTCCGGAGTAACCCCTTCCGGCAGAGGAAATACCACGTTTACCGTAGGTATCTCCCCCGGAACCAACGTTTCTCCCGGCCTGGGCATGCGGATAGCCAGCATCTCGGCCTGATCCGTAACCAACCCGAGCGCCCGTGCGATCTGAAAGGCGGTCGACGGGTCGCCTGTCATGTGCAGCGTATAATTCGAGTTCGTGCCCCAACCGTACACCGGGTCGTTATAGGTGCCGTTTCCGTATAAGGCGCTGTGGGTGTCCAGATCCGCCCCTGTCACCCGGTTCAGCCTATCCAGTAATTCCCGATCCATCGTGCCAGAGATCGCCGCCCGCCTCGCCTCTGCTTCGGACAATCCTGTGCCTTGCAGGGCTTTCTCGGCATCGGCAAGCAGGGATTGATACACGCTTGGATAGGAAGTGGCTAACTCCCCATGCGTCATTAATATAGGAACGTTCGGATCTGGCACGATCTCCGGATGCTGCGCCGCAATGTCCGCCGGCGCAGCAGGCCGCGCCCCCTCCCGGCTCAGAGCCGTCCCCCGCTCCCCCAGCGCGCTATGCCCCAGCGTATAGCCGCCCAGCAGCGTACTCAGCACATCCTGAGTGCCGCCCTCCCAATCCCCCCGCTCCACATCGCCTGGGATACGCGGCGCAGCCATCAACATCTGTCCACCAAACAATGCCCCAATCGCCCGCGCCGCCGACGCCGGAGCACTCATCAAACCCTGCCCCAGAAACAAATTCTCAGGCCGGCCCAGGTTCGCTACAAAACCGCCCCCGCCCGCCCCGACCTGCCGCAATGGATCATCCGCCGGCAGGATCAAGTCCCCCTTGTCATCAACCGTCTGCTGCGCTGCCTGTCGCGCCCAGTCCGAATACTCCGGCCCCATCTCGTGCAGACCCTGCACCAGCGCCATGTTCGGAAACTGGCTGCCGAACTTCCGCACATCCTCGATAAACTGCTGAAAATGCGGTGTCGGCGTAAAGATCGAGTTCGGCCCCGCCAGCCCCAACTGATCCCCCAGCCAATTCAGGCGCTTTCCGAGTTCATCCAGATTGATGATATCCGTCGTGTCGATTGCAGAGCGGGGCGGCTGGAACGGATTGTGAAAAAGCTCCTTACTCCATTCACCACTATGGAGCGGATAGAGCGTCCTGTTGTGAGCGAGCATATCCCGCTCCCACTTGTCCTGATCCGCGACCGTATCCCCCGGCACAAACCGCTGCTGGATCAAAGCCGGAAGCGTATACTTGGGCGCAGCGCTTGCGTTCAACCAGGCTGGCTTAGCCGGCGCGGGCGGCGGCTCCTGCATCTGGTTCATCGCCATGAGCGCCTTACCAATGGGATCCTTGACAGGTCCCGCTCCCTGCATCCAATTGGGGTTGACGGCGGGTGTAGAGGGGCTACTGGATTGAGGAGTTGTATTCCTCACTCCGCTTGCCGCATTCTGGGCGCCGCTGCCCTGCCCCGGTAATTGCTGCAGGATCTGTTGGATATCGGCATCGGTAGGCGGCGTGTCACTGCCCCAATTCAGAGTATAAGACTGGCCGCCGTAATGGAGGGTATAGGTGTCTGGCATGGTGGAGTTGGGGGTCTACTTTGTGGAGTTGTTGGGAGTTGTAAGGTTGTAGGATGTACCGTTTTTGGCTCTACCGGATAGGATGCTCCTATTGGCAGGAGCATTCGACGTATTGGCTGCGGGAGGAACCGACGATGTCGCCGCCGGCGTCTGGACCGGCTGTCCGCCCGAAACGATGCCGTTGCTCCGATCCATCGCCCCTCCCGGCCCGTAGTGCTCCATGCCGACCTGA
>DATGIG010000633.1:0-7597 GCA_035295825.1 Chthonomonadaceae bacterium | reverse complement strand
GCTCCCGCAACAGCCCCTGCGCCTTGGCGTTCCAGGGCATCAGTTCGCAGTCCAGGCAGACCCAGTCCGTGTCGAGTTCCTCCCAGAACCCGCCCCGCGTCAGCGCCGCCGCAACCTCCTGCAACAGCCCCTCCTGTAGGTCCGGCTCATCGAAAAACTGTCGCCCGGTCCGCGTATAGCACTGCCCGATCCCCGCCTGCGCCCCGAACCGCCGCCGTGCCGCCGCCTCATCCCGGCAGACCACCACCACCGCCCGGCTGCCCATGTGCTTCTTCTGGCAGATGACCTCCTCTACGCCCTGGCTCCGGTAGTAGGCGAACGCCCCCTCCGGGCGCTCCAGTGCATTCCCCTCCTTCGCCGTCTCACAGGGCGACATCGTCGGAGGCAGATAGATCAGCCAACGCGGCTCGACCGCGAACCGGCTCATCACCTCCAATGCCGCCGCTGCATTCTCGGCAGGAACCATCACGTTCATCAGACGCGCCTCGATATGCCGTTTGCCCAGCACATCCTCCGCCCTTAGCAGTTCATCATGCTCCCACTGCAACGATAGCGAGGCAGTAGGCAGTAGGCGGTAGGCAGTAGGGAAATCCAGTTCTTTGGTTTTCCTCTGTGTTCCCTCTGTGCTCTCTGGTAAAAGGTCGCGCTTCGCGCAGCCCAAATCCGCTATTCCCTCGCGGATTTCCTCTAGCGTAGCGGGTGGTAAAAGTGGCTTCACCGGCTCCGCATACATCGTCTTCGCCGCCACCTGCACGATCTCCCGCTCCGGCCAGCGGAGCGCCGTCAGCTTGCCGCCGAAGACGCAGCCGGTGTCCAGGTTGAGCGTGTTGTTCAGCCACTCCGCTTCGGGGACGGGCGTGTGCCCATAGACGACCGTGACATTGCCCCGGTACTCCTGCGCCCAGGGGTAGCGGACCGGCAGGCCGAACTCGTCCGTCTCGCCCGTGGTCTCGCCGTAGAGCGCGAAGTCCCGCACACGCCCGGAGGCCCGCCCGATATACGCCTCCTTCATGCCCGCGTGGGCCACGCAGAGTTTTCCCCGGTCCAGCCAGGCGTGCGAGACCAGCGCGTCGGCAAAGGCGATATAGTCGCGCTTAAAGGCGTCGCGCTCCGCCTCCGGCAGCGCTTCGATCTGCGTCAGGCTCTCCGCCAGGCCGTGCGCTACGGTGACCGGATTGCCCTTCAGAGCCCGCAGCAGCTTCATGTCGTGGTTGCCCGGCACGCAGAGCGCGGCCCCGGAAGAGAGCATCGCCTGTACCAACCGGACGGTCTCCACCACTTTCGGCCCGCGATCCACCAGATCCCCGACAAAGACCGCCCGTCGCCCCTCCGGATGACACCACGCCCCCTCGGCTCCCCCATTCTGGAGGGAGAGCGCTTCTGTGGTAGCCGTGGGAGCGTAGCCCAGTTTGCCAAGCAACTCCGTCAGTTCGTCATAGCAGCCATGCACATCGCCGAGGATGTCGAACGGCCCCAACTCCTGTCGCTTATCCGTCCAGAGCGGCGTGCGGACGATCTGAGCGGCCTCGATCTGCGCCTCGTTCAGCAGAAAGACGTAGCGAAAGCCCTCGCGCTTGAGCTGCGTGGCACGCCCCGCCTGCCCGGCGCGCAGCGAATCGCGCAGTTGGCGGCTCTGGTTGGCGATCACATGCGGGCCGAACTGGCGGTCGGTGCGGGCCTCGTGGCGCGCCCGGCAGACGCGCTCCGGCACGTCCATCACCAGCGCGATGGCATGCACATCGTGGCGGGAGGCCAGTTCGATCAGCGGCTTGCGGGCTTCGGCCTGCACGTTGGTCGCGTCCACGACCACCAGTTTACGTCGGCGCAGGCGGACCTCCGCCAGAGCGTGCAGCATGTCGAAGGCGTCCCTGGTCGCGCTCAGGTCGTTCTCATCGTCGCTCACCATGGCCCGGAACGCGTCCGAAGAGAGGACTTCCGAGCGTAGAAAGTGCTTCGCCGCAAAGGTAGACTTACCGCTCCCCGAGACGCCGATCAGCACGACGATGCACAGGTCCGGGATCTCCACAATATAAGGTTGTTGCGTTTCCTGTTCCGACATCCGTTACTTCTCCTCCCGGTCGAAGAGCGCCATCTGAGTGGGAGCGCCGAGCGCGGCATCCTCCGGTCCCACGTCCTGAAGGCTCACCGTATAGCCATACATCCCTGCCGCACGCTCCGCCCACACGGCGAACTCCGCCCGCGTCCACTCGAAGCGGTGGTCGCGATGGCGAAACTTGCCTGCGGGAAGGGAGGGCCAGGTGACATTGTACTCCGCATTGGGCGTGGTGATAACGACGCGGCGCGGCCGCGCCTCCGCAAACACCACCCGCTCCAGCGCGGTCAGGCGCGGCGGGTCGAGGTGCTCGATCACCTCGATGAGGAGCGCGACATCGAACCCGGCAAAGCGCGCGTCCTGATAGACGAGCGAGCCCTGAATAAGCCGAATACGCTGCTGCTGATACTCCGGCAGCGTGTCCAGATGCAGGTTCTGCGCGGCCCGCTCCAGCACGTGCGATGCGACGTCCACACCGACGATCTGTTTCAGGGAGCGCTCCTGCATCAACTTCTTGATCAGGTTGCCCTCGCCGCACCCCAGATCCAGCACGGAAGCCGCAGGCGGCTGCAGGGTCCGCACCGCCTCCAGCGCCGCCAGTAGGCGCGCCTCATTCAGGCGCAGCGGGGCCTCGCCCGCCGCCTCCTGCGCCTCTTCGCGGACGTCGGACTCGTCCTGCGTCTCCATCGTATCCTCGCGCAACTCCTGCAGTTGCGCCAGCGCGGAGCGGACCATGGTCTGCCGGTACGCGAGGTAACGGCGAGTGATGAGATTCTGTTCGGGGTGGGAGGGGAGCCAGCGCGCGCCTTTCCGCAACAGCTTCTCCACCTCGGCATCGCCCACATAGTAGTGCTTGGCGTTGTCCAGCACGGGGATCAGAACGTAGAGCTGCGTCAGGGCGTCCTGCACTGTCTGCATCCCCTCCAGCGTGATCGCATAGACGTCCGAATCGCCCCATGCCGGGAAGCGCGCGTCAAGCGGCTGGCGCTGAGCCGTAATGGTGTAGCCCAGCGGCGCAAACAGCCGCGTCAGCAGCGCCTCGCCGCCCCCACAATTCAGCGCCGAGAGCTGGATACGGAGCGGCAACTTCTCCTCGACCCGCTCCGGGCGCTCCTTGCAGCGCCCATTCATGGCGGTGCCGAACGCCGTGGCGATCCCCACACAGAGGAGGCTGGAGGCGACATAGGGCCGGTCGTTGACGTACTGTGCCAGCCCGGCGGCGCGACGGCTGCCGCCGCGAATGAGGCCGATGGGGTCTATTTCGAGTAGCAGCGCGGCGGTGCAGCGGTCGGGTGCGGCTTCCGGATAGAAGACCGTGACGCTGCCGAACCCGGTTTCTTCAGTAAAGACATTGGCGGGGTTTTTGTGGAGCAGGTAGCCGAGGTCGGTGGCGCGCTCGGCTTCGCAGGTGATGGTCAATAGCACAGGGCGTTCGTCTCTCTCAGCAGGATAGGTGACGCCCTATTCCCTTTTCTAGGGCGCGCCTCCTCCCTTCTGACCGAACCATTGCACCAATAGTTGCAGTATTCCCTCAGTGTTTCGCGGAGGCGTCCAGTTCCTGGCTGGTCTTGGCTCCGGCCTGCCGTAACAGGGAAATCACTTCGTGATAATCTTTGGCTGCATCATCATATCTCGCGTAGCAATCCTGCTCGCTTATCACCCAATCAAGGAGCGTTGAGCACTCACTCCGGTTGGGATGGTGAGGCAGAAGGATGGCAAGCATTTCCGGTCGGTTGTTTTCCACCGCACACTCGGCAAGAGTCTGGCCCTGCACGGTAACATCGTGTATATCGGCGCCTGTATCCAGCAAGGTCTGGCCAGCTTTCACGTCGTTTGCCAGAAACGCATAACTGAGCGGTGTTTCCCCCTGTGTGTTCTTCTGATTGACTCTCCCGCCATGGGCCAGTAGGATATGAAGCGTTTGCGGGCAGAAACGGTTTGCCGCCCACATCAGGGGCGTCTCTTCAAACTCGCTGCCGGTGAGGTTGGGATCGGCTCCCGCATCGAGCAGAGCGGTGACGAGCGTAGGATTGTCATTATGACTGGCATTCAGATGCACCATCAAGGCGGTAGGGTATGGCGAGGGGGTCAATCTGGCGTCATGTTGCCGTAGCTTCGCAAGGAATCGCTCCCAATCTTCTCGAAGGGAAAGCGGTGAGCCTCCGCTGAAATCCCTTACATTGGGGTCGGCTCCTTCGTGGAGCGCAGCCAGGACGGCGGGGGTGTCGTCGCACTTGATGGCGGCCAGCAGGGCTTTGTCGGCTTGCTGAAGCTGGATGGTGCGCACGATAAGCGTCGTGCATACGCCCACGAAGACAACCAGGAATAGTAAGGCCCATTTGCGACGTTTCGGCTGCATCCCCAACTCCTTTATGGGTCAGTCGTACTTTCCTCTTGCCCTATAGTATACAATAGTAGGAGAGTGGAGAATAAGCAGGGTCACATTAGATTCGAAGGAGAGAAGGAGATGCAAGTCTTTTTGCCGTTTGCGGATTTTGCCGAGAGCGCGCGGGTGCTGGATAAGAGGCGCTTGCAGCGGCAGGGCGTGGAGGGCCTGCAACTGCTGCTCTCTATGTTCGATGTGCCCTTAGAGGACGGCAGGGCGCGTACTGGCCATAAGAACCACCCCTGCTATACGGGCTGGGCGCCCTATCGGCTGGCGCTCATCAAGTACACGCTGGCGGTCGTCGAGGAGTGCAAAGCGCGCGGGGTCAAGGCGGATACCGTGGAGGGCAAAGTGCGCGCCCTGATCCCGGAGGGTTGCGGCCTGGAGCACGTCCCTCTGCCTCCCTTTGTCGGGGATGAGGCTTTCCATCGTTCGCATCGGTACCGCCTGCTCCAAAAGGGCAAGGAGGATGCGGCGAAGGGCGGCACGGACTGGTATGCTCAGTTCCTGTGGGAAGAGGCCAACGATCCCAACCTGGATGCCCAGTCCTACCTCTGGCCGATCTATCTTCCCGGCTCGACCACGGAATACCGCCTGGAATTACGGGGCGGATAATCGCCAAAGTCGGGCGTAGCAGGGAAAACATTGCCGCATCGCCAATCTCTCCTACAGTAAATCGGAAACCCTCAAAGCGAGGAGGAAACCATGGCTGCTGTCTCTTATCCGCGTAAACGCCTCTGGACACGCGCCGAGTACCATCGTGCCGCAGAGGTCGGGCTATTTCGTCCTGAAGAGCGCCTGGAGCTACTGGAAGGGGAGTTGATCTATAAGATGAGCCCACAAAGCAACCCGCATGCTACCGGAATCGGTCTGGCGGCAGATGCTCTGCGCGATGCTTTTGGCTCCAACTTTCATATTCGCGAGGAGAAGCCGATGATACTCTCCGACCTCAGTGAACCGGAGCCGGATGTGGCCGTGGTGCGCGGCAAACGCCGGGGCAGATTACAGCATCCGACACCGGAGGAAGTCGCCCTGGTATTGGAGGTTTCAGAGAGCACCCTCGCCTTCGACCGCCGGGAGAAGGCGGTCGCCTATGCCCGCTCCGGGGTTGCAGAGTACTGGATCCTTAACCTGCCGCAGCGACGCCTGGAAGTGCATCGCGATCCAGGCGAAACCGGGCCAGGGGAGTGGGGCTATCGGACCCTGCATATCGTCACCGAGGCGGAACAGGTCACTCCTCTCTCGCTGCCGGAGACGCGGATAAGCGTCGCCGAAATGTTGCCCTCGCCCCTGACCGGCGAAGCGACTGCCCTGCCTGCCGAAGCCCCGGAGACAGGCGAGATTTAAGTAGCAATAAGCGCCGAAAGGGAGACAAACCCATGCCTTACCTCAGCCTGCCCCTGATCGCCCTCCTGCTATTGACAGGCGTCGTTGCCATGGCCGCGCCGCACGATGCCTATCCGGATGCGGATCACCTGCCCGTAATCTCGGAACTGCCCGACCCCTTCCTGCTCCCCAATGGCAAACGCGTGAAGAGCGCGAAGGAGTGGGAGGCGCATCGCAAGGCGCTGCTGGAAACCATCCTCCATTATGAGTATGGCCCGCTGCCGCCGGTCCTGGACCATGTGGTCGGAACGGAGACGGCCTCCCGGCAGATAGAGGCGACGCACGCTACGGAGCGGGAGATCCTGCTGACGATGGGGCCGGAAGACGCGATCAAGACGCACCTGATCCTCACCCTTCCGGCGGGCAAGGGGCCGTTTCCTATCATCCTGCGCGGCGATCTGTGCTGGGGACGGCTGGACCCGGCGATTGTGGCGGAGGTCGTCCGCCGGGGCTATGCGCTGGCGGAGTTCGACCGCACCGAAATCGCCCCGGATAGCAAGGAGCGGGGCGGGGTCTATGCGGCCTATCCCGACTACCAGGGGGGACGCCTGTCAGCCTGGGCCTGGGGCTACCATCGGGTGACGGACTACCTGTGGAAGCAGCCCTTTGTGGATCGCCGCCATATCGTGGTCACCGGGCACTCGCGCGGAGGAAAGGCCACGCTGCTGGCAGGCGCTACGGACCCTCGCATCGCCCTGACTGCCCCCAATAACTCCGGCTGCGGCGGCGCAGGCTGCTTCCGATACCAGGCTGACAAGAGCGAGGACATCGCCGCCATCCTCAAGAGCTTTCCCTTCTGGTTCGAGCCCCATTTCGGAGATTTTATCGGCAAGGTGGACCGCCTGCCCTTCGATCAGCACACCCTCAAAGCGCTGATTGCACCCCGCGCCCTGCTCTCCACGGAGGGATTGGAAGACCTCTGGGCCAATCCGAAGGGTACGCAACAGACCTGGGCTGCTGCCAGAGAGGTGTACGCCTTTCTGGGCGCAAACGAGCGAATCGGCATCCGTTTCCGACCGGGCGGACATGAGCATGGCATGGCGGACTGGACTGCCCTGCTCGACTTCGCCGACCAACAATTTTTCCATAAATCGAGCACGGGGCCGTTCGATCAGCCGGCTTTCCCCGACCTGCCGAAAGCCTATGCGTGGGGCAACCCCGACAAAGGAGGAACGCCCTCTCGAAAATAAACGAAATATGGCTTATGACAGTCAACCGCAGTTGCTTCTTCACCCTTGACAGGGCAAGATTCGTTTGATACAATGTCCCTGTCCGTTTCCGTGTCTACAATACCTCGATAAACGTCAGGCGCAGTTTATGACACAACTCTCCTCAGCGTGACCGAATAACATTCGGACACGTCAAAATGATGTAAGCAGCATATGCATCCGCCTGCATCGAGGCAGGAGCTTCTGATGCGCATCGGAAGTCCATAGAGTTTACCTGTGGGAGTTGTCACTGGTTAGGAGGATTGGTTCCATGGAAGTCATTTGTCGTCCCCGACGCGGCTTTACGCTGATCGAACTCCTCGTCGTGATCGCCATTATCGCGATCCTCGCCGCCATTCTCTTTCCGGTTTTCGCGCAAGCACGTGAAAAGGCACGTGCCATCAGTTGCATGTCCAACACCAAGCAGATGGGCATCGCCGCCCTGATGTACGCTCAGGATTTCGACGAGACGCTCGTACCCGCAGGCAATCGCTACGCCCACCAGCATGTGCCGTGCTTCAACTTGGACTCAAACTACGATCCCAATCCGCGCTCCTGGGTGGA
>DATGIG010000632.1:0-17164 GCA_035295825.1 Chthonomonadaceae bacterium | reverse complement strand
CAGTAGGCAGTCGGTAGGCGCTGCATCGCATCGAGGATCTCAAGGTAGCGTGGAGCGGCGTTCTGCGCATCCGATACGGGCGGGGATGGCTGGAGGGCCTCCGGAGTAAGCGGGAGTCCCTCCCGTTTCGCCGCGGCCCTCTCCGACGGGAGTTGGCCCGCAACCGCCCCATAGACGGAGTTCCGATGGTATATCAGGAAAAATCCCCAGAGCAGAAACGCCAGCGGGACGATCAAAATCAGTCCGGTATACCGTTGCGATCTCATTTTGTCCCTCCGTACAGGCTTCCGATCTTCGCTTCTTGGATGGTACAATATACCTGGAGCGCCAGCCGGGTCGTTCGTGGCCCGGCTTAAGGTGGGCGCCTTCTATTGCAATGAGAGCGATCTATCATGCGTGGTGTTCGGCATAAATGGTTACGGACCCTGTTCCTGAGCGGGATGTCCCTGATTGTGCTGGCTTTTCTGGTCCTCGACCCGATCTTGCGCGCCTGGGTGAAGCACGATCAGGCCGGTGCAAAGCCCCAGCATGGGATGGCGACCGTGGAGATCCTGGTGATGCCTCCGCCGAACTCCATCGGCATGGACGTCCTCCCGCAGGTCTCCGTCCGTTTTCAGGGCCACCTCTGTTCGGTCAAAACCGTCCAGGATGCCCCCGACCTGCATCTCGGTCAGCCTGCCCTGATCGAGTATCGCGTCGGGAAGAGCGGGCGTATCTATGTAGACAGCGCCGCGCCGCTGCCGCCCCCCACTGCCGACGCCCCCGCGTCCGCAATGCCACACTAAACCTTCGAGGTTTGTCTTCATGCCGATCTATGAATTCATCTGCAGCCAGTGTCAGCGCAAGTTCCGCAAACTGGTGGGCATGACCGCCCACCCCGCCCCACTGCAATGTCCCCGTTGCCAGTCCACCGAGCTAAACCGGCAGATATCCCGCTTCGCTCGCGTTCGGAACGAGGACGAAGCACTCGACTCGCTTGCCGACGAGATGGAGACGCTGGGCGATACGGACGATCCGAAAGCGATGCGTCGCCTGATGCGCGAAATGGGCAGTGAGTTGGGCGAAGATATGGGCGACGAGTTCGAGCAGATGATGGAACAGGAGAGCGGCGCTTCGGAAGACAGCGACGACGGCCTCGATTGAGATCTCCTAGGGCTGCGTCGCCTCCTCGTTCAACAGCCGCTCGATGGCAGCCCGGAACGTATCGTAATCCCGATCCCCATCCCAACGATACCGCAGCCTCCCCTTCCCATCGATCAATACGGAGACCGGGATCTCCTCGATATTGTTGAAATTGTCCATAACCTCAGGGGTCGAAAAGGCTTGCCGATACGTCACCTCGTTCTTCTGACACCACTTCTTAAACTCCGCTGGGTCCATCTTCTCGGCATGGGCGATCCCGATAATCTCCACGTTGCGCCCCTGCATATCATGGCTTAGCCGTATCAGGTCGGGGACCTCTTTCCGGCAGGGCCCGCACCAGGTTCCCCAGAAGTTGATCAGGGTGATGCGCCCCTTCTGGCTTTTGAGGCTGATCCAATTGCCATCCACATCGCGCAGCGAAAAATCCGGCGCAGGGTCTATGCGCGTCGGTCGGATCGGCGGAACGTCGTTCAAATCCGCGACGGCAGGCCAGGTCGCCTGGTGCTGCGCCCACCAACTGCGGCAGGAGGCGATCATCGCCTGCTTCTCCGCCGTCGTGCCCTTGATGGGGTAGCGCCAGTTCTGCCCGGTCAACTTCTTCAGGGCGGAGATCGCCAGGAAGGGGACGTTCTGATCGGGATCATCCAGCGTTTTCATCAGCATGGGAACGGCACGTTTGTCCACGCCGGTGTTCGGCCTCCCTGCCAGCATGACCAACTTACCGATTGCGGAATCGCGGACCCAATCGTCCTCGTCACGCAGCCCCGCCAGCAGCATGCGCAGCCCACGCTCTCTATCGATGGAGGGTAGTACCTCCACCGCGCGCCTGCGCACGATGGAGGAGGAGTCGCGATACGACTGTTCCAGGGCATCCGCCACATCCGGCCCCCGCTCCCGCTCCAGCGCGTCCGTCGCGGCATAGCGCAACCCGGGGCTCTCATCCTGCTTCAGCTTCAACAGCAGCGCCATCTGCTGATTTGTCGGCGTTTTATCCCATATTTCATCCAGCGCGGAGGTCGCATCTTCAAAATTGCCATGCAATTTCACATCCAGCGGATCGCGATGGTGCATCCTCAGAAATATTCGCTGTCCGACAGCTACCAAGACGAGAGCACAACAGAGCGTCAGCAAGACAACCGTGCGGCGTGAAGCACGGTCCGCATTGCGGGGAGTGGGTTTCGATATAACGGTCTCTTCGGACATGGCAGAGCCTCCTCTCATTGCAGGATACACCGGCAGGGTTGGTTTTTCCTTCTTTGCAAACAAGAGGAGGCTCGGAGCCCTTCAACTGCGCAGGGCCGGGTACAGAACGTACCCGCCTGGAGGGCCAGCGTCCTCGCGGACGCAAAATCCGTTGGAGAGGAGGCTCGGAGCCCTTCAACTGCGCAGGTTCCGGTACTCTGCGGGGGTCATGGAGAAGATGAAACCATCCCGTAATTCGCCGGCATGATCCCGACCCTCCTGACGCAACGTCGCCTCATGGACAAACCCAAGGCGGCGCGGCACGGCGGCGCTGCGCGCGTTGCGCGCATCACAACGGATCTCCACGCGCTGCGCCTCCAGGGTCTCGAAGGCGAAGGTGCAGAGGACGCGCACAGCCTCCGTCATGTAGCCCTTGCCCTCTGCGGAGGCTCGCAGCCAGTAGCCGATTTCGAAAGAGGGCACATCCCAGTGTATCCGATGCAGCCCGCTTCCGCCCAGAAATCGCCCCGTCTCGCGCTCCCATATGCTGAGCGGCAGATCTTCTCTCAAAATCCATTTCGCCAGGGAGCGGCGCACAAACGCCTCGGAATCGTCCGGGCTGGCATGCGTATCTCCCCAGGGGAGCCAGGGACGAATGTGCTCCCGGCTCTCCTCGACCGCCTCCCAGAGCGCGCCGCCATCTCCAGCCCGATAGGGCCGTATCAGAACGCGCTCCCCACAAAGCTCTTCCGGCAGATCCAGCAAGATCGGTTGCCTGATTGTCTCCATATCCTCTCTCCTTCACTACTCGCAATCCAACGGAATGTCACGCCATCACCGGGCTTATCTTTTGGTGCAGGCTTCACATATCAGCGCGGGACGGGGAGTGTCGGCAGCGGGGATCAGCGTGTTGCGTTCATAGGTGACAAAAACATCCGTCTCGCCGCAGAAATCGCACTTACCACGCTGCTTGATCTCCGGCCTGCCCGCCAGCCAGAGCGCCGCCATATCTTTGTCCCGGCGAGGACCCAATACTTTCGTTAAGGTCAGCTCGGCGAACTTTTTCACCTTGGGGTGGGTCTCGGCCTGATAGATGCGCTCCAATTCCCGCTCCCCCGCCTCGTCGTTGGGCCTTCCACCGTCCTCGATAGTGTGCCATGCGGCCTGCCGTACCCGGGGGTCGCTGTCCTGCATCATTCGATAGAGCGCTTCCCAAACAGCAGGGATCCGTGTGCGGACATGGCAGGGGCAGAGATTTTCCGCCGCTGCCAACCGATCCTCCGCATTGTCGCTGACGGACATTTCCAACAACTCGGCGACCTGTTCCTTACTGACATGCCTTTCGCCAATTTTGTGCGCAGCCTTCTGGTGTTTGTTCCTACCCAATTGTTTTTTCATGGTCCTTCCCCTGTTTTTCTGCCTCACGCTTCTCCCATGAAGATGGGAACGTAGCGTGTTGCTCTACCCGCTCCGTTTCAGGCTTCCGGTGCGCTTGCAGTAGTATTCGCCCCAGGAGAACACCTTCAGTCCCAGCGGGATCAGGACGCAGCCAGAGATCAGCAGGGGCCAGAGGTCGCTCCAGAGCGTAGAGAAACCGGCTCCCTCCAATAGGGCCGCCCGCATCCCATGCAGCACATAGGTCGCCGGGGAGAGACGGGATAGAAACTGCATCCAGACGGGCAGCACTTCGATCTTGTAGTAGATCCCCGAAAAGAGCAGCAGCATCCCTTCCACGATCCCCGTGATCTGTGAGCCTTTCTCTGCGCTCATCAGCGGGAAGATGGCGACCAGGGTCCCCAGTCCCATAAACGAGAACGAACCGATTGCCAGGACCAGCATCGCGCCCCACAGGTTCGCATGAGACAGGTCTAAATGGAACACGATAGCGACCGCCAGCAGCATCGCCCCGGTGCGCAAGACGCCATAGATAATGCTAAAGAGGCACATCCCCAGGATATGCGAAGCCCTTGAGATAGGAGCCATAAAGGTATATTCGATGGTACCTTCCCAGCGCTCCCAGCCGACCACATTGCTGATGTCGAAGAAGAGGCCGCTCAGGTAGCCCCAGAGCAGCGAGCCGATCAGCATAAAGATAATGAGGTTCTGAACCGCCATCCTGTCGGGAACGGCGTGCGGATTGCCGGTCGCCGCAATCGCCATGTACTTTGCCCCGTAGCCGATCGCGATGCTGGAGGTGAGGCTGTAGATGATCCAGACCAACTCCCACATCCAGTAGCGTTTCATCAGGGTGAACTGCCGTTCGACAAAGCCGAAAGCGGCGCGTCCCTCCCGTCTCAGCGTTGCGGCAACCTCGTTGCGCCCACGCGCTTGTATCGGTGTTATCACAAGAAGCACTCCCTCTCTCCCTAACCCCCGACGGGGGTTAGGGAACCTAAAACCCATCGTTGATCCAGGTCTGTGGCCCCGTAAGTAAATCGAGAGCGCATTGCATGCCGTCCTCATCATGCACGACCAGATTGTCGTCATCGTACAATTGCCACAGAGTGGCCGAGCCGAGATAAGCCTGAGTTAGCGCCTGAATATCCAGCGTAAGCTGAGGCGGCGCGTCGGTGCGCTCCACCACCACCCGCTCATCTTCAAACTGGATGCCCCAGGTTCCGGCGTTCCAGGGCGCGGCTTCGTCCTGAATGGCGATGACGCCTGGTTGACGGGGAGGACCTACCCCGCTGCGTCGGTAGGGAAGCGCCTGCAGCGCGCTCTGTACGTCCACGATGCGGGCCATGAGCACGGTCTGCAGCTTCGTTTCGATGTCCCCGTGCATGAGTTGAGACCAGAGCGTGTCGTCCGGCGGAGCGGTCCAGATGAATTTATCAACCTGCATCTCATGGCGGCGTAGCAGGCCCAGCAAGGCGCGCTGGGCACGGGGAGTCAGGGCGATAAATTCGCGCAGCCATGTCTCTTCCTTCTTGCCGCCCCGGTAGGTGAGATAGCCTTCGCACTTACCTTCTCGCTCATAGAGGTAGGTGTAGGTATGCAGCTTCGGCTTGTCGTGGAGAATGTCGTTCCACTCGGCCTCGCCCCGGACAATCGCCCCGCGATAACGTCCGGCAAATTCCGCGTAGCAGGCGAGGATGGCCGCCCGGTCCGCCGGTGTTGCTGCGTGCACCTGCTCGGTCTCCGGGTCGGATTTCAGGATGCGTGTCGGGACGGCATACCTCAGGCGAGGGCCGATCCATTCGTAGCCGAGCTTGCGATAGAAGTCGAAACTGAACGGCTCCAGGATGGAGAGGTGCTGCCCCTTTGCGCGCATCCGCTCGAAGCAGTACTTCATTCCCGCGCTGGCATAGCCCCTGCCCCGTGCTGCCGGCAGGCAGGCAACGCCGTTCACCCCCGCCATGGGCAGCACGAGGTCCGGGCCAAAGTGGATGCGATAGTCCACGATAAAGAAGGTCGCCTGGAGGCCCGCCGCGTCCCAGACGCCGTACGTCGTCGCCTCGCCGCTGATCGTTGCCTCCCAATCGCGCCAGTCGGCCATGGCTCGGTCTCCGCGCTCGAACGCCTGCGACCAGACGGCATAGGCGAGGTCTTTCTCCTCTTCTCGTAAGGCTCTTATTTCCAAGGGGCATTCCTCTCTTTTCAAAGTCAGATGCTTTACATCAAGGCTGAATGGGTGGGTCCGGCTCACGACGCGGGATTTCGTAGGCCCAGAGGTCGTGCGCCAGCAGGGTATGCGGGAAGATCGCCTGCGCCTCCGCCAGCAGATCTCCCAGACGCGAGCCGGAATCGGCCTCGTAGCGGGCGCTGAAGTGGGTGAGCAGCAGCGTGCGGACGCCTGCCTGCCGCGCCGTCTCCGCCGCCATTTTAGATGTCGAGTGGTTCGCCCGCTCCGCCAGCGCCAGGTCTTCCTGCAAAAAGGTCGCCTCGTGCACCAGCACATCCGCGTCGCGCGCCAGTTCGACCGCCTGGGACGTGAAGGTCGTATCGCCGCAGAAGACAACCTTGCGGCCGGAAATGGGCGGCCCGCAGAGTTCCGCCCCTACGATGGTGCGCCCATCGGGCAGGGTGATGGTCTCTCCTGCCTTCAGCCGCCCATAGAGCGGCCCGGCAGGGATGCCCAACTCCTTCGCCCGGGCCACATCGAAGTGGCCGGACCGGTCCCTCTCCCGCACCGCGTACCCATAGGCTTCGATGCCGTGCTTCATCGGCGCGCAGACCACGGTGTAGACGTCGTCCTCATAAATGGTTCCCGGCCTTACCGACACAAACGCCAGGGAGTAGCCCAGGTAGGTATGGCTGATCTCCAAGCCGGAGCGCACGTATGCCTCCAGCCCGTGCGGGCCATAGAGCGTAACCGTCGTATCGCTCCCGATCTGCAGCGAGCGGCTGGCGAGCATCCCCACCAATCCGAACAGGTGGTCTCCGTGCAGGTGCGTGATGAAGATCCGTTCCAGTTGGCTCAGCCGTAGAGGCGATTCCAGAATGCGGTACTGTGTCCCCTCCCCGCAATCGATGAGCCAGAACGCCGCCTGCTGGGGCAACTGCAGGGCGATGCCGCTCAGATGGCGGGAGCGGCTCGGCGCGCCGGAACTGGTGCCCAGAAACGTGATTTTCACAAGCTTATCTTCCTCATTTCTTCCTCGGTTGCGGGCGCTATGGCGCTCTCCGCAGGCCGGGACGCGCCCTGCCACTTCTCATAGATGTCGGCGATCACATCGTCTATCGGGGCACGGTGGGTCTCCACATCCAGCACCTCCGTCTGCACCGATGCCTGCTCCAGCAAGAGGGCGATGGGCGTCTGGGCCGCATGAAACGTGTACTCATGCCGCCCCGCCTCGCTGCGGACCCACTCCGTCCCTTCCAGCACAGGGGCGACCTCCGAAGTCGTCTCCAGCGCCAGGTGGCGGCGGTCGGCGAATTCGCGGCGGAGGCGGTTGAAATCCCCGTCGTATGCGATACGCCCCTTGTCTACCATCACGATGCGCCCCGCCAACTGCTCCAGTTCGGCCATGTCATGGCTGGTGACCATGATCGTGATCTTGCGCTCCCGGTTCAGGTCTTTCAGAAACGCCAGCATATTGCGCTTGGCGAGCACATCCAGTCCCAGGGTCGGCTCATCCAGAAAGAGGATGTCCGGCTCATGGAGCAGGGCCAGCCCCAGATCCGCCCGCATCCGCTGCCCCAGGCTCAGTTCGCGGGCGAAACTATGGAAGAATGCATCCAGCCCCAGCAGCTCCCGCACCTGGCCGACCATCCGCGTATACCGCTCCTGGGGAATGTCCCAGACGACGCGCTTCCACTCGAAGCTCGCCGCCACCGGATGGTCGTTCCAGAGCTCCGTGCGCTGCCCGAAGACCCCGCCGATGTGGTTGACATAGCGGACGCGTTCGCGCAGGGGGTCCATGCCCAGCACCCGCACCGTGCCGGTATCGGGGGCCAGCATCCCGGAGCAGAGCTTGACCGTAGTGCTTTTGCCCGCCCCATTCGGCCCCGCATAGGCGACGATCTCACCCCGCGCGATGCAGAGGTTGATAGCGCTCAGCGCATGGACCTCGCGAAAGGTCGGGCGCAGCAGATTGCGCAGCACATCGCCCAGACGCTCGGAGCGCTGCCGCTGCCGGAAGGTCTTGGAGACATTTGTAATCTCAACGACGGTGTCCGAAGAGGCTGTAGCGTTGAGAACCCGTCCGTCCATACTGTTTCATCCCCTGTCGAAAAATCAGTGTCGCCAATGCCAGAAAACCCAGGGCCGCGAGCGGCGTCATCCAGACCGCCCCGACTGCCTTATCCAGGCCCAGCAGGGCGCGGCATGGCAACCAGGCCACAAACCCGACCGGCAATAGGGTCAACAACCCACCGGTCAATACGCCGCTCCGCCCATCCAGCGGGTAGGATTTGAGCTGGACGATGAGCCGCATGGTAGCGCTGTTCACCTCCTCGGCGGCGCGGGGTGACCAGAACGCCAGGCTGCCCCATAGGAACTGAAACGCCATCACGATCAGCGCCGAACTTACCAGGTTCAGGGCCACCAGAAGGAGCCAGGCGGGCGAAGCCGCCAGAGGCAGATGCCGGGAAGCCCAGAGCATCAGCCCCAACCCCGGCAGCAGCGTCGAGAGCCCATAGGCGGGGCTGAATCCCTCGGTGAGCAGGCTCAGCCAGATCGGCTGCGGCTGGATCAGAGTGTGATCGAACTGCCCGCGCCCGATCCTGCGGCTGATAAAGGCGACGTTGTAGCTGAAGACCGTCCCCACCAGTCCATCCGTCAACGCCCCATAGCCCAGCAGAAAGATGACCTGATCCTTGCTCCAGGGGCCGATGCCCGCAAACCGCTGCGCCAGCAGCAGCATGCCCGACACGGCGGCGATATTGAGCAGGCCGTCCGCGACCGTCCAGGAGAGGAACGTCTTCAGATCGCGGGTGATCATCAGAAAATCCATCCGCCCATAAGCGCCCCACAACCTCAGCAGCTTGGGCAGTCTCCACGCCTCTGTTTTAGCCGCCATACATCACCATCCTCTCCCGATTGCGCCGCCAGATCCAGCCTGCGGCGGGCCAGAGCAGCAGGGACCAGGCGACCTGCCCCGCCAGCAGCGCCGGCGCGGAGCCGGTTCCCGTATAGATCCGGAGCGGTGCGGACGCCTGCGAGGCGAAGGGCAGCCAGGCAAACACGGCTCCAAGCCCCCAGGGCAGGAAAGCCAGCGGCAGGATGGCCCCGGAAAGCACCGTTCCAATCGCCGCTCGTACCGAATTGAAGGCATACGGGTGCAGTTCCAACCCGATGGCCAGACCGGACAGGAGATACTCCAGCGCCAGCCCCACCGAGACCGCCAGCGCCAGGCTCACCAGGAACAGTTCCCCCGCCATCCAACTGGCAGGCAGGGGGTTGACGCCCAATAGCGGCGCTGCCAGCAGCAGGGGCAGCGAAAACAAGACCAATCCCACTGTCGCCGGGCCGAGCATCTCGGCAGTAATCTGGCTAAACAGCCCCATCGGGCGGAGGTACCGCATAACGACGGAGCCATCCCAGAACCCCCACTCCAGCCCGGTCCGGCAGGTGAGCAGTTCCGAGAACGCCTCTGAGACCAGCGTATAGGTCAATGTGGCGGACAGGGTCATGCCGGAGACCGCGCCGCGCCCTCCCAGCACCATGCGCCATATCGCCAGCAGCGCCATCACCCTCAAAAAGCGCATCAGGTAGCCGATCAGGAACAGTCGGCTCTCGCCCAGGTTCCCCGTCGCCTCCATCGCCGCCGTTTTCGCCATCTGTTTCAGCATATTAAAACCCGTCATTCATCCACATGGGCGGACCGTCGAGCAACTGCTGCAAGGCGGCAAAGCCCGCCTCATCGTGGACGGTCAGCCGTTCGGCGGAGCGGAGCATCTCCAGCGTCGGCATGCCATGATACGCCTGAGAGAGCGCCTGAATGTCCATCGAGACCTGCGGATCGGCGTGGGTCCGCTCCGCCTGCGCTTTTCCGCCCTCGAAGGCGATGCGCCAGGTTCCTGTGTTCCAGGGTGCGCAGGCATCCTCCACGGCAACCGTGACAGAACCGCTCGCGGTGGGAGCCGGGCGGCAGTAGGCGAACGCGCCGGGCACATCTACCACACGCGACATGGTGACCGGCTCCAGCTTGGTCTCGATGTCCCAATGGTAATATTGGGACCAGAGCGGGTCGTCCGACGGTGCGGTCCAGGCGAACTTCTCGACCTGCATCTCGTGGCGGCGCATCAAGCCCAGCAGGGCGCGCTGGGCGCGGGGCGTCAGGGAGATGAACTCGCGCAAACGCGTCTCCTCCTTTTTGCCGCCCCGATAGGTAAAGTAGCCTTCGATCTTGCCCTCCTGCTCATACAGGTAGGTATAGGTATAGTTTTTGTCGCCGTGGTCCAGGATCCGGTTCCAATCCTGCAAGCGCCGCTCCATCGCCCCCCGATATCGCCCGGCAAACTCCGTGTAGCAGGCGATAATGGCGGATCGGTCAGCCGTTTCTGCTGCCCGCACCCGCTCCGTCTCCGGGTCGGATTTCAGGATGCGCGTGGGAACCTGGTATCGGCGCTCGATGCCCACCCACTCCCAGCCGAGTTTGCGATAGAAGTCCCAGGCGAAGGGAAAGAGCGCCGAAATCACCTCGCCGTCGTCCCGCATGCGCTCCAAGACGTACTTGAGGCACGTTCCGGCATACCCCTTGCCCCGGCTGGCGGGGAGCGAGGCGACGCCCGCGATGCCGCCCATAGGGATCACACCGTGAGGGCCGAAGTGCTGCTTGTAGTGGATCACGACCACCTTGGCCTGCATCCCGCCCTCGTCCCACACGCCATAAGCGGTGGAGGGCGAACGCTCCGTATCGTTCAGCCAGTTCTGAAAGCGGTTGTCGTCGCGCTCGCCGTGTCGAAACGCCTGGGCCGACAGGTAGAACGCCCGTTCCATTTCCGGATCGGTAATCACGCGTATTTCCAATGAGAGTGTCCTCCTCTAGGATTCTGCCAGCAGGGGGCTGGCTGGTCCGTCGTCTTCGTCCTCTTTCTCGTCCGCATCTTCCAGTTTTTCGCCCGCCAGGGCGATAAAGACCTCCTCCAGGGTCGGCAGGGGATCTTCGGGAGATTTCCGCGCGTTCGCTTTCAGCTCCTCCGCGGTTCCCAACGCGACCAGCTTGCCCCGGTTCAGAATGGCGATCCGGTCGCAGAGAGCTTCCGCTTCCGCCATATCGTGGGTGGTCAACAAGAGCGTGACATCCTGTTCGGCGCGCAGCCGGTTGATGAACGCCGCGACATCCTTCTTCGACTTGGGATCGAGGCCGGTGGTCGGCTCGTCCAGCAGCACCAGGCGGGGCGAGGTGAGGAAGGCGCGCGCGATGGCGACCTTCTGCTGCTGCCCCCGCGAGAGTTGCTCCATCGAGTTGTCCAGATTCTCCGCATCGAAGCCGAGCAGGCGCAGGATCTCACGGGCCTTCTCCATGCCCGGCTCCTGCTCGATGCCGTAGAGCCGCGCGGTGTAGAGCAGGTTCTCCATCGCGGAGAGCTTCTTGAAGAAGGCGGCATCTACCGAGACGCGATTGATGAGGCGCTTCACCGCCATGCTCTCCTTGACAACATCGAGGCCAAAAACCTCGACACGCCCCTCATCCGGAATGAGCAGGGTGGAGATCATACGTACCAGGGTGGACTTGCCGCATCCGTTCGGGCCAAGAATGCCCAGGGCCTCACCGCGCCGGGCGTAGAGGGAGATGCTGTCCACCACCCGCTTCTTCTCGGGCCTCAGCCGGTGCGGGTTCCAGTGCAGCTTCTCCCGCCAGGTCTTCGGGCGATGGCGCTTCTCGGCCTTCTTATCCGTTTTGGTGAAGGTCTTGCTGACGTTCTCGACCCAAAGGGCGATCTCGCTCTCCAGGGAGGGTTTTTGCGCCTCGCGTTCGTGCGCTTCCAGTCGCATATCGGTCGTCTGCATGGCGTCGCGGTTTCCTTTCTGCGGCGTCAATTCCAGGGTCTTGACATCCTCCTCCGTTCCTGCGATAATAATAACTGACAAAGAAGGAGGTGGTGACTAGCATGGATTATAGTCAACGAGGTGAGCAGGCGGTCTAAGCCTGTTTTAGCCTTCGTGACGGACGGTTCAATGAACCGTTCGAAGCGAATTGAGTCATGAACGGGCGACCGTCCTGACTCGCCTGCTGAAGCCCGGTGCGCGCAAGCGTAGCCGGGCTATAATATTGCTTTTTCCCTTTCGTTTCATACTCCCCTTCCGCTAAACGCCCCCACCCCCGACCGTATAAGGTCGCGGATAAGGTCGCACCTTCGGTGCAGTCCAAATCTGCTCTTCCCCCGCAGATTTCGCGCAGCCCAAATTCGCTTGTTACGCGAATTTCCCCCATAAATGGGAGAGGGGGGACTGCTGGACGGAAAGTGGTGGCAACACTAAATCTTCGCCTCCGGCCAAACGCAAAAACGCCACCGGCCCTGGCAGGCAGTCCGGTGGCGAGACAAACAACGAGAGCCACCGGCAGCGCTATGGCCCGTGGCTCTCCGAGAGACTGGTTGCGACGATCAGAATGTCAATGAAAGCCGGAGATAAGGCAGCACAGCGCAGGGTTCGCCCAGACGGAGTCCGGGCGCGGAATGCGGAAAATGCCCACCATTCGGCGGGTATTCAGCAACGTATGCGTTATGCTGGCCTTTCCTGTCATCGTCACTCCTAAAAGATTGGTACGCCCCTCGGCGTACAGACGGATAACAGTATAACGGACTGGGCTAATGTTTGTCAAGCAAAATTTCTACAATCTTGCGGTTCAGACGCAGCTATGCCATAATGAGATGGTACGCTATCTGCCTGCATTGAGGGGAGCTGACAGGAGAGGAAGACGATGGAAGCACAGACGTTAGAATACGAAGGAACCTGGGAGGAGATTGTCGCACACGAATCGGAATTTCGCGGTTTTCGGCTGCGTCTTACTGTTTTGACAGACATTCCTACGGCCACGCCCAAGCCCGCCCCCTCCGCCAACGAATTACTGAAACTTCCTTTAGAAGAGCGTAATGGCATTTTGGCCGAGCAGGCCGCATTACTGGAGAATGAGTACCGCACCAACCCCGACCTTACCGACTTTGAGACTTTCGGGCCAGACGATCTTTACGACGAATACCCGGATAATGGCGATGCAACCCCTACGCGGTGAAATCTGGAACGTACAATTCAATCCCTCGGTGGGAGCCGAAATACAAAAAGTACGCCCTGCAGTCGTAATGAACGTTTCTCATGTGGGGCGTCTTCCGCTCTATATTGTCGTTCCAGTAACCGATTGGAAACCGATCTTTGCGCATGCCTCTTGGTTTGTTCCCCTCACCCCCACCCCAGAAAACGGACTGTCAAAAGCATCCGGCGCAGATGCGTTTCAGGTGAAATCCGTCTCCGAAACCCGCTTTTTGCAGAAACTGGGCGAACTTTCAGAAGAGGAAGTTGAAGCCATCGCCGCCGCCATTGCACTCTGTATAGGCTACGAACCTACTACTCAAAAATAGGCACTGATATACCTGAGTAAGCATCTGCTTTCGTCTTAGTATCTCACGTTACGCAGCCGGACATTGGAACAGCTTTGGAGGTCGGGTACAGAACGAAATCTGCGGGGGAATAGCAGATTTGGACTGCACCGAAGGTGCGACCTTGTCCCCGCCTGGAGAGCCTGCGGCTAACCGTCCTCGCGGACGGAAATGCTCCCAACGCTGAGAGGCGTCCGGAGGACGCTTGGCGCGAATGCGCCCGTGGTCTCCGCGCCGCCACTGGTCCGAGGCGTGGAGGAGACGGGTACGTTCTGTACCCGGAATAGCTCGGCTGCGTAAGGTGAGTTAAGTGATTCGCCATCAGGTAGACGGCTGGTTTACCGCCCGCAGTCAGGTCGTTTATGGCGTGGGAAGTGGTCTCACTTTGCGTCTATTGCGCTTTTTTGCGGCTAATTGTTCTTGTGGCTTAAACCACACCGTTGTCGGGGCGAGGGCGCCAGCCGGGCACGCGGTGCAGGTTGATGGTATTGGATTCGACGGGGATGGAGCAGATGAGGCAGTGGGGAAAGCGCTGCGCCAGGTAGCGCGCCGCCGCCCAGTCCGGTTCAAACCAGCAGCGCAGTTCATAACGACCGATCTGGCGGATCGCCATCTGTAGCGGGTCCTGGCGGACGATCTGGCCGGACAGCGCGGCAGGAACGACCCGACGCCCACGCATTCCGGGCCAGTCGGTCAGCATTCGGATCGGATCAGGCATCGCGGTTGCAGGCTCCTTCCACCCAGTTCCCCCCCGAATCCCCCCGGTAACACACCGTCTGCTCGCTACCAGCGGCGAGCATGGATATAGGCGTAGACAGACGTAGTCTACTATAGGCGTAGTGGGGGTACGGGAGTTAAATCGAACGAAAAAAATTCAAAAAAAGCCCGTTCAGATGCCAAGAAGCACTTGACACCGAACACACCGCCATTGTACAATGGGGCGCATACGGGGTAAGTATGGGGAGAGTAAGGGGGGACTTGTAGGAGACTCCATTCCAAAAGCTCCCAAGAACCCACACCCTACCCGATTATGTAAGCCGAAATGCGAACCGAATGGCGATCAGTTCTCCCTCTTTACGCATGTGGGGACGATTTGAACACAGCCTGGACGATAAGGGCCGTGTGATCGTACCGCAAAAATTCAGAGACAAGCTCGGTGAGGAGTTCGTGCTTACCATCGGGCCGGATCGCCATATACGCGCCTACCCGATGCCCATCTGGGATGCCATGGACGAACAACTCGCCAGCGTTGACGTGTTGGATGAACTCAATAAAGACGTGATTTTCCTGCAGCGGATGTTCGGCAACTGCGAATTCGTCAGTCCCGACACGGCAAACCGGCTCTCCATTCCGCGCCATCTGCGCGAATGGGCCAATCTGCGCGAGAGCGAACCGGCGATCATCATCGGCAGCGGAACCCGCGTCGAGTTCTGGAGCCGCGCCAATTGGGAAGCCTACAGCGCCCGCTTCACGGAAGAGAACGCCGCCGATGCCGCCGAACGGCGCAAAACAGGCCAGAATGCGGCCAACAAGGAGGCCGCGCCCAATGAGAATGGCGGTGGGGCCGAGGGGTAACCTCTTCCCAGTCGTGCCCATTGGCAGAGAGCCATGACAACGCCCGACGCGAACGCATATCACGAACCCGTCCTGCTGGCGGAGACGCTCCACTACCTGGCCCCGAAGCCAGGCGAAATCATGCTCGACGCCACGCTCGGAGGAGGCGGACATAGCCTGCATATCGGCAGGGCTCTCGCCCCCGGCGGAACGCTGATCGGACTGGATCGCGACAGCGATGCGCATCGCGCCGCCGAAATTTGGTTGGAAGCGCTACGCAACCAGATTACTATTATACTGCTCCATTTCGATTTTGGCAAGATTTCTGAGGCTTTAGTAGACAAATTTTTCTCAGGTCTGGACGGCATTCTCTTCGATTTAGGGGTTTCGTCGCACCAACTGGACACAGAACGGGGCTTTAGCTTCCGCCGGGACGAGCCGCTCGACATGCGGATGGATACCACGCCCGGCATTTTGCGGACCGCAGCGGAGCTGCTGGCGACGGCAAATGAGGCGGAAGTCGCCCGCATTCTGTGGGAGTATGGAGAGGAGCGCTTCTCCCGGCGCATCGCCCGCACGCTGGCGGAGCGGAGGGACCGGGGCGAGCCGGTGCGGACCACAGGGCAACTCGTTGCAGCGGTGGAGGTGAGCATTCCCCGCTCGGCCTGGCCCCGAGATATTCATGTCGCGACCCGGACCTTCCAGGCGCTTCGCATCGCCGTCAACGACGAGATGGGCCAATTGGAGCGCGGCCTGAACGCGGCGATAGACCATCTCAAGCCCGGCGGACGCGTGGTTGTCATCACCTACCATTCGCTGGAGGATCGCATCGTCAAACAGACCTTTGCCAGGGAGGCGGGCCGGGAGCCCTCGGCGTCCGGTTATTCGCCCGCAGCCTTCCTGCCCAACACAGCCTCCGCGCCGAGGCTGACCTTATTGACAAGAAAGCCTGTCCTGCCGACAGAAGCCGAGAAACAGCGTAATCCCCGCGCCCGCAGCGCAAAACTGCGCGCCGCCCAACGCACTGCGGACGCTTAGAGAGGCCGTCTATGGCTGCTATACCGCGACAAAATGCCAATATCGCCTTTCCCGCTTCCTCCAATGCGTTTGCCACGTCCACGGCGACATCCCGCCGGCAACGGACGCCCGCCGAACGCACCGTGCGCCCGCCTGCCACGATGCCTGCGGCGCGCCCGATCCCGCACGACCAATCTGCCCGGCTCTCCGCCCTGATCCTGGCAGCGGCAATCTTCGTGCTGTGCGGCGTGGTCTACCTGGGGGGACAGGCCAGCTTAACGAACGAGGGCTATCGGCACTCGAAGCTGCAGAAGATGCTGATTCAGGAGCGTGCTCTGGAGCAGCAGTGGAAGCATGAACTGGCCGCCCAATCCACACCGGCCAGTATCGAGCAGAAGGCCAAGGATCAGGGCATGGTGAAGGCCGTTGAGAGCGACGCGATCACAGCAGGGGTCCCGACCCCGCCCAACGCCTCCAACCCGGCCTCCGGCCACCCGTAGAAAGCGACGCGGACGCCCAATGGCAGCGATTACCCCCTCCCTGGAAGCCTTACCCCGCAAACGTCTCCGCTGGGCCGGAGCGGTGCTCCTGCTGGCCTACCTCGCCCTGATCGGTCGGCTGGCGTATGTCCAGGGAGCGGAGGGCAAGAAGCTGAGCCAGGAGGCGCAGAAGGCGCGCCAGCGCTCCATCACGCTCCGTCCGCATCGCGGCGGCATCTACGATCGCCATGCGCTGCCGCTGGCCTCCAGCCTCTACTCCGGAACGCTGGGCTTCGACCCGAGCGTGGTGCATCCCCAGGATGCCAAAAATAAGGCGCAGTTGGAGCGGAGCCTGGCCCTGGTAGCGCAGATCGTCCATACGCCGGTGGAGACGCTTCGGAACGGGATTGTCGAGGCGCAACAAAAAACCATTAAGAACCCGAAGCTGCGTTTCTACCCGATCCAGCGGGGCATCTCGTTGAAAGCGGCGCAGCAGATCCGGGACACGCGCCCTATCCTGCTCGGCTTCGGCGTGGAAGACGACGACAAGCGGATCTATCCCGCCGGGGAGAATGTAGTGCATGTCGTCGGCTACCTGGATTTGGAGAACAAGGCGGAGGCCGGGCTGGAGCGCTCCTGCCAGAAGTGGCTGACCGGTAAGCCGGGGATCGCCCAGGCCGAGGTGGATGTGCAGCAGCGCCTGCTGCCGGACACCGTGCAGAAGATGGTCGCCGCCCAGGACGGGCTGGACGTGCATACGACCCTGGACCTCGACGCCCAGCAGTTTGCCATGGAGGAGGCGCGAC
>DATGIG010000631.1:0-10350 GCA_035295825.1 Chthonomonadaceae bacterium | reverse complement strand
CGGCAACGGAGCCATGCCGCCGCCGGAGCGGCTGGAAGAGTTTTTTACGGAGTTGTGCCGCCATCAGTCCGGCAAGTTGCGGCTATCCGGCTGCCCTCTGGGGAATTTCGCCGCCGCTCTACCGGACCTAGAGGATGAACGGACCAGTCGATTTCGACAGCGCCTGCTTCTGTTCTTCCGGAAGCTGACGGGGGCGATGGAAGCGTGTCTGATCGAGGGGATGGAGCAGGGCGATTTTCGGCAGGATGTGCCGCCGGAGGCGCTGGCCGCTCTATTGTTGGGGACCATGCAGGGGCTTTTGACCCTCACACGGACCCATCAGAGTACTCGTACTCTGGAGCAGGGAACTTCCTTGCTGCAACAGTTGTTAAAGGTTCCATGAAACCTTTGGACGTTCGCAACGTCCATTGAAATAAGACGAGAAACGTAGGGTGTAAGGAATCGAAGGAGACTGCCAACATGATAGCGAATATTCAGTCCGAGGCCGTACAGACGGACTATAACGGCAGCGATCACGCCGAGTTTGAAAAGTTGGTGGAGCGAACTCAGCGCCAGGCATACAATATAGCGTACCGTATGACGGGCAACCGGGACGATGCGGAAGACCTCACACAGGAGGCGTACTTGCGCGCCTACCGCTCTTTTGGGACTTATAACCGACAGCTTCCCTTTGAGGGCTGGTTTTTCCGTATTCTCTCCAACCTGTTTATTGATTTGATGCGCCGTCGTCCGAAACAGAAGCCTCTCTCGCTGGATCAGCCGATGGGAGATGAGGAGAGCGAGGATAACCTGCTCCTGCAGATCCCGGATGAGCAGGCCAATCCGGAGCGCAACCTGATGGACCAGGTAATGGATGAGCGGCTGCAGGCGGCGCTGTCGTCGCTGCCCGAGGCATTCCGCGTTGCGGTGCTGTTGTGCGATGTCGAGGGGAAGACCTACGAAGAGATCGCTCAGGTGATGGGGTCGTCCATTGGAACGGTACGATCACGTATCCACCGGGGACGGACGATGCTGCGCCGCCTGATGAACAACCCGGCAAAACCGGACCCGAAACGCAATGCGTCCATGCCGGCGTTCGCGGTCGGTCAGGCCCAACCGGCGTAATCTGTCCCCGGTCGTTCACGATATGGCGATGTGAAAGGCGCGTTTCCGGAGCATTCCGGAAACGCGCCATTGGTTTGTAGGAGGAAAAAGGAGAAGAATGCGTATCGGGGATGAGACCCTCATAGATACCCATTGTCATTTCAATCATGGGAAACTGAGCGAGGATCTGCCCGCCTGTATCGAACGCGCTGCAGAGGTGGGTGTGATGCAGATGATCGTGGTCGGCTATGACCTTGTGAGCAGTGCGCAGGCGGTGGCGCAGGCTGAGGCGTATCCGAACGTTCTGTTTGCCGCCGTCGGAGTACACCCCCACGATGCAAAGGATTGGGAAGAGGCGAGCGGCGAACAACTGAAGAAGTGGAGCGATCATCCTCAAGTGGTCGCGATAGGCGAGATCGGCCTGGACTACCACTACGATTTTTCTCCGCGCGAAGCGCAGTTCGCGGCCTTTCGGGCGCAGATGGCGCTGGCACGTGAAGTGGGCCTGCCCGTCATCATTCACTGCCGGGAGGCGTATACCGACACGCTTCAGGTGCTGGCGGCAGAGGGAGCGGACGAGACCGGCGGCGTGATGCACTGTTGGGCCGGGACCGTAGAGGAGGCGGAGCGCACTGTGGCGCTTGGGATGGCGCTGGGGTTCGGGGGCACGCTCACCTTTAAGAACGCAGAGGAGGTTCGGGCCGCCGCGCAGCGAGTTCCATTGGAGGCGTTACTGGTCGAGACGGATGCGCCCTACCTGGCTCCGATGCCGCACCGAGGGAAGCGTAACGAACCGGCTTACACCCGCCTGGTAGCCGAGAGGCTGGCGGAACTGCGCGAAATGACCCTCCCCGAAATCGCACGTCTGACCACTATAAACGCCCATCGTGTCTTTCCACGCCTCGGCAACGGGTGACGGGAAATGCAGGGAGAGCCTTGTTGTCTTAGGGTGTCGGAGATTGCAGTTTCCGGACGTCTGCGGCTATAATGAAGGACTACTAACAGTAGGGAAATAGGAAACGAGGGCGGAATGGCGGAGCGTGGTGCGATCGTTCTGGCGGGCGGGAAGAGCGAACGTATGGGACAGGATAAGGCGCTGCTCTCCTTTCGAGGCCACACGCTGCTGGAAGGGGTCCTCCTTACCCTCCGACCGCTGGTCGGAGAGATCGTCGTCGTGACGGCGTCGCCGAACCGTTACGAACTGCACGAGGTGCGAGAGGTAACCGACCTGTTTCCCGATTGTGGGCCGGTGGGAGGGATCATCACCGGGTTGAGAGAGCTGGGTGAGGGGCAGCATCTTGTGGTCGCGTGCGATATGCCTCTGCTCCAGACCCCGGTATTGCGCGTCCTTCTGGATGCCGCATCTGCGGAGTGGGATGCGGTGATACCGGAAATTGGCGGCAGGTTGGAGCCGCTCTGTGCTGTCTACAGCGCCTCTGCCCTCTCGCCGCTGAAAAATTTTTTCACTTCGGGGCAGCGTGCCGCGCACAAAGCCTTGCAGACGCTGCGGGTACGGAAGCTGGAGGAGGAGGTGTTGCGCCGCCTCGATCCGCAGCTCATTACCTTTACCAATATCAACACGCCGCAGGACCTGGCGGCGCTGGAAAGCCGTATGATATGAAGGATACACACTATCCTGAGACGCTGCCGATCCTCCCTCTGGCCCAGCCGCCCGATGTGACCGTACCCATTCCCGGATCCAAGAGCCTCACCAATCGCGCCCTGATCCTGGCGGCGCTGGCAGAGGGGAAGTCTACGCTGCTGGGCGCGTTGACTTCGGAAGACACCCTGGTGATGAGTGATTCCCTGCACCGGTTGGGGTTTACGGTGGACGCAGACGCAGAGGCGGAGACGATCACGGTCCTGGGGCAGGGGGGACGGATACCGGCGGCAGATGCGAAACTGTTTCTCGCCAACTCCGGCACCTCAATCCGTTTTTTGACCGCTTTCACCGCGTTGGGCACGGGGCGTTATCGGCTGGATGGGGTGGAGCGAATGCGGCAGCGCCCGCAGCAGGACCTGCTGGATGCGCTGAATGGATTGGGTGTTTCGGCGCGCTCCGAACTGAGCAATGGCTGCCCGCCGCTGATTGTGGAGCCGGAGCATGGTCTCCCCGGCGGGACGACGCGCCTGAACGCGGAGGCCAGCAGCCAGTTCCTGACCGCCCTGCTGATGGTCGCCCCGTATGCCCGGCAGGATGTAACCATTGAGATCGAGGGCCAACTGCGCCCCTTCTACATCGAGATCACCCGGCAGATGATGGCGCAGTGGGGCGTTCAGATCACCCGGCAGGCCGAGAGCCGCGTGCCCGAACCCTCCCTCCCGCTGGCGCTGAACCAGCCCTATGTGTTGCGCCCGCCCTGCTACCATATCGCATCGGGGCAGCGCTATGCGGCGCAGGCGGAGTACCGGATCGAACCGGATGCCAGCAGCGCTTCCTACTTCTTCGCCGCCGCTGCCCTCACCGGAGGGCGTGTCACCATACCCGGTCTCGGCTCCGATGCCCTGCAGGGCGACGTACGCTTTGCCACGGAGGTGCTTGCGGAGATGGGCTGTACGGTTACGCACGACAACGAGGGATTGACGGTGGTCGGGCCTCCGGATGGGAAATTGCAGGGCGTGGATCGGGACATGAGCGCGATCTCCGATACCAGCCTGACGCTTGCTGCCCTCGCCCCCTTTGCCGCGTCGCCAACGACCGTTCGGAATATCGGGCATGCCCGTCAGCAGGAGTGTGATCGTATTGCCGCGGTCTGCACGGAATTGACCCGGCTGGGCGTGGAGGTCGAGGAGCGGTCCGACGGCTTCACCATCTGTCCGGCCCGCACGATCCAACCGGCTACCCTCCAGACGTATGGTGATCACCGTGTTGCAATGAGTTTCGCGCTGATAGGTCTCAAGGTTCCAGGGATCGTCATTGACGATCCCGCGTGCGTCGCCAAGACCTTTCCCGACTACTGGCAGCGGCTGGAACGACTTCGGAAAGAACAATGAATGACGAATAACAATGATCTGGGGAGGCAGAGGTGAGGCTTGCAGGTAAAATCGCGCTCATTACCGGGGCGGGAGTGGGGATCGGCAGAGAGACGGCGGAGCTCTTCGCCAGGGAGGGCGCGTCGGTTGCCGTCGTGGATAGGGATGTGCAGACCGGGCAGGAGACGGCCGAGCGCATCACGCAGACAGGTGGGCGCGCCGTCTTTATTCAGGCCGATGTGTCCCGTTCCGAGGATATTCAGGCGATGTTTCGGCAGGCTCTCGAAGCCTTCGGCGGGCTGAATATCCTGTTCAACAATGCGGGCATCGTCAAACAGGGGCGGGTAGAGGATTCCTCTGAGGAGGATTGGGAGGCGCAGATCGGGACCACGCTGACCAGCGTCTTTCTGGGCTGCAAGTACGGTATTCCGTTGCTGCGGGCGCAGGGTGGCGGCGTAATTCTGAACATGGCGTCGGTCGCCGGGATCATGGGAATCGTCAATCGCGCTGTCTATTCGGCGGCGAAGGGCGGGGTGGTCGCTCTGACGCGGGCGATGGCACTGGACCATGCCGCAGAGGGCATTCGCATCGTCTCTATCAGCCCTGCTACCATCGAGACCCCCTCCCTTACCGACCGCATCAATACCTCGCCGGACCCTGCTGCCGCGCGCAAGGCCTTTGAGGCGCGCCAGCCGCTGGGGCGTCTCGGCAGGCCGTCCGATGTGGCGTATGCGGCACTCTATCTCGCCTCCGATGAGGCCGGGTTTATAACGGGAAGCAACCTGGTGGTGGATGGCGGAATGGCAGTGTAGGGGAGAAGCGTCAGGGCAGTTTGATGTGGAAGGGGCGGAAGATGAGGCTGCCTCCGGCCCCGCTCCCCGATGTGGTGATATGGACCTCGCTGTGGTTCTGTTCGTTCAGATTGACTCCCGTTGCGTCTGCGATCAGCAGCAGGTAGAGGGTCTCTCCGGAGGCGTCGAAAGCCCCAATTGCATGGCGCGCCGATAAGACGGTCACCGGGTCGGTCGAGTTGCTCGTAGCCTGATCCGAGAGCAGGCGCGATGCCGCGTCCGTCACGTTGGCGGTTTTGGACCAGTTCGCGCCGTCGAAGGATCCTGCGTACAGGTTATACTGAAACGACAGCCGCCCCTGGGAGGCATCCTCCGCCTCGGCAAGCACCGCCATCTCCCCTTTCGCTCCCTGCGCGACCTGAAATCCCCGCAAGCCCCCCTGAGTGATCGGCAGGATCAGCGCGGGGATCGGCTCCTCCTGCAATCCCGGAAGGATGTCGAGGAGGCAGGGTTTGCTCCCCTGTTGACCCGTGGTGATGACATGGTCGCTGCCATGCGCATCTACCAGGAGTTGCGGGCTGAATTTAACCGCCTCCGCCAGATCGGAGAGGACCATCTCATTCGTACCGTTCCAGTAGACGATCTCCTGACCGCTCTTACAGCCACCTGTTGCGGGGGAGGCGCAGCTCTGCTGGCGCTGAGCGACCCAGTGGGCGATACCGTGCGCGTTCACATAGCCGTGCAGCCCGGAGTAGCGGACGGCGGTGTAACCCGATTCCTGACCCGGCGGGGGGAACTGTCGGAGGGTTTTCGGGATGCTGACGGTCGTGCCCTCCAGTTCCGCCTGAAGAATGGTCCCCGTGAAGCGAGCCCCTGCCGTCCCTGTTATAGGGTGGCTCTGGTTCCACACGACATGCACCCGGCCCTGGGGGTCGGTACAGGCGAACCAACTATAGAGCGCAGAAGGGGAAGACGGGCCAATAGAGAAGGGCTTGCTCCAGAAATTGCCCTGCAGTACGCGACAGGTGAGCACACCAGGCCAGGTCCCTTCCGGCTCGCCGGCTTTGGCCGCATTGTCGGGAAGGGACTTCCAGAATGCGTACATGAGGCCGTTGCTATCGCGCAGCAGGCGGATGGCGCCAATGGAGGTGGGTTCGCTGGTCTCGGTGAGGTTGACGCCGGGGCCCCAGGTCCTGCCACGGTTCGTGGAGAGGCGGTAGGTGACGGTGTTCGCATCCTGCCCCTCCGTATAGAGGACATGGATCTCTTCGTCTGCGCCGGTAACGATGTCGGCGGAGACCGCTTCACCGTCTTCACTGAGGACAAAGTCCTCACTTGTGGCGTTCAGGGGATGGGGATTGCTCTCCTCATTGCGTGGTGTTCCGGGGTAGGGGTTGCCGCACCCGCTGCAAACGTTCCACAGCAGCCCTCCGATGACCAGCAATAGAAACCTGTGTCTGCCTCTCACCCCTCGCTCCCGATCCGCTCTACGAGAAACTGCGACCTTCCCTCTTGGATGCGCCGCTCTCCTGCGTTTAGTGGCGACCCTGCCATGCTCGCTCGACATCGTTCAATGACTGTGCAAACCGCTTGTGGATCGAATACCGATGCACCACCATCAGGTTCCTGGAAGCGCCCGCATTGCCCCAGTCCTCCGTAAAGGCAATCTGGTAGCCGCTCTGGGCTACAAAGCGGGCGACGCGGTCATCGTACTTGCCTTCCGGATAGGCGAAAGCGATCACTTTCGTGCCCAGATGCCGGGTGATGGTCGCCATGGAGTTGCGCAGCTCCTTGCCGATCTCTACGTCGGGCAGCAAGCGCATATCGGGGGGATGGCTGCAGGTGTGGCCCTGGACCGTCACCAACCCGCTGGCCTGCATCTCCTTCAACTGCTCCCAGGTACAGTGGTCCTTGTCGGTCTTTACACCGACATAATCCGTGTGGACGAAGAAAGTCGCCGGGTAGTGGTACTGCTTGAGCAGCGGATAGGCGTTGGTATAGAGCCCCAGATTATTGTCATCAAACGTCAGGACGATTGGGCGCGGTGGTAGAGGCGTTCCCTCCGTCAGGTGTTTGACTAAAGTTTCCAAAGGGATGATATTGAACTTGCGTCGCTGGATCGCTCCCAATTGCGCCTTCAACTCGGCGACGGTCGTATCGAACCAGACCTCTTTCTTATCGGCGACCACATCGTGCCACATCAGCACGGCGACGTAGTCCTTACTCACTCCTGACTTTATCTGGGGCAGGGGTTGCGCCAGTGCGAAGCTAGACAGCGCCATTAGCCAGACGCTTAGAGCCAATAACCAAAACTTCACGCCAACGATCTCCTTTAAAGCGAACGACGTGTCAGAATCCAGTCATTTCGCTGCCTGGATAGATTGTACCCGCAATGCGAAATAAGCTAGAAGGCAGGCATGAAAGCCAGGCAGAACCTGGCAGGATGGCACAACATGGCAAGTTCTCATACTCGGTCGCGTCAAAGTGACGCTCTTTCGTCCCTCCGGCTTCATAGAGGAGGTTGAGTGTGGCTCGTGTAAATGGATACATGTAATCGGTCCTCATTGCTATGGCGCGGATGCCGTTTCGATTTCTGCGAGTTCGGCTTCGGTAAGTGTCCACCCCATCGCGCCTACGTTGTCCTCGACCTGGGAGGGGCGTCTGGCTCCGACGATGGCTGCGGTGACGGCAGGGTGGGAGAGCGTCCAGGCGATGGCGAGCTGGCCGACCGTTTTGCCTTTACGGGCGGCAATCGGGCGTAGGCGCTCGACAAAAGCCAGATGCTGAGAGAGTTGCGGCTCCTGGAAGTAGGGGTTGCGGCGTCGCCAGTCGTCTTCGGCGATGCGGGCAATGTCGAACGTACCGGAGAGCAGGCCGGCCTGCATCGGGCTGTAGACGATGACGCCGGTCCCATTGGCGAGGCACCAGGGCAGGCTGTCGGCCTCGATGTCCCGGCGGAGCAGGCTGTAGGGTGGCTGGAGGCTATCAATGTGGTGGATAGCTTCGCAGCGCGTAAGATGGTCGGTATTGAAGTTGCTGACCCCGAGATAACGGACTTTGCCTTCTTGTTGGAGCGCGGCCAGTATGGACCAGGACTCTTCCAGCGGCGTTCCGGTCTCGTTGTCCGGCCAGTGGATCTGGTAGAGATCCACATAATCCGTATCGAGGCGTCGGAGGCTCTCTTCCAACTGAGTGCGGATGCTTGTGGGGCGGAGGTCGCTGTGGGTGGTGCCAGTCTCATCCGGGACGCGCCCGCACTTGGTCGCGACGAACACCTCATTGCGCGGAAAACTTGCGATGGCCTGCCCGACCACCACCTCCGAATGGCCCAGACCGTAGATCGCGGCGGTATCGATCCAGTTGCAGCCCAACTCCAGGGAGCGATGGATGGCGGCAATGGAATCCTCGTCGCTCTGAGGACCCCAGCCCACCTTCCACGGCCCGCCTGCGGCCCACGCCCCGAACCCGACCGTCGTGATCTCCGGGCCGCTCTTGCCCAGTTTGCGCGTCGCGATCATGCTCTCTCCTTATTCTGCAAAGTTGGGTTTACGTTTCTGTAGGAAGGCGTTGATTCCCTCCTGACCCTCCGAGCTGACGCGCAGGGCGGCAATGCACTCCACGGTTGTGTTGGCGGCGGCATCGGGCGTGTGCCCGGCGATGTCGCGAAGCAGTTGTTTCGCGGTGCGGATCGCTTCCGGCCCGGCCTGGCGCACCAGCTCCAGCTTGCGCTCGATGGCCGTATCCAGCGCATCGGCGGCGACCACCTCGTTCACCAGTCCGATTCGCAATGCATCCGCCGCGCCGAACCGCTCCCCGGTGACGAACAGCGCCCTGGCTGCTCCCATGCCCACCTTCTGCAGCACATACGGCCCGATGATGGACGGGACGAGACCAAGCCGCACTTCGCTCAGGGCGAACTTCGCGGTCTCATCCGCAATAGCCAGATCGCAAACAGCAACCAGGCCCGCGCCGCCGCCGATAGCGGCTCCATGCACACGGGCAATCGTCACCTTCGGGCTATGGGCAATCGCCTGAAACATCCGTTGGGCGGCACGGGCGTCCGCCAGGTTCTCCGAGTGTGAATAGCCCGCCATCCGTCCCATCCAGCCCAGGTCTGCGCCCGCGCAGAAGGAGGGACCCGCGCCCCGCAACACGACGGCGCGCACAGCCGCATCCGCGCACAGCTCTGTCATGATTTCGGTTAATTCTGCGATCAGGACTTCGTCGAAGGCGTTGTGGACCTCCGGGCGGTTCAAGGTAATCTCCGCGACGGCGGAGCGCAGCGTCACGGTCAGGCAGGTGGGGTTCATGGCGTCTCCCTCCGGTGGAGCATAATATCGGAATAGGTGCGGATCCGAAAGAGGTGATCGATGGGCGTGAAGAAGGTGACCAGGACCCGGACATGGTTCGGCGCAGCCTCGGCATCGCGCATCGGGTTCATGCGGTGCGCATCGGCGCCCGGACCGATCTCGATGACGTCAGTTCCATACCGCATCGCTCCATACCCATGCTTCAGGAAGATCACCGCGCCGGGCTGTGGAGTGAACGCCGTGTCATCGGTCTCCCAGACTCCGCCGGGCACAAAGTCGAACGCGACCTGCGTGGTGACGCCCGGAAAGCCATCCAGAGTTCGGTAGTGGATGTCGAACCCATCGTCCAGCGCCTGGATTGCCAGTTCGCTCTCGGCTGGGGGAAGGCGAAGCAGCTCGCGCTCTGAGAGCATCTCCTGGTAGCGCTCCGGAGGCACGGGTTTGCCCAACGGCGCTTCATAACCGGGACGCCGGGGCTGACGCACTCCGGACGAATGAAGGCAGGCGGTATCGCCGTCCGTCGTCAGCGCCTCCCCGACGAACTCCCCGACGCCGAAATAGGTCTGGCTGATCTTGACGCTCGCCAGTTCCGCCGCGCCATGGCGGAGATTGAAGAGGCGCGTCATATTCGCGAAGAAGGAGGCGCTCAGAGGGCCGCGCCGGACGCGCCATAATCCATTGTTAGGGAAGTGGTGGGTAAACCTGTCGGGCAGCGGTGCGTCCGCTTCCGGCAGGTCGCCATGACGCAGCAGAACGAGAGCCAGGTAAAAACAGTCCTGCTGAACGGGCGGCGCAGCGTTCCAAAGGAACCGGGCAACCTGCAGAAACTGCGGGTTTGGCGTCGTTAGAGCGCTGTACAGATAGACGGATGCGAGGCCCAACGGCAACTGGCGCGAACTGACATCCTGACGGCGAGAGAGGCCCGATTCGATCTTGCCGTCTGCATCGAAAAGGTAAAGATCCGTGGCTAGATTGGCATTGGCAGTCTCGCGAGCGGAGGGCATATCCGCGTAGTCCGCAAGCAGGAGCAGGGAGCGATCGCAGAAGGCGTCGTAGATAGCCGCGCTGTGCTCAATATAGAAGCCCTCCACATCCAGGTCGAAGCCTTCAGCCAGATAGGCCTGTAAGGTAGGGCCAACGTTGAGGTCTGGGAAGAGGCGCTGCACCATCGCCATAGAGGCGGCCATCACCCA
>DATGIG010000630.1:0-9431 GCA_035295825.1 Chthonomonadaceae bacterium | reverse complement strand
GGAGGGTGGGCGTGTCCGTATCGACCACGCGCATCAGCTCCGCGCGCCAGTAGCCTTCCTGGTGCTTGATCTCCGCAGGCGGCAGGATGCGCGGCGCGGCGGGCTTGTCTTCTCCCTTCCGGCCGTCCTGGTGGCGGCGGTCCAGCGCGTCCAGGCGGGCCATCTCCTGCTGCCAGAGCGCCTCGTCGCGGCGCTGCTGAGCGGCTTGCGCGGCGGCCTCCGTCTGAGGGCGGCGCGCCGCTTCCTGCGCGCGGCGCTGCGCCTCGGCCTGCTGGCGCGCGCTCGCCTCCGGATCGCGCAGGGCTGCCTCCTGTTCCGGCGTCAGGCGCAGCCCTTTCTCGCCCAAAGTGACCGCCAGCGGCCGATCCGGCAGCGTGCGTTCCTGCGGGAAGATGCGCAGCGCCCCCGGATTGTGCAGCTCCGGCGCAAAAGGAATGCCCATATCCCGGCACCACCGCTCGACTTCCGGCTTGAGCACCGAGCCGCGCCCGTGGATGATGCGCACCCGCCGCAGGCGCCGCCACTCCGGCCAGCGCCGCTGCAGGTTGAGCTGCATCTGCTCCAGGTTCAGCCCATGCAGGTCAATCTCTGCGTCTACATCTTTTTTATTATGCTTGCCCGCCACCTGCTCTTCCTATGTACAATTTCCTTTCATTATACGTTAAGAAGGGGGCTCAACTCAGGTCTTCACCGCCGGGCGAGCAAAATGGCGCCCAGGATCAGCAGCAACGCCAGGCCGCAGAAGGCGGCGCCGAGGTAGACCAGCCCGCCGGCGCGCAGATCTATGCGACGATAGTCCCTGGCTCTCCAGAGGCGCTGCAGCGCCCCGCGCAGGTTGGTCGTCTGGCAGGCGTACAGGAGGAGCAGCCCATAGCCGATGAAGAGGCAGGCCGCTCCGATGCCCAGGCAGGGAACCGCAAGCGTTACGAAAACCTTCGCTATCATCGCGCGCACCTTCTAAACAGCCGCCGGGTCCGAGAAGCTGTCTACCCATTCACCGTCTGAGGGTGCGATTCCTTATGTGTCATGCAAAGAGGGCTTCGAGGGCCTGCTCGCGGGCGCTCTTGAACGGCTCGTTGGTGAGGTTCTGGCAGACACCGGGGCTGGCCTTCAGCCTGGCGATTAAGGGTTGCTAGACGAAGACCATAACCTGACGCTATTCGATCAGGTGATTGCGAAAGGCGTCAGCTTACGCAGCTCCGGCGGATGGAAGCCAAGCACGATATCCTCGCACGGCACGCCTCTGGCGAGTAAGAAATCGGCAACGCCAATATCCGTGCCGTCATGCTCTACATGCACCTTGCCATCCACGATGTCGCAATGCACCAGACTGCCATGCACCCGGCGCGGCCCATCCCACCCGACCTCCATCAACTCATAATGCCCTTGCTGGTCGTCCAGGATGATTTCCACCCGAATATTGGGATCCGCAGGCAGTTCGGCGGCGATGTTTTGTATCGCCTGTTTCACCAGTTGGCGGTAGCGCGCTATTCGATCCATTGCTCTATCTCCTCCCGAACGGCTTGGAACACGATCAGTTTCAACGTCTCATCAGCGATCAAATCTCGTCCTTCGGCGGTATCGAAATGCTCGGCGTAGGCAGCATCCGTGATTGCCAGAAACAGAGTGCGTTCCGGGTCATGTCGCTTGATCAGGCTCCGATACAAGACATACTGTCCCAGGGCACGTTCGAGTTCCGGCATCTCCACCGTACCAAGCAAGCTCTTGACCTCGACGGCGATTTTGCGTCCATCCTTTTCTGCGGCGATGGATTGCTCCGCTGCGAGGTCAATATAGAGTGCCTGCCGTTCCGCGCCGCAGAGTATACGGATCATGGGTGATGGTCCAGCCCGCTTTGATAAGGGCGTTCTTGCAGGCGTCGTGGAGCAGGTCGCGTCGTGCCATAGCTTTCTCTTCTTCACGACATGAGAAAACCCCTTCTGGAAGCCGCTACCTTAGGGTCATTCCGTTCTCGGCGAACGCCTCTTTTGGAGTGCGGTGGCTTGCCACTTTGGAGTGCGGGAGCTTGCTCCCGCTTTGGATTGGGGGGCAGATTGCCGCCCCTTCTGACTAAGACGGCGGCAAGCCGCCTTGCAGAAAAGCGGCGGCGAGCCGATGCGTTGCGGAGCACGCAATGTCCGCACTCCAAAAAGGAAAACGGAAGGGCCCTGCCCCTACCTCCCAACAACTAGCAATTATTCGAAACAGAGCCGACTAATCGGAGACAAGCACGCCTATATCGGACCAGCCGTAGACGACCTCTGGGAGCAGAATGCCTTCCTCTTCGACTTCACACTCCCCAATAACTTGTCCGCCTAACGCCTCATAGAAACGACGTGCCGGTGTGTTGGCCTTCAACACCTTAATGTGAAGCCTGGTGATACCCCGCTCGGATAGATGCCTGGCTATAGCCTCAACTAGACGACGCCCAGCCCCCTGCCTCTGGTAAGCGGGATGCACATAGAGGACGTAGACTTCCCCGATCGTGCCCGTAGCATCCGAAGCGGCCAGTTCTGCCATCCCCAGCCCGATGATCTCTGCAGATTCTCCCTCGGCCACATATACGCACGCGTAAGGATTGGTTCCATCGGCGATTTCATGCAACAGCCGTTCCCAGCCTTGCGCAGATTCTGCATACGTCCACTGCTCCTTTCGCCACTGATAAACCGGCTCCGGGATCTGACCTTTGTGGGCGGCCAGAAAGCTATCGACCCCGACACGCGCCATTGCCGCTACATCGGACAGATTGGCTTGACGAACTCGCATATCCGCCGCTCCTTCTTCCCATTTATTAACTGGCTATGATGATGAGCCTGTAATTCGCCTGCCCGTGCCACATTTCCTAACCGAATGGACAAAAGTTTTGGCAGGGAGAATGGAGGAGCGTATAGAATTTAGATTCTGCTGTTGAGACCAATCGCTACTTAATCCTATTCGAGTGTTCTTTCTGTCTCTGAGGCTTGCCAGGCAGACAGGGAAACAAAATGGATAGCCGCTGCCGAATTCAACTGTTGGGTGGACTGCAGGTGCTGCAAGGAGAGCGGAGCATCACCCGTTTCCGCACGCAAAAAGGCGGAGTCTTGCTGGCTTATTTGGCCTTCTATCTCCAGCAGGCCCATCCCCGTGAAGTTCTCATCGAGATGCTGTGGCCGGAGTGCGAGCCGAGCGTGGGCCGTCAGCGACTCAGTCTGGCGCTCTCTTCCCTGCGGCGTCAGTTGGAGCCGCCGGGAGTACCTGCGGGCGCCGTCATCCAGGCAAACCGCTTCTCGGTACAGTTAAACTACGAGGCCATCGCTACCGATGTCGGTGAGTTTCACACGGCCCTGCAATCGGCAGCCCGTACCGAAAGCGCCAACGAGCGGGAGCAACTGCTGATAACGGCGATCGATCTCTATCGTAATCGGCTTCTGCCGGGAGTTTACGAGGATTGGGTGCTGCAGGAGCAGCAGCACCTGGCGGACCTCTATTATCAGGCGGTCAGCCAGTTAGTGAGCCATCTGGAACAGACAGGCGCCCTGGAGCGAGGCATACAGGTCGCGCGCCGGGCCATCACGCTTGATCCCCTGCGCGAGGAGGCGCACCTGCACCTGATGCGCCTCTATGCCGCCGCCGGGCAGCCTTCCCATGCGCTGCGCCAATATCGGGAACTTGAGAGCCTGCTCGCAAAAGAACTCCTGGCGAAGCCCTCGGAGGAAGCTCGCGCCCTGGCAGACCGGCTGCGCTCAAAGTCGGATGTCCGCACAACAACGAGCGCTCAAAATAGGCCTTCCTTCCCCACACAAAACAGGCAGCATCCAGAGCGCGCCCGCATTTCTGAGTCTCCTTCTGCGCCCCCTATCCCGACGCCCAGTCTTCCGGTACAGATCACGCGCTTCTTCGGCAGAGAGGACGAAATCGCCCGCTTACAGGAACTTCTCTCCCCGGTTATGGAACCCTGCCGCCACAGACTGGTCACGCTTACAGGAGCGGGTGGCACCGGCAAGACACGTCTGGCGATCGAGGTGGCGGGCCGGCTCTCGGAGGCATTCCAAGGAGCCGTCTGGTTCGTGCCCCTGGCTGGCTTATCGGACCCACGCCAGATTCCAGGCGCGCTGGTGGAGGCGATGCGCTTGCCCTATGTGCCACACGTGCAGCCCCTGGAGCAGGCCATCGAGCGGCTGGCGCGCCAGCCCGCTCTGTTGGTGCTGGATAACTTCGAGCATCTGCTGGCCGGAGACAGAGTCAAGGCCGAGGATGGTTCTGTACTCGCGCGTGTGCTGCTGGAACGGGTTCCGGCACTAACCTGTCTGGTGACTGCCCGCCAGTTGCTGAGCCTGGAAGGCGAACGGGAATTTGCCGTCTCTCCGCTGCCGATACCCGAGGCAGCCATCTCTCCGGAACAGCTTGTTCAGTGCGAGAGCGTGCAGTTGTTTGTGGACCGGGCGCAGGCCGTCCGGGCGGATTTCCAGGTGACGAGGCAGAATGCCTCCACCGTCGCAATGCTGTGCGCCAGGCTGGAGGGCATTCCCCTGGCAATCGAGATGGCGGCAGCAAGAGCGCAGGTGCTGACATCCGCTCAGATGCTTTCGCAACTCGAAGACCGCTTCCAGTTCCTGGTAAGCCGGCGCCGGGATGCTATTGACCGGCACCGGACGCTGCGAGCGGCTATAGACTGGAGTTATCGGCTGCTGCCTGCCGAGTTGCAGCGCTTTTTTGCGCGGCTGTCGGTCTTTCGAGGTGGCTGGACGGCAGAGGGGGCGAAGGCAGTCTGTGTCGAGCCGCTGGCCCTGGACTATCTGGCGCTGCTTCGGGAAAGTTCACTCGTTCTGGCGGAGGAGAGTCAGGCCGGAATGCGCTTCCGGATGCTGGAGACGCTGCGGGAATACGCCGGGCAGCAGTTATCCCAGCAGGGCCGGCAGGAATGCGGCCGGCGTCATGCCGGCTACTTTCTCGCCTTAGCCGAAGAGGAGGATGCCAGACCCCGGACCAACTATAGCACGCCACTTCTCCGTACGGAATACGATAACTTGAGGATGGCGCTAGAATGGTACTATACGGCTCCTGATGGCGCGGAAACCGGCCTGCGGCTGGCATGTGCGATCTGGCCGCCGTGGGGTGGATCTTACTACCGTGAAGGGCGGGTCTGGCTGGAGAGGATGCTCGGGAAGGACAACGCACCGCAGTCTCTGCGAGGGTACGCACTCAATTGCGCATGCATCCTGGCCCAGGTCGAAGGCGATGTTAAGGCCGCGCGCTCCTATTATGAGCGGTCCCTAGCAATAAGACGGGAATTGGAAGACAAGCCAGGTATAGCACGCGTAATGTGCAATATGGCTCATCCTGTTCTCTGTCAGGGGGATTATGCACTGGCTCGCTCCTTATATCAACAGAGTCTGGATATCTATATGGAACAGCAACATACAGACGGCATTTCATGTTCCTATCGCGGCCTGGGATTGGTAGCCTTTGCCGTTGGGGACTGTCCGCTGGCGCGTTCCCTCCTGGAGAAGAGCCTGGCCCTCCAAAAAGAGATCGGGCCAGAGAGATTGATCGCATCCTGGCTTAACGAACTCGGTCAGATCGCCCTTGTGGAGAAGAATTATCAATTGGCACGCGCGCTTTTCGAGAAATGTCTGTCGCAAGCACTTGGTTATGGAGAGGCACAATGCGGGTTGGCCGAGGTTGCCCGATTCGAAGGCGATTACATTATGGCCCGATCTCTCTTTGTACTGTTGCTGCAGACACTACGCACGGAAGAATTCAATCCATTCTGGACTGCATACTACCTGGAGCGATTTGCCGCTCTCCTGGAAGCGGAAGGGCAGGCGAGGAAGGCAGCGCAACTGTGCGCCGCCTCTGCCGCCTCGCGAGAATCCAACGGCATGCCTATGCCTCCTGTGAATCATATCGCTTTCTATGACAACCTCCTGACCGGGCTGAAAGACTGCCTGGGAGAGGCGGAGTTTGCTGCAGCCTGGCAAGCAGGCAGCAATATGCCTCTAATGCAGGCCATCGAGTACGCCCTCTGCGATTCTCATAGTTAGCGCCAAATTCCCCCTGTAAGCCAAAACCCTCCTTCCATCAAACTTCTTTATTTCGCGTTTCCTTCTTCAGCCTGTATAGAGTTTGTATAGCGGCTGCCCGTAGACTGTATGCCATAAGCCGGCCGAACAGATGGCGCCTGCCTCTTAACCCTTCTCTTGAAAGGAGCATCTGCATGAACCTGATCTTTATCGGCATGGGGCTGTGCTGGCTTGCTATCGGCCTGGAAGGCTGGCTCTTAACCCAGTTGCTGCGCCAGAACGGGCGCCTCCTGCTGCGGGTGGAGGCTATCGAAGAAGTGCTTGAGCAGAGGGCAGACGCCCAGGCACATATCCCTGCGTCTTTCCATGCCAAGCGTGCGCTCAAAGAGAGCAAGATCAACCGCGACGGCCTGCCTGCCGGAACACCTGCCCCCGACTTTCGCCTGCCTCGCCTGGATGGCGGGGAACTTTCGCTCTCCGAGTACTGGGGACAGAAGGTGATGCTGGTCTTCTCGGATCCGCACTGCGGTCCCTGTGAGGCGCTTGCGCCGGAACTGGAGCAGGCGCACCGGCAGAATCCGGAGGTTCAGGTGCTTATGGTCAGCCGGGGCGAGGTGTCCAAGAACAGAAAGAAGGTCAAGCAGTACCAACTGAGCTTTCCCATCGTTCTGCAAAGGAAGTGGGAGATCTCCAGGCTCTATGCGATGTTTGCCACTCCCATCGGCTACCTGATCGACGAGCAAGGCGTGATGGCCGCAGATGTTGCTGTCGGCGCGGATGCGATATTGGGGCTATTGTCTGGAGCAGCGACAAGCAAGGAGATGGTCTCGATTCCCTAACGCTCGATTCTCGACTCACATCAGCGTCCATCGAAAGGAGAAAGCAATGGACAAGCAATTCGACGAACTCTCGAAGTCTCTGGCAGAAGGCGTCTCGCGGAGGGAGGCGCTCCAGAAGTTTGGCATTGGCCTGGCAGGCGCGCTGCTGGCGGCAGTTGGGCTGGGCGGCGCGAGGGCAGGCGCTCAAAGCTCATCGCAGTGCTGCACATGGCTTTGCCAATCCTTCGAGAGCAAGAAACAGTTCCACACCAAGACCTGCGGCTCACCATGCCCATATCCAAACGTACAACCTCCTATCGTTACCTGCACGCAAACCAAGTCTACCAGCGTGTCTGAGTGCACGGCGTGCAAATAAGCCAATGGCGCCCTGTCGCGTAGAAAAGGATACCATCAGATGATTCGCAGTTACAGCAGCCTTTTCTGGATATTGTCCATCCTCCTTGCGCTCGCTAGATCCGCGAGCGCGGCTACCCTCACGATCACCAACACGAATGATCATGGGACCAGGTCGCTGCGGGACACGATCAGCCATGCGCACGATGGCGACACCATCGTCTTCGCTCCCAGCCTCAACGGCCAGACCATCACCCTGACCAGCGATCAGTTAACCATCAACAAGAACCTCGACATCGAGGGACCTGGCGCAAGCCTGCTCTCGATCAGCGGTAACGATGTCAACCGGGTCTTCAACATCAATGAAGGGCTTACGGTCACCATCAACGGCCTGACCATCACCCACGGCCGGGCCGTGGGAGGCAACGGTGCCGTACATGGCGTCGGCAGCGGCGCCGGCATCTTGAATGCCGGCAGCATCCTGGCTCTTGCCAACGATGTCTTCTCCTCCAATGTCTCTCTTGGCAGCAGCGGAAATAACCCGGAAGGCGGGGCCATTTCCAATTACCACGCAGGCTCTCTCACCGTCACCGATAGCACGTTTATCGGCAACCGGGCCGACGCGCGCCTCAAAAGCGGCTTCTTCGCCGAAGGTGGCGCGATCTTTTCCACGCGGGATGGGCCCAACGTCACGGTCATCCGCTGCACCTTCCTCGGCAACCAGGCCTTCGGCGGGAATGGGGGCGTTGGCACTTCGAGCGGATCTGCTTTTCTTGGCGATGCCGCCGGGGGCGCTCTGCATGTCGAAGGCGCTTCTACCCTTACCGTTATAGACAGCACCTTCACCGGCAACCAGGCCATCGGCGGTAACGGCGGCAGTGGGGGCCCGGCCACCCTTCCTGCCATTGGCACCGCAGATGGGGGCGCCATCGTCAGCCACGATGGTGGGACCCTGGTCATTAGCGGGTCTACGTTCACCGACAACCAGGCTGTTGGCGGCTCGAACGCCAGCAGCGGCTCCGGCAACTTAGGCTGGGTCGGCGCGGGTATCGGAGGTGGCCTGGATAGTGAAGGCCCGGCGACGATCACCAACTGCACATTCCTCGGCAACCAGGCCCTCGGAGGCAGCAACAACACCGGCGGCGGTGGCCTCGTCCTGGTCGGTGCAGGCTTCGGCGGCGGTATCGACAATGAAGGTATTGGCTTCCCGGCGCCCATGACCGTCAGCAACTGCACGTTCTCCAATAACCTGGCTGAAGGCGGCGCCTCCAACACAGGCGGTTTCCTCACGGGCGATGGCTTCGGTGGTGGCCTCGCCAATTACCGGGGCGTCACGACCGCGGTCACAGCCAGCACCTTCACCGGCAACCAGGCCATCGTCGGCCAGGGACTCCTCGGTGGCGCCGGGGCTGATGGTCTGGGGGGCGGCCTTGCCAACATCCTCGGATCCAATCTCAGCGTAACGACCAGTGTCGTCAGCGGCAACCAGGCTATTGGTGGCGCGGCGGGAACAGGGGGCAGCCCCGGCAACGGATGGGGGGGCGGATTCTATCTGAGTGCCGATGGCGTGGCGTGCTGGGACTTGCTCACGATGACAAACACTTCCGGCAACACGGCTTCGACGGCCGACAATGATGTCTTCGGCACGTTCACGATCTGCCCATGAGATGGGCGCCTCAGCAGGCATGAATCGCCTTGAAAGGAGAATGGTAGACTGCGGCAATTGCCTCGAAGCCCGCTTCAGGCGAAGAGGGCTTCAAGGGCCTGCTCGCGGGCGCTCTTGAACTGCTCGTTATAGAGGTTCTGGTAGACACCAGGACGCGCGACCAGCTCGGCATGCGTGCCCACATCCACAATGCGCCCGCCATCCACGACCACGATGCGGTCCGCGTTCATAATCGTGGAGAGGCGGTGAGCGATGACGAAACTCGTGCGGCCCCGCATCAGCCGCTCCAGGGCTGCCTGGACGTTGGCCTCCGTCTTGCTGTCGAGCGCGGAGGTCGCATCGTCGAGGATGAGGATTTTGGGATCGGTCAGGGTGGCGCGGGCGATGCTCATGCGCTGCTTCTGCCCGACCGAGAGCTTGATGCCGTCCTCACCGATCTTGGTATCGTAGCCGTGCGGCAGGTTCAGGATGAACTCGTGCAGATCGGCGTTGCGGGCCGCCTGGAGGATCTGGGCGTCGGTGGCATCTCGCCGGCCGTAGCGGATGTTCTCCTTGAGGGTGACAGAGAAGAGCAGGCTCTCCTGGCTGACG
>DATGIG010000629.1:0-10302 GCA_035295825.1 Chthonomonadaceae bacterium | reverse complement strand
GAAGGGGTGGACGCGCTTTGTGCTGGTGCACAACCTGCTCTCCGTGCTTATCGCCGTGCCCACGCTGCTCTGGGCGGTGCATCGGTTCGGGCCTATCGGGGCCTGCGCGGTCTGGATGGGAGTAAACGCGGGCTATCTGCTGGTGATGACGCCAATCCTGCATGCGCGCCTGCTGCATGGCGAACTCCGGCGCTGGATTTTGGAAGATACCCTTGCGCCCGGAGCGGCGGCCCTCCTGGCGGCATGGTTGGTGCGCCTGTCGTTCCCGGCGTCCCCCACCAATGGGATCGGCCTCCTCTCCCTGTTGCTGGGAGCCGGGGGGCTGGCGCTGACCGCTTCCCTGCTCGCGGCATCCCGCGTCCGCACCGCGCTCTGGAAGCTGCTTCAACCGCGCCTGACCCCGGCGCAACCGATCAAACCGGCGGAAAGTGAAACGCGTTCGATGAGGTCCCTAACCGAAGAACACTCCCTACCCTCCTCGGAAACGCAGACGGCTGTCGTCGTTCAGAAGCAAGCCTCCCAGCGAGAACACTTCGCCTATCTGGACGGACTGCGCGCCGCCGCGGCGCTCTATGTGGTGCTGCATCACGCCTGGCTGCACTTGCAACTGCCCTCCGGCTGGACAACGAAGCTGACCTTCTGGCTCCAATTCGGCCACTTCGCCGTGGATGTGTTCATCGTCCTCTCCGGCTTCTGCCTGATGCTGCCCGTTGTTCGGGGCGATGGGACCCTCCGTGGCGGGGTAAAGGGATTTTTTCAGCGGCGCGCGCGCCGTATTATGCCGCCCTACTACTTTGCCGTCGCCCTCTCGCTCGTTCTGATCTGGACGGTAATCGGCAGCATGACAGGCACCCACTGGGATGTGAGCCTGCCCGCAAAAGGCAGGGATATCCTGATGCATCTGCTGCTGCTGCAGGACGTTCAGCCGCTGGTGGACGGCGCAAAGATCAACCACCCCCTCTGGTCGGTCGCCGTGGAGTGGCACATCTATTTTCTCTTCCCGCTGCTGGTTCTGCTCTGGCGGCGCTACGGAGGCATACGCGCCGCTGCGGTCACCACGCTGCTCTCCTACATCGCCGGGGTCGTCGCCGTCCGCACCGCCTTTCTGGAGGGAATGCACTTCCAGTATATCGGTCTGTTTGCCCTGGGAATGCTGGGCGCCACTGTAGCCTTCTCCCCCCAGGAAACATGGAGTGAGCGGCGGGAACGGCTGCCCTGGGCGGGGGTCGCGGCGAGCGCACTGCTTCTGGCACTGGTCTGCGGGGTCGTCTGGCGGCATGTGCATGGGATCACGATCTATGTGGACCCGCTGATCGGCGTCAGCGCATCCGCCCTGATGATCGCGCTCTCGCGCCCTGGCCCCAACCTACTGCGCCGGATCATGGAGTGGAAGCCGCTGGTATTCGTCGGAGGGTTCTCCTATAGCCTGTACTTGATCCATGCGCCTCTGCTTCAGGTCGTCTGGCAGTATGGCATCCTGCCTCTGCACCGGAGCGCGACGGTCTCCTTCTGGCTGCTGGCGACTGTGGGAACCCTTTGCATTGTACTGGCCTCGTATCTCTTCTCTCTGGCCTGTGAACGACCCTTTATGAACTTACCCCGCCGCCAGGAGCGCCCCCTGTCGGCTTCCGAAGAGCGAGCGCACCGCTCACCGCTATCTACGCCGTAAGTGCGGCCAACCAAACCTCGCCCCTCGCTCTACGGCTTCACCCGCTTCGCGGCGCCGCAGAGAATACCCCGCTCTCCTTGTGAAGGAGAGAAAAAGGAAGGGAGAGGGTATAACAGTAGGAATATGGAAGCAACCCGGATACAAATACATAAAGGCTTGCTGGCGACCATGTTCTTTGGACAGTTTTTGCTGTCCCTGTACGACTTTTACTTCTCCAGCCTCGGCTTTCCGATTGTGCCGGTAACGGGCACGGTCCTTTGCGTCGCCTCCACGTTGCTGATTTCGCGCTCCCAGCAGACAGACCCACGCAAGAAGCATCGTACCCTGCTCATTGGCCTCCTGCTCGTCTGCTTCTTCTTCATCAGCTCCCTATGGGGCCTGGCGGCATTCAAGACGGCCACGATCAAAGGGCCTGCCGGGATCAGTTTCGGTATCCTGATCTACTGTATCATGACGCTGCAGGAGGAGAATGCGACGTACAAGGATTGGATCTTCCGGTTTTTGAACATTATCCTGGTCTTCCATCTTATCTTCTGGTTTATCCAATTCCTGGATTTCGTCATCTTCCATAACTTCCTGGACTTCTTAAAGCCGATCACTGGCACGCAGACCCGGCACGGCGCCCCACTCCAGGACCTGGTCACCAGCCTTACCCGCTTCACCGGCCTCTTTGCGGAGCCCGCCGCCTACTCCACCTTTATCTTCATGGGCGTCACCACACGAATGATCCGCAATGCGTGGAGACTGCAACTGTTCGATGGGCTGTTGATCTTTTCCGTCCTCGCCAGCCTCGCCATTACCGGTATCTTTCTGGTCCTTATCATCCTCGGTGTGTGGGGGTTCAAGGTGCTACGAACGCGGCGCGCCTGGGCCATTATGGCCGCAGTCTTCGTCCTTATAGGGATCTTCCTACTCTCCCAGATCAACTCGCCCTATATGAAACTCATTATTTTTCGCCTGCAAACGCCCTCTTCGGACGCTTCCGTTCGCATCCGCACCGAGGATGCGATGGGAAGTTATACGCGGCTTCCGGAAATCGCGCAGATATTCGGCGCGGGTTTCGGTAACTATGGGGTCTCGGAGAACGTCTCAAATGGTGTGCTCAACCTGCTGATCTTTCTGGGTATCCTGGGGACGGCGCTCGTCGTTGTGCTCTTTACCTGGCTGCTGCGTCAGCGACGCTTCCCCGGCTGGGTATGGCTCTTTCTCACGGTGACGCTCCCGTTCGCCCCCCCCTTTACGCTACAATACTGGTGGTTCTGGATTGGGATGATGGTACTGTTCGGCCAGGACCAACTACGCAGTCAGGCGGCCATAACCGCAAACCTGGATGCCGCGCATGGCGGCGAAAACCAACTGCCGTCGGGAACCCTCTCGCCCCCGACGTTAATGGGATAAAGGAACACTTGGTAAGAATCGTTCATGTCATAACCGACCTATCCGTAGGCGGCGCGCAGAACATGCTGTATAAGCTGCTGTCGCGAACGGATCGGCAGGAGTTTCTATCGGAAGTCATCTCGCTGAAAGTGATCGGCCCCATCGGGGAGCGAATCCAGGCGCTTGGCGTTCCCGTAAGCGAACTGTGCATGCGCCCCGGCGTCCCTTCGCCCGGCGCCGTCCTCCAACTGGCGCGCGCGCTGCGCCGCAGTCGCCCGGATGTGGTTCAGACCTGGATGTATCATGCCGACCTCATGGGCGGATTGGCAGCGCGCCTGGTAGGCAGGCTTCCGGTCGCGTGGAATGTCCGCCACAGCCGCCTCGACCCCGACATCGACAAGCCGGCGACGATCCTGGTGGGCAAGTTGTGCGCTCGGCTGTCTCACCGCTTACCGAACCGGATCCTCTCCTGCTCCGAAGCGGGGCGGTCCGTCCATGTCGGCATGGGCTATGCGGCCAACAAGATGCAAGTGATCCCCAATGGCTTCGACCTGAGCGCCTATCGCGCGTGCCCTTCGACCCGCCAACCGGTACGAGAGGAGTTGGACATTCCCCTGGAAGCCCCCATCATCGGCCTGGTAGGGCGCTACCATCCGATGAAGGACCACCATGGCTTTGTGCAGGCCGCGAAGATCCTGCACGCGCGCTACCCGGAGGTACACTATGTCCTCTGCGGCGACGAGGTGGATGGGAGCAACGCCGAATTGACGGGCTGGATCGACCAGGCCGGGGTGCGCCCCGTCTTCCGCCTGCTCGGTAGAAGGGATGACCTTCCACGCCTGAATGCAGCCTTCGATATCGCCGCACTCTCCTCCCGTTATGGGGAGGGGTTCCCGAATGTCGTCGGGGAGGCGATGGCCTGCGGCATCCCGTGCGTTGTGACCGATGTCGGTGACGCGGGGTATATCGTAGGGGAGACGGGCATCACGGTGCCGCCCCAAGACCCGGGCGCCCTCGCCGCAGCGTGGGCTCAGCTTATGGAGATGGGACAGGAAGGTCGGCAAGCTTTGGGAGACAGGGCAAGAGAGCGCGTGGAGCAGGAGTTCGACCTCAATGTGATTGTGTGCCGCTACGAGCAGTTATACCGGGAGCTCAGCCATGCAATCTGAACTGCGATTCTGTGGGAGTGACACGTAGATGTGCGGAGTAACCGGATTTCTGGATGCCACAAATCGCTCAGGCTGTGAAGAGCTGCGCGACCTCGTAACCCGCATGGCAACCACGCTCTATCGGCGTGGACCGGACGATGCGGGCGATTGGGTGGACGCACAGGCGGGCATTGCGCTCGGCTTTCGGCGTCTGGCCATTCTCGACCTGACCCCCACCGGTCACCAACCGATGCTCTCCGCCTCCGGGCGCTATGTGTTGGTCTTCAATGGAGAGGTCTATAATTTCCGCGAATTGCGTCAGGAGTTGGAGGCGCAAAACCTCGCGCCGACGTTTCGGGGCGGCTCGGATACCGAGGTGATCCTGGCGGCTTTCGAGGCGTGGGGCATCCCAAAAGCGATCCGAAAGTTCATCGGGATGTTCGCGTTTGCGCTCTGGGACCGCGAAGAGCGCGCTCTGCACCTGGTGCGTGACCGCATCGGCGTCAAACCGATGTACTACGGCTGGGTCGGAAATACGTTTGTCTTCGGATCGGAGTTGAAAGCGCTTCGGGCGCATCCGGATTTCGACGCCGAAATTGACCGCAACGCGCTCGCTCTGATGCTCCGTCACGACTACATCCCTGCCCCCTACAGCATCTACAAGGGCATCTCCAAGCTGCCGCCCGGCACCCTGCTCACCCTGACGGCGGACCGCGCCGTACCCCTCACTCCCGTCCCCTACTGGTCTCTGAAAGAGGTGGCGGAGTGTGGCGTCACAGATCCATTTACCGGGACGGAGACCGAGGCCATAGCCGAGCTCGACGCTCTGCTGAGACAGGCCGTCGGATACCGTATGATCGCGGACGTCCCGCTCGGCGTCTTCCTCTCCGGCGGCGTGGACTCTTCGATGGTGACAGCACTCATGCAGGCACAGAGCAGTCAGCCGGTCAAAACCTTCACCATCGGCTTTCAGGAGGACAGCTACAACGAGGCGCAGTATGCGCGTGCCGTAGCCAAGCATCTCAAGACCGACCATACCGAGCTCATTCTCTCCGCCTCGGAAGCCCTGGCGATCATCCCGAATATGCCGACGCTCTATGACGAGCCTTTCGCCGATGCTTCTCAGATCCCCACCTACTGTGTCTCCGAACTGGCGCGCCGGCATGTGACGGTCAGCCTCTCCGGGGATGGCGGGGACGAGCTCTTCGCCGGCTACATTCGCCACTTCATCGGACGCACCCTCTGGCAGAAGATGCGCCGCTTCCCGCGCGGCTTACGCGGCATCGCCTCCTCCGGCTTGAAGGTGATCTCACCCCAGGCCTGGGAGCATCTGCTGCACAGCGCCAGGGCCTTCCTGCCAGGCAGCCTGCGCCAGCAGAACTCCGGAAGGCGCTTCGCCAAATTCGCCGACATCCTGATCTCCGATAGCCCGGAGGCGATGTACACCGCGCTCATCTCCCACTGGCAGAACCCGATAGACATCGTACCCAACTCCTGCGAGCCACCCACCGCACTGACCGACCGGACCCAGTGGGCCGCCCTGCCCGACTTCACGCAGCGCATGCTCTTTCTGGACACCATCACCTACCTGCCCGACGGCGTGCTGGTGAAGGTGGATCGCGCCAGCATGGGCGTCAGCCTGGAGGCGCGCGAGCCCCTGCTGGACCACCGCGTCTTTGAATTCGCCTGGCGGCTGCCCCTGGAGATGAAGATCCGGGATGGGCAGGGCAAGTGGCTTTTAAGGCAGCTTCTGTACAAGTATGTGCCTAAAAACCTGATCGAACGTCCCAAGGCCGGCTTCAGCGTGCCCATCGATGCCTGGCTGCGCGGCCCGCTGCGGGACTGGGCCGAATCCCTCCTCAGCGAGAGCGCCTTGAAGGAGCGGGGCTTCTTCCATCCCCAACTGGTGCGGGCAAAGTGGAAGGAGCACCTCACCGGTAGGCATGATAATCAAGAACTGCTCTGGAGCATCCTGATGTTTCAGGCCTGGGTAATGAGTCTATGAGCGTAAAAGCCACGATCCCCTGGTGGATGAAGATCGGAGCGAAAGTCACTCTCTCGCGTATCCCGGTCGGCTATCGGTTCTGGCAGAAGCTGGCGCTGTTCCAGCACGGTCATATGGAGCAACCCTCCTACGCCTACGAGGTCTTCCGCTCCCACTACGACCGGGCAGCCTTCGGGAATAAGGATCAGGGATTTGTCGGGATGGAGCTTGGCCCCGGCGACACTCTCTTCTCGGCGCTGATCGCCCGCGCCTTCGGGGCGGCGACCACGTACCTGGTGGATGTCGGCCCCTTCGCCCGCCAGGATCAGGCCCCCTACCTGGCGATGGCCGCGTATCTTGCCGAACATCACCAACCGCTCACCGACCTCTCCGGGGCGCACTCCCTTGCGGAGATCCTGGCGCTCTGCGGCGCGAAATATGAGACACGGGGGTTGGATTCCCTGCGCGCCCTACCCGATGCTTCGGTAGATTTCATCTGGTCCCAGGCCGTCTTCGAGCACATCCGGCAGGGAGATTTCGATGAGACCATGCGCCAACTGCGCCGCATCCTGCGCCCCGATGGAGTGGCCTCCCACCAGGTGGATCTGCGGGACCATCTGGGAGGCGCTCTGAACAATCTCCGCTTCTCCGATCAAGCCTGGGAATCCGACTTTATGGCCCGCTCCGGGTTCTATACCAACCGGATCCGCTTTCGCGAGATGCTTTCCGCATTCGAACGCGCAGGGTTTCAGGTCGAAGTGGTCCAAACCGACGTCTGGGAGCGCGTGCCCACGCCGCCCCGCAAAATGGCGCCCCGGTTCCGCGACCTCACCGAGGACGATCTCCGCGTCCTGGGGTTCGCCGTATTGCTGAGGCCGATACCATGAGTTTTGTGCGCAAACAGCTCTACTATGCGGCCAAGGCGCTCTCCCGCAGTCGCTCCCCCCGCGTCTTCGAGGCGCGGCTGAGAGAGTACCATGCAGGGATTCCGGCAGAGACTACTTCACGCCGCCTGACCGCCCTCCTGCGCCACTGCGCGGCCAACGTCCCCTACTACGCCGCACTGATCGAGCCCTTGGGCGGCTTCGCCGCGTGTGAGCGGGACCCGCAGGCTCTACTCCGCCAGATGCCGATCCTGACGAAGGCGATTTTACGAGAACAGGTCGAAGCCCTGAAATCACGGGACTATACCACGCGCCGCTGGTACGTCAATACCTCGGGCGGCTCGACCGGGGAGCCGGTACGGCTGATACAGGATGAGGACTACCGGGCCTGCGCCAGCGCCAATACTCTGCTCTTCTCCGCCCTGGCAGGCAAAACGCCCGGTAAACGGGAAGTCCGGCTGTGGGGTTCCGAGCGCGATATATTCGAGGGGAGCGTTGGCTGGAAGGGCAGGCTCACCGCCGGACTCACCAACACCGTCTTCCTGAATGCCTTCCGCATGACGCCCGAAACGATGCGGGAGTATCTTGCGCGGATCCAGAGTCTGCGTCCCAAACTGATCCTCGCCTACGCGCAGGCGCTCTACGAGTTGGCGCAGTTTGCGGAGCGGGAGCGGATCCCCATCGCCCCCCAATATGCGATCATCACCTCCGCCGGAACGCTCTACCCCTTTATGAAAGACACATTGAAGCGGGTGTTCGGCTGCCCCGTCTACAATCGCTATGGGTCCCGTGAGGTTGGCGACATCGCCAGTGAACTGCCGGGGAGGGAGGGGCTCTGGGTCCCGCCCTGGAACAACTACGTCGAGATCGTGGATGAGGCGGGCTGCCCGGTAGAACCCGGAGAAGAGGGCCATATCCTGGTCACCTGCCTGACGAACTTCTCCATGCCGCTCCTCCGCTATCAGATCGGAGATACCGGCATCCTGGCGACGGAGGGAATGCGCAACCTGACCGGGCAGGTGCTGGAGCGCGTGACGGGCCGGGTGACCGACAACTTCCGTACCCGTCAGGGGCGCGTGATCCCCGGCGAGTATTTTATCCACCTCATCGGGGTCGTCTTAAACCAGGGATTCCTCCAGAAGTTCCAGATCGTCCAGACGGACTACGACCGCATCACGCTAAAACTGGTTACCGGGGGCGAGACCTTCGACACGACCGAGATGGCTGCTAAGATCAAGCTGGTGATGGACCCCGACTGCCAGGTGCAGGTGGAGTTTGTGGAGGATATTCCGCCGCTGGCCTCCGGGAAGTATCGCTATACCATTTCGGAGGTTCCCCACTAAAATGGACCTACGCAACGATCCCCGCGTGGCGCTGGTGCGGGAGCGCCCCGCCTACTCCCGAACCGCGCCCTACTCCCCCTCCGAACCCTACCCGGAATGGCCCCATGCGGAAGTCAGCCGCGAGGACAATCCTGCCTATCGGGGCATTCGCCAGCTCCTCCGGCACCTTGGGATGGACGCGGCGCGCTACGATACGCCCGATTGGAACCCTCTCGGCACAATCATCGTCCCCGGCAACACGGTCATCCTCAAGCCGAACCTGGTCTCGCACCGGAACATGGGCCGCCGGATGTATGGCCTGACGGACACCGACAGCCTGGTGACGCACGGTTCCGTCATCCGGGCGGTGCTGGACTATACGGCGAAGGCGTTGCAGGGTCGGGGCACGATCATTGTGGGGGACTGCCCTGTCCAGGGCACGGAGTGGCAGGAGGTGATCGCGCTGGTCTGTCTGGACCGGACTGCCGACTACTTTCGCGCCGCCTTTCCCGGTATCGAACTGCAAGTTCACGATTTTCGGTTGGGCCGGGCGATCCGCTGGGGCAATACAGTCGTCAAACGGATTGTGGACGAGGAGGCCCGCGCGGATTATCAAGAGGTGGATCTGAAGCGGGAGAGCATGCTCCTGCCCCTGATGCAGGGTGACTACGCTTTTGGGGTGAGCGACTACCCGCGCCACCGGATGCGGGCGGCGCACACGCCGGAGACCAACAACTATCTCTATCCGAAAGCCTTTCTGCGCGCCGATGTGATGATCAACCTGCCCAAGATGAAGACCCACATGAAAGCCGGCCTCACCTGCGCCATGAAGAATTTTGTCGGCGCCAACGGCCACAAGGACTATCTTCCCCACTTCCGGTTCGGCAGCCCCCAGCAGGGAGGCGACGAGTTCCCGGACGGCAGCGCGCTCTGGCGCCTGCTCTGGTTCTTTATGCACAAAGCCTGGGATCTGGAGGGCGGCAAGATGAAGCTGGCCTATATCGCCCTGGCGCGTGTCTGCGCCCTCCTCCTGCGCTTCGTACCGAATACTCCCCGTCCGGTGTGGGCGCTCGGCTCCGGAAGCTGGTATGGCAACGACACGCTCTGGCGGATGGTTCTGGACATCAATCGCGCCTACTTTTACTGCGATCCCGTCACGATGCAGGTGGACCGAACGTTCTCTACTAAGCGTAGGTATCTCGCGATCCTCGATGGGCTGATCGGCGGACAGCGGGAGAGCCCCCTGGCCCCCACCCCCATCGAGAGCGGTCTGCTGCTGGCGGCGCACAATCCGCTGGCGCTGGACACGGTCGCAGCGAGCTTGATGGGCTTCGATTATCGCAAGATCCCCCAACTGTTTCAGGGTTATGCGCCGCACGCGCTGCCTCTGGCGCATTTCGGGCCGGAAGCGATCCGAATTCTGGGGGAGACGCCGTTCTGCGGACTGGAAGATCTTACTCGGACGCGCGATTTTACCCCTTTTGAAGCCTCAAAAGGGTTCCGTGGACACATCGAGAGAGATAATTCTGCTAAATAGCCGTCAGATTGTGCCACAATACCGGGTAATTTACATAGGGAGTGCGTTATGAACGCTCCTTCCCACACATAACTGCTTTGAGGAGGCGCAAACGTGCCGAGGGTCTTAGTCACTGGCGCTGCCGGCTTTATCGGATTCCATCTGGTTCGGAGATTGCTGGAGCGCGGCGATGAGGTTATCGGGTTGGATAACCTGAACGGGTACTACGATGTAACGCTCAAGCAGGCGCGGCTGGCGCAACTGCTGAATCATCCGTCTTTCCGCTTCTATAAGCTCGATATAGCCGATGGCAGCCATGTAGACCAGTTGTTTGCGGAGTGGCGTCCGGACATCGTGGTCAATCTTGCGGCGCAGGCCGGGGTCCGCTACTCGATCCAGAAC
>DATGIG010000628.1:0-13104 GCA_035295825.1 Chthonomonadaceae bacterium | reverse complement strand
CACGGAGGCGATGCCCGGCCTGTCTTTCAGCTCCCGATGGATCGCCAGGCACTCCTCCAGCCGGGCGCGGGCGGCAGCCGGCTCGTTCTGGTTCCAGAGCGCCAACACCAGATTGAAAAGCGAGGCCGCGATACCGCGCTTGTCCCCCAGTTCCCGCCGGAGCGCCAGGCTCTCCTCGAACAGGCGGTGCGCCTCCGCGCAATCGCCCTGTTCCAGGCGGATAGTGCCCAGGTTATTGAGCAGAGGAGCGATGCCCGGCCGGTCGTCCAGTTCTCGCCGGAGCGTCAGGCTCTCTTCATAGAGGGTGCGCGCGGCGGCGCTGTCTCCCTGCCCATGGGTCACATTGCCCAGATTATGGAGGGCGGCGGCGATGCCGAGCCGGTCGTCAGCGGCCCGGCGCAGCGCCAGGCACTCCTCGAAGCATGCCTGCCCCGCCGCATGGTCGCCCTGGCGATAGGCCAGCAGGCCGGCGCCGTCGAGCGCGTTGGCCCGTATCTCCGGGCGCACCTCCGGGGTCGCCTGGGCCAGGGCGGCGGCAATCCGCTCGCGACCTTCGCTCCAGTAGCCGCGGACCAGCCAGAACCGGCGCAGCGCGCTGCACAGCCGCAAGCCCAGCTCCGCCTCGGACTGCGCTGCGCACCAGTCCAGGGCCGCCCGAAGATTAGCGTGCTCCGACTCCAGCCGGGAGAGCCATCCGGCCTGATCCGGCCCGGCAAGGGCTGGCTCCGCCGCCTCGGCCAGCGCCAGAAAATAATCCGCATGGCGGCGCGGCATCCCCAGCTCTTCCTCGGGCGTCAGCTTCTCCTGCGCATATTCCCGCAGCGTTTCCAGCATCCGAAAGCGCATTCCGCCGGCGTCCTCGTCCTCTTCGGCGATCAGCAGCGAGCCTTCCCGCAGTCGCTCCAGAGCCTCCAGCGCCTGGGGATCCTCGCACACGGCTTCTGCCGCTGCCAGGTCCCAGCCGCCCCGGAAGACGGAGAGCCGGGCAAAGAGGCGCTGCGGCGGAGGCGTCAAGATCTGGTAGCTCCAGTCAAACGCCGCCCGCAGGGTCCGGTGGCGCTGCGCCCGGTCACGCTGGCGGCTCACGAGGAAGTCGAAGCGATGCGCGAGCTGCGCGAGCATCTGCGAGGGCGTCAGGACCTGCGCCCGCGCCGCCGCCAGCTCGATCGCCAGCGGAAAGCCCTCCAGGCGCCGGCACAAGGCGGCCACGTCCGCCGCGTTCCCGCGCGTCACCTGGAAGTCGGGCCGCACCGCCTGCGCCCGGTCCACAAACAACTGCACGCTCGCCAGCCGGGCCAGATTCTCCGGCGTATCACTGCCCTGTGGCGCCGGCAGCGGTGGCACGGCGAATTCTGTCTCTCCTTCCAGGTCCAGCCGCCGCCGCGAGGTCACCAGGCAGCAGAGGGAGGGGATCTGCTCGCGCAACGCCCGCAGGCTCTGCATGCCTTCCTGCAGAGCGGGGTCCTCATCCCGCAGCAGATGCTCGAAGTTATCCAGCACCAGCAAGGAAGGCTGTTGCGATAGCGCTGCCGCTACCTGCGACAGCCGCCCGGCCGCCGGAGAAGGCGGCAGGCGCATCGCCTCCGCGATCACATCCACGATGCGGCGTGGGTCCGACACTTCCGCCAGGGGCACGAACCAGACGGCGTCGCGGTAGGGCTCCCGCAACTGCCGCGCCGTCTCCAGGGCTAGGCGCGTCTTGCCGGCTCCCCCCGGCCCGGTCAGGGTGACGAGATGAGAGGGTGATAAAAGCTCGATGAGACGGGCGATCTCTTCTGTGCGCCCGAAAAAGCGGGTGAACTGTAGCGGCAGGCTGCCGGTGAGTCCGGCCTCTGCGGCCGGAGGGGAGGGGGTAGGCGGTGAAGGGGCCGGAGATGGGATGGAGGCCGCCGTGGAGGTGGAAGCGGGGGAACGTTCAGCTATCGGAGGAGGCGCTTGCTGCGTTGGCTGTTGCAGCAGGGCTTGCAGGCCGGGATCGGGAGCGACCCCCAGTTCTTTTTCTAGTTTCTGCTCCCACTCCTCGTATTGACGCCGTGCCGCCGCCGGCTCGCCGGCAGCCCTGTAGAGCCGGATCAGGGTCGCGTGCGACTCCTCGCGCAGCGGATCGGCGTTGACCGCGCGGCGCGCATAATCGAGCGCCTGCCCATAGTCGCTGGTCTGCTCCAGAGGGGCGATCAGCCGGTTCAGCGCCAGCAGATACGATTCGATCAGCCGGGCGCGTTCTCGCAGGCTCCAGTCCTCATAGCAGCCGGGCAGCAATTCGCCATGATAGAGCGCGACGGCGCGCTTCAGGTGGTCGTTTTGCGCGGGTCCGTCGCGCGCGGCCGCCTGGAGGGCGGCTTCAAACTCCGCTACGTCGGTGGTCGTGGCGTCTGGATTGAGCTGCACGGAGGCCCGATCGGCCAGGAGTATCGCGCCCGCCGGGATGCCGGGCGGCTCCAACTGATGCCGGAGCGAGGAGAGCGCCTTGCTGAGGCTGTTGCGGCCGGCCTCCGGCTCGCACCCTGGCCAGAGCATCTCGATCAACTGCTCGCGGGGGTGGGAGCGGTGGCGATAAAAAGCCAGGTAGGCCAGCAGCACGCCGGTCTTATAGGTCATGAAGCGCGTGATGAGGCGCTCCTCCAGCTCGACCCGCAGCCATCCCAGAAGCTCGATCCGGCATCGCCTGTCCATAACGTTTCCCTATGCCCTGGATCGGTGGTGCGTCGGCATGAGCATCTGGAAGCGCGCGTCGCCCAATCACACCGATCAGACCGGCCGGCAGGGCCTATCCAAATTATGGTACTGATATACTTGACTCAGAAACCTTAACAAACTGACTACTCTCGACAATCCTCTTCTTGCTCATCAGGAGGGGGTTCGAGGGCTTTATCTGCCTTAATCTCTACCTGCCTTTTCGGAACGGCGAACAGACGTTTAGCCAGCGTCTCAAAACGCTGGAACTCCTCGGATTTCTCTTCTTCCTGTTCTGGCTTTTTCTTCTCTTCTTCAGGCATGGTAACGCCTCTTGGTTGGCTGTAGTGCTTCATTATACCGGTATGAAGGCAGGGAAGAGGAGTAGACGGATTACTGCTTAAATGTTAGGAGTTAATCCAGAGTAGGTGAATGTTTATCCCGTAGACGGTTATCGGCAGCACGTCTTTCTTTCTTCAACTCTTTGCTATCAAGAATAGTAAGCACATCTTGGATGGGGCTTACTGTCGCAATACCCATATTGACGGTGCGAGATTCATCTTCGGTATAGTCTAACACCGACTCGCGGGTTGTATAATCCCAATGCCCGCGAATAAGGCCGAGAAGATAGTAAGTTGTCTCAACAACTACATACCCTGCGGGTACATGACGCCCTGGGTGTAAAATAACAAACACAGGCGAACCGCTCAACCCTCCTATAGAGCGCATTTCTGCTAGGTAAGCATCATACATCAATCCACTATCCTTGTCCCGTAGCGGTTCTGAGGGCATGGCAGAGATATTGCCAAAACGGACTATAGGCAAGTTCTTCTGCTCTCCGTACCTTTCTGTAAACAGGCCGGTAATAACTAGCTCATCCCCGATACCAATTCCGGTTTCCGCTATTATATCCTCTGTCACAAACATTTCAGAAGGAAGATAGCTGAAGTCATATTCTTCGCCAAAATCCGCTGCCAGAATAGCAACGTCGGAGGCATCGTTATCGGGGTAAACCCACTCTGAGGCAACCTTTATAAACTCGACGCCTCCGCTGGTCTTATTCAAGCGGACGAACAAATCCCCCTTTTCTTTCGCCTTCTCTATGTTATGCTTGGCAGTAATGAGATAGAGATGTTCCACGCCTGCCATCTCATCGGAAGGCATAGAAACGAAAAAGGCAGTTCCCCGATACTCATAAATCGGATTACCATTGTCCCGTCGTTGAGTGCAAAGGAAGCAGGCACAGTCTCGAATGGGTTCGGGAACGCGCATTTTAATCTCCTTTGGGTCGCCTAACACCCACCGCTTCACGCCGCCTAGTCTGGTATCGCAGTATAACATGGTCATACCCTCTATCATAGGTTATTCACCTATGGGTATGCCTTTTACCTTCTTCTATGACGGTGGGGTTTTCGGTGCTAAAAATTTCAGGTGAGAGGTTGTCAGTTCCTCATAGGTAAGCCGCTTCCCCGTCACCTGCCTGACGGCCTGTAGGAACCTATCCCGGTCGGAGAGCTTGCGGTTATTAAACCTAAACTCATGCTCTGTCACGTATCTGAGCAGGTGGTGAGGCAGGCAGAAGGTGTACGTACCATGCAGCGAACGGTCTAACAAATTCCAAAAGTTCTCTACCCCGTTCGTTCCTATGCGCCCGTCTACGTAGGCAAGGGCATGGTCAACATAGGCGTGCTGGTAGTTGCTTAACCCTCGGTACGCCTTGTGCGCATCGGTAAAGACTTCGGAGCCGGTTTCGACGTGGGAATGGATGAGGCCGTGCAGCGTCTCCTGGTCGGCGTTCTTGACGACCTTGAAGCGTATCCGGCTAATGTCATCCTCCCCCTTCTTGCGCTCTAAGATACCGACCACGATAGCCTTTCCAGAACCTCCACGCCCCTTGACAGCCTCCTCCCGCTTGTGCTTGTGCATATTCTTAGCCTTCCCGCCTACAAACGTCTCATCCACTTCCACAGTTCCGGTAAACTTCTCAATAGTGCCCGTCTGCATGGCGCGGCGGATACGATGCAGCAGGAACCATGCCGTCTTCTGTGTTACCCCTAGATGACGGGCCATTTCATGCGAGGAGATGCCATTCCGAGAATTGGCAATAAACCAGATGGCGACAAGCCATTTACCCATAGCGATAGGGCTGTCCTCAAAGATAGTACCTAGCTTTACGGAGAACTGCTTCTTGCAGGATAGACACTGCCAAGTTCGGCGGGTAGAGATAAAGGAGACTTCGGACGCCTTGCAGACGGGGCAGCATATATTCCCGTTCGGCCAGCGCATCAAGACAGCGAAGTTATGAGCGTTATCCGGGTTGGAGAAGTATTCAACGGCTTCGATAAGTGTCTTCGGCAGGCTACTCTGTTCGCTCATCATGCCCTCGGCGTAGTAGAGTTTAGGAGTGTTTATCTCCAATATCTTACTAAGCGAACGGACGGAAAAGAGGAAGCAGTGAGAGGGAAATACACAGGGGGAGATAATGACAACGGATTCCTTCTTGCGGTGGTAGAATGAGATAGAAGGAGGAGGGACATGAGCGAACAACTATTGAAGGTGCTGTTAGAAGAAATCAAGTCTGTGCGGGTCATTTGTCAGAAGTGCCATACCATCGTTGAACTGCCCATCGAGGCCATAGGGGAGAAGTTTGCCAGCCAACAATGCCCCTTCTGCAAGAACTCGTTTACGGTGGCGGGCGTCGTGCCCCCCGATCCTTTCCATACGCTTGCCCTCGCGCTTCAATCACTCCAAAAAATCAGCAGTCAGGTCAAGATCGAGTTCGTTGTCCCGCAGGAGCAGGGATAAGCGGACGGGCTAATCCGCCTCTGAGTCAAGTATATCAGTGCCATAAGATTGATACCCAGCATCGAAACTCACCGCCTTCTATTGCGCCCTATGGAGCCAGGAGATGTGGACGCCCTCTTGACGATCTTTGCCGATCCGAAGGTGATGGCTGCGTTCAGCGCTGCGCCCTTCCGTCGGGACCAGTTGCAGGCCTGGGTGCAGCGCAACCTGCAGCACCAGGCGGAACATGGCTACGGCCTGTTCTCCGTGATCCTCAAATCGCAAGGCGTGCTCATCGGAGATTGCGGGCTGGAACAGATGGTGGTGGACGGCACGCCTTTCGCCGAGCTGGGATATGATTTTCGCAGCGATTACTGGAATCAAGGCTATGCGACGGAATCCGCGACTGCCGTTCGGGATTTTGCTTTCCAGACGCTGCATCTTCCCCAGGTCGTCAGTCTCATTCGCGTGGGCAATCAGGCATCCCGCCGCGTGGCCGAAAAGACCGGCATGAGTCTGGTAGAGGAGGTTGTCCGCTCCGGTCAGCGCTACTGGAAATATGCGCTGAAATACCCCTGAGTGAACGTGATAGCAGGCCGTCCGCATTCAGGTGCGGAGAGAGAGCGGCAGATGCTCGACCTGATTATGGAAACGCAGGCGAACAGCTATGCGCGTTTCCTCGCTCCCCGATGAGATCGGCGGTGGAGCATAGCCGACCTGCTCATGCGGATCATAGTCCGCCCGGCTAATGCCGCAGTTATCGAAAGGGTAGCGGCTATAACCGGCTGGTCCCAATCCCAGGATCGTACTCAAGAGAGCGCTGCCGAAACGACCGTGCGTCACCAGGATAATGGTGTCCTCGTTCTCGCCATGCCGGGCGCGCAGCAAGGCCAGCGCCTGTTCCGCCCGCGGGTAGAAAACCGCTTCCTCGCGGTCGCTCTCCCCGCCGGTCCACCATCCCTGTTCGGTAACGCGCTCTTCCAGCGTCACGCCCGGCCACTCGCGCAAAATCTCATTCCGGCACAGCCCGGCGTGTTCCCCCAGCCCGCCCGCTTCGCAGAGGTCGGGCAGAATATGCGGAGAAAGTTGCAGCGCCTGCTGCAAAAAAGCAGCGGTTTCGAGAGCGCGTCGCTGCGGGCTGGCATAGAGCGCCACGGCTCCAAGGCCGGTCTCCCGAAGCGCGACAGCAGTCCTCTGCGCCTGTTCCCTTCCCAGCGTAGTGAGCGGTGGGTCGGGATTATGGGGATTATCCTGATTGGCGTTGTGGGTAGACTGTCCGTGCCGTATGATATAGATTTTCATGGGTTTCCGGCGAGAGGGGGCTATATTCTTGTGCCTGTTCGTGGCGCAGCGATGTGTCACCCATCAAATCAGAGGGATTCCGATAGGGAGGGTGAATTTATCATTATCCATTCCCGGTCGTCTGGCAGGATTCCTGCCGAAAGCAAGGGGGTGATGAGAATGGCAAGCCGTAACTCCACATGACAGACAATCGGAAGACGACCGACTGGAAACAATCCGGCGTCCGCATCGTCAAAGCCGGGCAACTGGACCTCAACACTCGGCAGACGCTTGGCATGACTCGTGCTGCCGCCATCGCCCTGGATATAGCGCCTGCGGAGCCGCCGGAAGAAGTCCAGTGGGTGGATGATATACATCCCGCAGGCTAGAAGTTCCGCTATAGCGTTGATCGGAAATCCCTGCTTGGCTTGACGTGATGCCTCTCTCTGCGCCGATAGGCCGCAGGCGCTTGCCCGGTCCATTGTTTGAACACCCGGCTGAAGGCGGCTTCCGACTGGTAGCCTACCTGTACCGCGACTTCGGCCACACTCCAAAAATCTTCCCGCAGCAAACGGGCTGCCTGGTGAACACGCCAACGGGTCACATACTGCAGGGGCGGCTCACCCACCACAGCGGTGAAGCGTGCCGCAAAAGCCGAGCGGGACATCGCCACTTCCGCTGCCAGCGTCTCCACTTTCCACAGGTGCTCCGGTTTCTGGTGAATCAGGGTAAGCGCCCGCCCGATCTGCGGATCGCCCATCGCGCGCAGCCAATTTGTCTCCCCTTCCGGCAGGCGGCACACATAGGCCCGTACCGCCTGGATAAACAGGATGTCGGAAAGGCGGGTGATAATGGCCTGCGCGCCAGGCCGTCCACTGCGGGCTTCACTGGCGATAAACTTGAGGGTCGGTTCCAGCCATGCTACCACCTGTCCTTGCTCACCTCGCACATGAAGCAGAGGCGGTAAAGCGTTCAGCAGCGGGCTGGTCTGTGCCTCCTCGAAGAAGAAACAGCCACCAATCGCCACCGTGGTTTCCCCGCCTCCTCCGAAGCGCCAGATGCCATCCTCGCCGGGTGGATACTGTTCCAGCAGACCCATCAAGGGCTGGGCAGGGCTGTCCGGGGCATCCCGCAGCGTATGCGGACTATCCTGGGGTAAGATAACAAAATCCCCGGCTTCCAGGCGCACCGGCTCCTCGCCTTCGACTTCCAGCCAGCCGCTGCCATGCAGGAGAATGTAGAAGGGAGCGCCGCCTTTCTTCTGCACGCAGATGCCCCACTGCCCGCTCAGTTCCGAAGGACAGTGGAGGGTACTGCGCAGGCGTATCCCATTCAATGCTTCCGTCAACGCATCCATACACGATTCCCTCCCTTCCCGCGAATTCACTTCTGGACGATCTGCAATCTATTATGGCGTATCGAGCATAGTCTGTCCAGTAGCCGGGGCGTAGAAACAGGTATCTCCGTCACGAGGCGGAGATACACTTTCAGGAGAGGAAACCATCATGAGTATTGCAATCACCACACCGACCGGCAACATCGGCAGTCGTCTGGTGCATCTTCTGCTGGATGCCGGGACTGATATGACGCTGTTGGTGCGCCACCCGGAGAAACTGAACCCTGAAGTTCGCAGCCGGGTGACAGTGCAGCAGGGCGAATTGCAGGACGAAACGTTTGTCCGGCAGGCCACGCAGGGAGCAGAGGCGCTGTTCTGGGTCACGCCCGCTGATCCCACCACCTCCGATCTGCGCGCCTGGTATGACCGATTGGGCCAGAGCGTTGCTGCCGCCGTCCAGACCAATGCCATTCCCTATGCCGTCAATATCTCCAGCGCCGGAGCGCAACTGCCAAACGCGGGTCCGGTATCGGGCCTTGGACAGGTCGAACGGCATCTGGATGCAACGTCCGCCAACGTAATGCACCTGCGCCCCGGCTACTTTTTCGAGAACTTCCTGATGCAGTCAGAGGCGCTGCGGCATCAGGGCCGTATCTTTCAGCCCGCGCCCGGAGAGGTGCCTTTCCCGCTGATCGCCACCCGTGACATTGCGGACACAGCCGCCCGCTTGCTGCAGAACCGGAATTGGAGCGGTAAGCGCGTTCACGGCCTGCATGGACCGGCGGACCTGACGTTTGAGGAAGCGGCGCACATTCTCGGTGAGGCGACAGGACGCCCCCTCCAGTATGTGCCTATCTCCCCGGAACAAGGGCGGCAGACGTTTTTGAGTATGGGCCTGGGCCCGGCGTTTGTGCAGGGCTATCTGGATATGCTGGCATCCCTGGCGCAGCCAGGCGCGGTAGCCGAACCGCGCACGCCCGAAACCACCACCCCGACCACGCTCTACCAGTGGGCCAGCGAAGTGCTCAAGCCTTTGCTTGACAACAGCCAGTAGAGTTCGAGATGCGATAGATAGGAGAAGGTAAAATGAGCGAGCAGAAGATTGCGCTGGTCACCGGCGCGAACAAAGGGATTGGATTGGAGATCGCCAGGCAACTGGGTCTGTAGGGGGTCACGGTGCTGGTAGGCGCACGCGATACCCGGCGGGGAGAAGAAGCCGCCCGCCAACTGCAGCAGGAAGGCATCCAGGCGCGCTTCCTTCCTATGGACGTGACCGACCAGGCCACCATTGATTCCGCTGCCCAGACCATCGCTATAGATTTGACGGGCCAGAGAAAAAAGACTTACCCTCTGGCCCACCGGCTGGACGCCGACTCACGAACAAGACGATGCATGGTGACGGCGAAAGATTGAACACTCGGTGCATCGAAGTCGGATGTCCGCGCGGCTCCTCGGTAGAGGGCGAGCGCATGCCGGACCATGCCAGCAGAAGGCTCCTCCAGCCTGGTTAACGCCCATTCGCCTGCTTCCGCCTTGGAGAGAAAACGACCCTCCACAATGTATGCCCACGCACGACAGGGATTGAGGATGCTGTAAACCGGGTTCTCGTCAATGCGGTCCAGCGCCCAATCCACCTCTGACAGGAAGCATTCTCTTATTTGCTCCTCCGGCACAGGCGGCAATGTCTCCAGGATCGGGCTGCCGTACAGACAGATACCTCGTTCCCTGGTAACCGCAATCTGTCCGGCAAGGTCCTCGTCTTGCCCCTGTGTATCGCTCCAGTGTCGCCACTCCCTGTTCGCCAGGTCTTGTTGCCATTGTTGTCGCCAATCCTCCCCATAATGCAGATCGTAAGGAACTGGATAGAGACCCGATGCGAGCGCGGGAACGGAAACAAACGTAATCTCGATAGGCCGTGGAGCATTGGAGAGCCGAAGCAAATGGACTGCAACCTCCTGCTTGGTTTCTACCTTCATAGGCTCTGCGATCACCACCAGGAGGTCAATATCGCTCTGCTCGGCGTTGAAACAGCCCATCGGCAGCGAGCCATGCAGATAGATGCCCACCAAATTCTCCGCCAGTATCTCCACGAACGCGATGCACAGCCGTTCGACCTGATCCTTGATTGGCTCCGGGCAGATGATGTCCATCAGAAGCATCTTGTATCCTCCTCTGGTTTGCCGTCGAGTAAAGGGACAGGTGAACGTTCAGCAGGCTCTACGATCCGTAGGATACTTTCCACGACCTGCTCCAGGGGAGCACAGGTATCAATCTCATATTCGGCTCCCCTTCTGAGCAGCGGCTCTACGGTTTCGAGATCACGGCGCACCTGGGCGAGTTCGTCGGGGGTCTTGCCGTAGGTGTTTGTCGTTCTGTGGGCAAGCCGCTCGAAAAGGACAGCGGCAGGCGCACTCAAGAGGATGATGTGGTCGAACTGAGGGTAGAACTTTCCCTGGTTGGTCGCGCAGCCGCTCAGAAACAAGATGTCGCTGTCTTCGGTAGACAGTAGGTGCTGGATGCGATCCTCGCGCCAGAGCCAATCTCCGTCTGGACCCCTTTCCGACCAGCCATAGTCAGCATCCACAGCCTTGTATCCGCGTGCAGCCAGAGCCTGAATCACCGAGGATTTGCCAGCCCCCGACATTCCCGTCAGAAGCACTCGTTTCATCCCGCGGGCACCTCCTCTATTAAGGGACTCACACCAGTCCGCTCCGCTCGGCGAGCCAGCGGCGGGCTTCTGCCCCCTGGGCCGATTGAAACGCGCGCAGGGTAGGCAGACCCGGTGGAGGGGGCTGGAGGGCATGGAATGTGAAGAACCCGGCAAACGCAGCAAGAACCGCATTCACTCGGTCCGGTTCGGCTGCACGGGACGCCGGGTGCATGAAGAAGAACTCGGCTGGGTCTGGTCCGCCCTCCAGCGCTATGCTCGGCGCCATGCCGAGCATATCTATCCATGCCGCCCCCACTGAGGCGCCCGGCCAATCCACGATGACCACTTCCTCACCGGCTAACAGAATGTTGTCTGCCCGCAAATCCAGGTGCAACAGAGTGTCGCCGGCCGCGGCTTCCGGAGCTTCCCGCTCTAATGCGGCCAGGGTACCCAGATGCTGACATGACCACGCATCGAGTCCAGGCGTATCCCCGCGCAGCCTGGCCCAGCCGTGCAACGCCTGGGCGATGCGCTCACCGGCGGAGGGGATCTCAATCGGGCAGGGCGTTAGCGTCGCGTGCATCTCGGCTATGGCCGCCACCACCCGCTCCAGCTCCTCCCTCTTCCACGGATGGGCAGGCAAATGGCCTTCAATATCGGCGAAGGCAAGGGCCACCCAGCCCGTCTCTCCCTCATCATAGTCCCATAGCAGGCGGGAGACGGGCGCGTGGGCGGGCAGCGCCCGCGCGATACGGGCTTCCTGCCGATGAATATGGGGGGTGTGCGGATTGAGGTCCGGGCTGCTGGCCTTAAGGAAGATGCGCTCGCCGTTGGCCGCGCGCAGCCGTGCCGCCAGTCCTGGCGAGAAGCCTCCCTGCTGGTTTCTGGCCTCTACGACGGGGCTGCCCAGCCGGTCCTCGACGGCTTGCCTGACGTGAAGCGGCAATGCCTCCCAGGTAATACGTCTCCCCTGTGCTCTTTCCATAACGGTCCTTTCGATCTTTACCTCCGACAACACTTCGCCTGTTAGAGTTGCAGCGGCGTTTACTCGATCTATCTGTGATCCGCCCGAAAAGATGCCGGTCATTCGGCTTTCGAAGGAAAGAGTTACTAGGCGCGCTGGCAGTAGGGGCCCTTGCGATCGGGCACCTGGCGATCAAGAAAGCCAGCATTAAGCAACTCACCATAGACGAACTGCGTGTGCGCCGGCTGCATGTCGAAGAACTGCACGTGGAGCGGGAGGTGTAGGCTTCCGATCCTTAAAATGACCCTTCCCTTCTTGGCCCTCAAACGCGGCAGCGGCAGTGCGAAAGCTGTCCGCCAGGTATGCTATAGGGATGCCGAATACCACGGAGAGGGCCGTCATGCAAGATCCCGTTGAGAACCCCGGCGAAGAATCCGGGCTGTTCCTTCCCGGCTGGGACCGGTACAATAAGCCTTCCAAAATCGTCACGCTGGGCCATTACTACCCGCAGGATGAGGTCGCGGCGGCCAAACTGCTCGTGCGGGAAACAAGAGCCAGCTATCAGGCGTCCGCCGACGCCGATCCGGTCGCCGTCCAGAAGAATCTGGGCTGGACGCAGCTCATCAGCGCCCTCAACAAAGAGCGCCAGTGGCCGCTCAAGCGCTTTGTCGCGCTGCTCGACCCCATGCTGGCGCCGGACATCGCCCTCGCGGTCGTGCCCACGCATATCGCCCATCAGGCGTTCTGGCCCACCCGCGCGCTGGCGCAGCGCCTCGTCACGCAGGCGCGTGTGGATGCCACGTCCTGCCTCGTGCGCCACGCGACCATCCGTCGCATCACTTTCGGCGGCCCCAGCACGAAGGCGCTGCACCGGCAGACAATCCACGTCGAGAACGCGCCGCTGGTGGCCGGAAGGCGCGTGCTGCTGCTGGACGACGTGGCGAAGAGCGGTGCCTCCCTGATGGCCTGCCGCGAGATGCTGCTGGAAGCGGGAGCGGCGATGGTGCAGGCTCTGGCGCTCGGCAGGGTCATCCTGACGTATCGAGAGCCAGGGGAGCGGTGATTGAAAAGAAGGCCATAGGGCGGGGGAGGCCGGGAGGAATAATCCGCTGCAACTTTCCACAGGGCGGGCGTGTCATGGAGTACGGAAATCCAAAAGGAAGCTATCCCTGATTCCGGACGGCGCTGACGCGCCGGCAAGAGGGGATTGGAAAGGAGGACTGCCGTGGGATTTTTGAACCGTGTGAAGATGAAGGCACGCAAGCAGGACGCGCATCTCAACTGGATGGGCGGTCCTTCCTACCGGCTGGAGAACCCGCTCGACACGCTGCGCCTGGCCGCCTCGTCCTCCTTCTTCGGAGAGCCAATGTATTACCAGGTGGACCGGGACGACACGCGCAAGCGGCGCGCCTCCGC
>DATGIG010000627.1:0-12802 GCA_035295825.1 Chthonomonadaceae bacterium | reverse complement strand
CTGCCCGGCGACCCAGAGCGCCTCCAGGTTTGCCATGGTGCCGCCGCCGCAGAGATGCCCCAGATGTGTCTCCCACCCGAACATAGCGGCAATCTCGGCGACCGCCTCTTTCTCCATGGCCGAACTGGCGCGTCCGCCATCCAGGGCGTGGTTGTTGGGATTAATCCACATCGCCAGCGCATAGGCGAGCCGGGCCACCGGATGGGGCGGTTTCAGCATCTGCCCGGCGTAGAGCGGATGGAAGTAGGGATAGTTCTCCTGGAGGCGGTCCGCGACCTCCAGGAGCACGCGCTCAACAGCCTGTAAGTCCGTATGAGAAGAGCCCGCCGATGGCAGTGCGCTGAATCCGGATTCAAGCCGATCCAATGCCGTATGCAGAAGAGAGAGTGAGTCCTTTTCCATAGGTTTAAGCTAGGCCGAAAAGGCGAACGGCGATGTCGTGGAAGATCTTATGCTGTTCTTTTGGTTTCACATCCTGACGGAATTCGAGGAATTCACCGCGCAATGTGGCGCTTGGCATCGTAGACCTCTTCCGTGAAGAACCAACATACTCGCATGTATTCTAGCACACACGGGAGTTTCCTGTCAGCGTAACAGGAGTTCTGTGCCAGCACGACGAACTGTGGGACAACAGGCTGGGCTTTTGAGGGAGGGATCGAGAGATGTGTGTGCCGAGGTTGGGATTGCTTACCGGTTGGATTGCGGCTGCGATCCTGGTGAGCTTGGTATTGATGGCGGTGTCTCCTGCGCGAGGTGAAAAAATGAGTTTTCTTGCCAATGCGAAGATCAAGATCGGCGTGGATCTCGAACAGGGAGGGACGATTACCTATTTATCGCCCTCCGGCAGCGATAGAAACATCATCAACGCGCACGATAGGGGACGGCAGATCCAGCTTTCGTTCTATTCGGGACCTCAGCCTTATGGTCAGGCGCATCCTGCCTGGAAAAATTGGCCCTGGAATCCGATAGGAACGGGCGATGTGTATGGGCATGCAAGCCAGGTCCTTACCTGTACCAACGATGGCAAGACGCTATATGTGAAAAGCATTCCGCTTCAGTGGGCGCTGGACAATGTGCCCGGTGAATGTACCTTCGAGACCTGGATCACCTTGAGCGCGAATACGGCGCATGTCCGCAACAGGCTCGTGAATCACCGCTCTGATAGGACACCCTATGCCGCCTTTGATCAGGAGCTTCCAGCCGTCTACACCGTCGGCAAGTTGTACCGCTTATTTACGTACGATGGTTCTAAGCCATTCACCGGTCAACCCGCTCGCCGGATCGAAAATAACGGACCGCCGTGGGCGGGGTGGAGTGCTACGGAACACTGGGCTGCCCTGCTGGATGACTCGAACTGGGGGCTGGGAATTGTCCATCCTGGCGTCTTTACGTTCATTGGTGGGTTTCATGGACCGCCCAATGTTGGTGGGCCTAAAGAGGACTCTACCGGCTACATTGCACCCGTGCGCAAAGAGATCCTGGATCACAATATCGACTATGAGTACCATTACGATCTGGTTCTGGGCACACTGGACCAGATAAGGGAGTATGCCAACGCCAGCCAGCCGAAGGACCAACGTCCGGACTATGTGTTCTCTAAGGATCGCCAACATTGGATTTACGTGAATGCACAGGATACCGGATGGCCGATCGAGGGCCATCTGCGTGTCAAACTGGAGCAGGATGATCCGCAGATGATCGGCCCGGAACAGTGGTGGTCAGCGGAGACAACGCCTGATCTGTTCATCCGGGCTGCGTTTCAAACCAAGCTCACGCGCGCTGAGATATTCTGGAAAGTGTTGGGGCAAACCGGGTTTGCAGGGGAGCAACGCGTTTCCTTCGAGATAAAACCCGATGGACAATTTCACACCTATCGCGTCCATCTTGCCGGCGCACCCGGTTATACAGGCACGATCACGGGCCTGCGGTTTGATCCTATCCCTTCCGGTGGACCAGGGGAATATGCTGACATTGCCTGGATCTCATGGAGGCAACACGAACAGAACCATTAGCGAGGAGGTAGAAACCTCGTCCTGAAAGGATATGTTATGGAGCAAGAGCGCTGTTCGGCTCCCTACTGCGGTTGCAGCCCGATCCCCCGGCGTGATTTTCTGGCGTTGTCCGGCTTCGCGGTGGCGGGGTTGGCGATGAACGCCCTGCCGGTGATGGCCGGGCCATTTGCGGAGACCGACTTTGAAAAGCTGATCCCTCCCGACAAGAAACTCCATCCGGATTGGGTGAAATCGCTCTTTGCACGGGGAGAGCGCACGGTTTATACCAAAACACGGGGAGAGTTGAAGCATATCGGCATGCCGGTCGGCGGCATCTGCTGCGGAACGCTCTACCTGGGAGGCGACGGCAAACTCTGGCTCTGGGATATTTTCAATGCAAACCAGAACGGCATCGAGCCGCGCACCGTACGCTGGGATGGTTTTGGCAACCCCGGCACAGTAGACCCTCAGAATGGAGCCAACTATGTCTCTCCGGCGGAGCCGAAGTCGCCGTTGGAGCAAGGGTTTGCCCTGAAGGTCAACGGCGCAGTCCGACCGATGGACAGCAAGGGGTGGGAGGAGATCCGTTTTCAAGGGGAGTATCCCATCGGGACCATCCACTATAGCGACACGGCCTGTCCGGTCCAGGCGACGCTGACGGCCTACTCGCCCTTTCTGCCTCTGAACGCCGACGATTCCGGGTTGCCGGTGACGGTTTGTGAGTTTGCGCTCAAGAACGTGAGCGCGAAGCCCGTTACGGCGGAGGTCGGCGGCGTACTGGAGAACGCCAGCGCCCTCTTTACCGCTCGCCCCGGTTCCGGAAGCCGTGTCAATACGGTGCGCAAGAGCGCGGGCGTGACCCTGGTTGCATCCCATTTCGACCGCACCCCGCCCGAAAAGCGAGCCGAAGCGCGCCCCGACATCCTGGTGGACGACTTCGAGCATGCCGACTACGGGAAGTGGAGAGTCGAAGGCACGGCATTCGGATCGGGACCCGTGGAGCGCAGCGCCATTCCCGGCTATCAGGGGGATGTGGGAGGGCTGGGCAACCGGGTGGTCAACTCGCACGCCTCCGCCCCCGGTGCGAGCGTGCAGGAGAAGGACAGCCACACCGACAAACTCACCAGCCCTCCGTTTCCGATCCAGCGCCGTTACCTCACCTTCTTTATCGGGGGTGGGGCGAACATCGAGGAGGTGGGGCTGAGGCTGCTGGTAGACGGGAAGGTCGTCCGCCGTGCGGCGGGACGCAATGACAACCACATGCGCCAGGAGGTCTTCGATGTCGCGGAGTTCGCCGGACGGCAAGCGGTCATCGAGATCTACGACAATGGCAGAGGCGGGTGGGGCAATGTGGGGGTGGATCATATCCTCCAGACGGACGCGCCCCGGATCGAGATCGCCCTGGAGAAAGCGCACGATTATGGTACCATGGCGCTGGCGATCCTGGGCGCCGGCGTCGGCAAGGCGAGCGTTCGCCCGGAGACGCTGTTTGAGGCTCCGGTATCCGAAGTGGCGAAGCAGGGAGTAGAAGAGAAGCTGCTGGGGGGCATGACGCGGGCGGTGGCGCTCGCGCCCGGCCAGACGCAGACCGTGACCTTCCTGATCGCCTGGCACTTTCCCAACAGCGGGTTGGGCGTGCCGGACGCCAGGGAGGGGAATTATTACGCCAGGCGGTTTGCCGACGCGACTGCTGTCGTGGAGTACGTGGCGAAAGAGTACTCCCGGCTGAGCCGCATCACCAAGTTATGGCATGAGACCTGGTACGATTCCACTCTGCCCTTCTGGTTCCTGGATCGCACCTTCGTCAATACCTCCATCCTCGCCACCACAACCAGCCACCGGTTCGGCACCGGGCGCTTCTGGGGGTGGGAGGGGATCGGCTGCTGTCCCGGTACATGCACGCATGTATGGCACTATGCCCAGGCCGTTAGCCGTATCTTCCCGGAGATCGAGCGCGGGCTCAGGGAGCATGTGGACTTTGGGGTCGGCTTCGACCCCGGTACAGGGATGATCCGCCACCGGGGGGAGGGGACCGGCCCGGCGGTGGATGGGCAGTGCGGGCGTATCCTCGGCGTCTATCGGGAACACCAGATGAGCGCCGACGATGCCTTTCTGCGGCGGGTCTGGCCGCGCGTTCAGGAAGCCATCCGGTTTCTGATCCATCACGATACGGATGGAGACGGCCTGCTGGACGGGGCGCAGGAGAATACACTCGATGCCGCCTGGTTCGGCAAGATCGCCTGGATCAGTTCGCTCTATGCCGCCGCGCTAAAGGCGGGCCAGAGGATGGCGACGGCAGTAGGGGATACGGAGTTCGCGCGGGTCTGCGGGCAGGCGTTCGCCCGGACGCAGCACGCCATCGAGACAGAACTGTTCCATGGGGAGTATTTTATCCAGAAGCCGGAGCCGGGGCACGAGAAGAGCCTGGGAACCTATCAGACGTGCCACATAGACCAGGTGCAGGGACAGAGCTGGGCATGGCAGGTCGGGTTGGGGCGCGTATTGGATCGTGACAAGACGGTGAGCGCATTGAAAGCGCTCTATAAGTACAACTTCACGCCGGATGTGGGGCCGTTTCGACGTAAGAACCGCCCCGGACGCCCCTATGCGGTCGCGGGCGATGGCGGGCTGATAATGGCGACCAATCCGAAGGAACTGCCCGACGCGTTCGGAAATGTGGCGGACTGGCAGTACGGCTATTTCAACGAGTGCATGAGCGGCTTCGAGCATCAGGCGGCGAGCCATATGATCGCCGAAGGACTGCTGCTGGAGGGCCTGGCCGTGACGCGCGCCATCCATGATCGTTATCATGCTTCGCGCCGCAATCCTTACAACGAGATCGAGTGCAGCGATCACTATTCACGGGCGATGGCGAGTTACGGCTCGTTCATCAGCATCTGCGGCTTTGAAGTAGAGGGGCTGAAAGGTTACCTGGGTTTCGACCCACGGTGGAATGCAGAGCGCTTCAAAGCTGCCTTCACCGCCCCGGAGGGCTGGGGGACCTTTTCGCAGCAGCGCACCGACAAGTCCCTGGCTGCCGAGGTCCACCTCAAATACGGCAGGCTCTTCTTGAAAACGTTGGCCTTGCAGGGGAAGTACACTTCGGCGACGGCCAAGGTCGGTGGGCGGGTCTTTACAGCCACTGTGGAAACCCTGGATGGGAGAGCCATCGTCACTTTCAAAGATCCTGTCCTGCTTCAGGAAGGCCAAGCGCTGTCCGTGACACTCACATAATCAGGGAGTTTGGTATGCGCATCGTAGCTATGATAGTGGGGATTGTCCTGGTTTTGATGGCTCGCTCCGTCCTGGCGGACAGTATGGACCCGATGAAAGAGGGGCCGTTTCCAGTGGGAGTGACCACGACCACGTTTGTGGACGACAGCCGGACCGACCACTTTACCCAGAAGCCCCGCACCCTTATTACGGAGATCTGGTATCCGGCGGCAGAGAGCGCCAGGACCATGCCGAAGAGCAAATTCACCGACTTCATCCCCGGCGGCGTGACGCCCGATGTCGAAGAGTACTATCAGAAGGTGTTCAAAAAGCCCACCGAGGAGATAAACAAGGGCTACTGGATGAAATCGGTCCGAGACGCTCCGGTTCGTTCGGGCAAATATCCGGTGATCATCTTCTCTCACGGCAACGGCGGCAACCGCTTTCAGAACACCTTCTGGTGCGACTATGTGGCATCACACGGCTATATCATCGTCTCGGCAGATCACACAGGCAACGCGGGAATGACCTTTCTAAAAGAGGGGCGCGTGCCCATGCAGGGCAGCGAGCGTGCCAACTCGGCTGTTGACCGACCGAAGGATATGAGCTTCCTGCTGGACCAGGTGACGAAATGGAATGCGGGAGCGGATGCCCGCTTCAAGGGCAAGCTGGATCTCTCCAGGCCGTGCGCGGCGGGGATGTCGTTCGGCTCCATGACCGCCGTCCGCGTCGCCGACATGGATCCGCGCTTCAAGTCGGTCATCGCCATGTCCGGCGCTTATCCCCAGCACACCAATCTGAAAGTACCGACGCTCTGGATGATCGGGACGGAGGATCGGACCATCGGCGCTGCCGGCAATGCGATTGTCCGCAGCCATCACGAGAAGCAGGAAGGGCCGTCCTATCTGCTGGAACTCAGGAATGGCGGGCACTACTCTTTCACGGACATGGCGAAGCTGAACCCCAATTTCGGCGATGGAGTGGGCTCCGGGACCCGGCGCGAGGGGGGCGAGAAGTTTCAATTTACCCCGATGGAGACCACGTATAGCATCATTAACGCCTACAGTATGGCCTTTCTGGCGGTCTATGTGCAGGGGGACAGGCGCAACCAAACCCTCCTGCGCAAGAACAACTGGCCGGCGGAGTTGATCTGGCTGGCGAGGAATACGGAATGAGCAGCACGGATTAATCGGTGCAAACGCAATTAGGGCGTTTCGAGTTGGTGTAGCTTAATGGCCCGATAGGCTGCAGACGTCTGATAGGTCGCCAGGCCCAGTGGAACAGATTTCGAGATCTCTCCGAAGCGCAGGCTGATCTTCTTTCCTGTGATATTCACATCCACGATCTTTTTGTCGTCGAGCCAGGTCTCCAACTTGGCAGGTGTGACGCGCATGCGGATCTTAAACCAGTGGTCTTTGGGGAAAGATAGGGTCCGACTCGTCTCGTTCTCCGAAGCGTCCTGATTCTCAATGCTGGAGATACCCGCGACCCCGCCGCCCCATCCGCCGAGGATCAGGCTTGCATAGGAATCACCGACCGGGAACGTAAGGCCGCACATGAAATCGTTGCCATCGATCTTCATCGCCTCCAGCGTGATCTCATAGTTGGTCTTCGGCATGTCGCTGGTCCAGGTGATCCCGCTCAGCGGGTCGCCGGCATCCACTACGATGGCAGCAGGTCCGCCGCGAAAGTTAGGATCGACATGCGCCTCTCCGCCGCCGGAAAAGTTGGTGCGCTTCCAGCCCGCAAGCGACTTACCATCGAAGAGGGGTTTCCAGTTGCCTGTTTCGGCTGTGGCGCCGCCGGTAGCCCTGCCCTGTGCGAGCGCTGCCTGTCGGGCCTGAATAGCATCCAACAGTTTGGTGATCTCCGTAAGCGTCTGTTGTGCCCGCGCGACATTGGCCGCAGCATCTTGAGCGCGCGCGGGAAGAGCTGTCATCAGGCAGAGCAACCCGCTAAGCACAAGTCCATAAACGAACATGCGAACCATCGGAACCTCCCTCCTTATGATTAGAACGGTCTATTCTGTCTTTTTGCCGTGATTATCCCATTTCAGTTCTATTATGTTCCTTTAAGCGGGAACGAAGATCTGGACTTCCATCGGCGCGAGATTGACCGGGAGCGCAGCGACTTGAATGGATTGGCTTGTGCCATTCGGTTGGTACAGGTTGACCTGTTTCACCTGGACTGTCTGGGTTCCTGCTGTTCCCAGGTTGCTGTAGCTGATGTTTAAGTCACGCTGCAGCCGGCTCAGATCGATATCTACCAGGACCGAGCCGTCGAAGCGGTTTGTAAAATTGGTATTGGCGACGACCAGCACCTCGCGGTCGGTGAGGATGCGGGAGAAGGCGATCAGCCCGCCGACGCCCTGGGACTGGCCGTAGTCCTGCCCGTTGCCGGAGACTTCGCGAAAGTAGAGACGCCCGAAACTGAGAGCCGCTTCCGTGGAGCGGAGATTGGTCAAAGCCTGAATCTGGAGATAGATTGGGTGTCCCGAATCGAAGGCTTTCGGAGTTTTACCCCAGAGCGCCTCACGCACCGATTCCATGCTATCGAGTGTCTGATGCCCAAAGCCGTCATTGGCGCCCTGAAGCCCCTGCTCCGTGCCGTAGTAGATACAGGGAATGCCCTGCAGACAGATCAGCACGGCCAGAGCCTGAGATACCTGCGGCTGCGGCGTTCCGGGCGCATTGAACCGCTCATGCTGGTCGTGGTTGTCCAGGAAGCTGACGAAGTAGCGACCTGCTTCCCCATGCGAGCTGATGAGGTTCTTCTCCGTCGCTTTTCGGTTTTCAAACACATGCCGGATGGTTTCCACTCCATTGTCGCCCTTGATGACGCCGGGCAGTTGAAAGAAGAGTGGAAAATCCAGCGCGGCATCAATGCCGAACCCTTCCGTATCCCCGCCATTGCGCCCGATGAAGTGGTCAATCGTGGTCTCGTCGTCGTAGATCTCTCCGAAGGTGAAGAAGTTGGTTTTACCCGCACTCAGGGCATACTCACGGATCGCATTGCCGAAGGTCTCCACCATATCCGGCTTCACGTATTTGACGGTATCGATGCGAAGGCCGTCAATATCGTACTTCGCGATCAGGTACTGGTAGGCCCGGATCAGGATGCTGATGACCGGCAGGATACCGTAGCGGGCACGCATCGCCTGTTGGTCCGGCGTGGTTGCGTTGTACTCCGCCACCATCTGGCGCATTGAGCCGAAATCGCCGGGGACGAACCCCTCAGATGTCGGCGTATCGTTCAGCTTGCTGCCCCGGCGGCGAAAGAACTCCTTGCGCTGCAGGTCGTCCGGCCAAACGGCATCATCCACAGAGAGTTGGGTCGGGGTAGGCAGGCTGTTGGTCCAATCCGGACGGGGAAAGCCCAGGCCATTCATCCACTCGACGGGCGGCTCCTGACCGAGCGGTGCATCCATCACGCCTGCGTCGGTGAAGCTATCGGTGACGTTGCCTTGATAGATATAGTCGAAGACGCACGCCGCGTGATTGATGACGATATCGAGAATGATGTGCAGACCCCGGCCATGCGCCTCCTCCACCAGGGCGACCAACTCGCGCTCCGCCGTCACCCGCGTTCCATCGGAACTGAACCGCTCATCCACGTTGAGAAAGTCCTGTGTGTTGTAGCCTGGATAGGTGAAGGGGAGCGTGTCCGGACGGGAATTCTTCAGCACCGGCGACAGCCAGATCGCCTTCACGCCCAGTTGCTGGATGTAGCTGAGTTGATCCTGAACGCCCTTGAATGTCCCTCCCTGGCGAAAGTTGAACTTCTGATCCCATTGCGATTTGGGGACCGCGTTTGGGTTGTTGAAGCGATCTATCATCAGGAAGTAGATCACCCGGTCCCGCCAATCTCCGGGCGAAGGATAGGGATAGGGTACGGATACCCCATGCCCATCCACCTGAACCGTTTTGGTAAGGGCATGCCTGGCATCCTGTTGCATCTGGAGCAGCGTTTGTGTCACTTCGGAACTGTAGATATCGGTTGCCATTGGTATCCTCTTTCTAGCGGGAGCAGGAAGGCCTGGACCAGTTCCGCGCCCTCCGGCTGGAAGTCATATTCGGGCGCCCGCACGAAGCCCATGCGCTCGTACAACTTAAGGGCGACTTTCATGCTTTCCGAGGTGTGCAGTCCCAGCAGGGATGCTCCGGATTGGCGGGCGCGCCGCACACACTCCTCCAGGAGCGCCCGCCCGATCCCCTGCCCTCGGGCTTCCGGGGCGACGGAGAGCAGCCGCACCTCCGGCCAGTGCGCGCGCTCCGTCAGGTCGCCGTAGGCGTCGGCAGCGGGAGGATAGAGCAGCACGCTGCCCATCAGTTTGCCATTCCGTTCCGCTACAATGCGTTCCGTAGGCTCTGTCCCGTCAAGGGCATCAGTGATCGCCTGCTTCAATCCTGCCCAAGCGGAGGGCTGCATGATCCGGGCATACTCCGCATAGGCAGTCAGTGTCAGGTCGCGGATTGCGGAGCGCTCGTCCAGGCGTGCATCACGGACGATCAGATCCTCGGTGGCATTCAAGGGATCAGAACCTCTCTATCGTGCGGGATATTCCAATCCACGATGGGACCCTTGGGCACGATGCGGGTAGGGTTGATCTGGTCGTGGGTCATGTAGTAATGGCGTTTGATGTGGTCGAAATTGACCGTCTCGCCGAAGCCGGGTGTCTGGTAGAGGTCGCGCGCGTAGCCCCAGAGGTTGGGGTAGTCCACCAGGCGGCGCAGATTGCATTTGAAGTGCCCGACGTAGACGGCATCGAAGCGGACCAGCGTGGTGAAGAGCCGGATATCGGCCTCCGTGAGTTGCGCGCCGACCAGGTAGCGCTGCTGCCCGAGCCGCTCCTCCAGCCCATCCAGCCGGGCAAAGAGCGCATCCACTGCCGTCTCATAAAGGCTCTGCGAGGTGGCGAAGCCCGCCTTATAGACGCCGTTGTTGACGTCCTCATAGACCACGGCGTTGACCGCGTCTATCGCATCGCGGAGGTGTTCCGGATACAGATCCGGCGCACCGGGACGGTGGAATGCGGTGAACTGGGTCTCAAAGTCGATGGTGATGTCCGGGTAGTTGTTGGTGACCAGACGCCCGGTCTTCCGATCCCAGATACAGGGAACCGTGTAGCGCCCGGTGTAGGTGGGATCGGTGCGAAGGTAGGCTTCCGACAGGAATTGGAAACCGCATACCGGATCCGGGCCATAGCCGGGACCCTCGCGGAATGCCCACCCCCGTTCGTCCCGGATAGGATCCACGACGGACATGGAGATGACGTCTTCCAACCCGAGCAGGCGGCGGACGATAATCGCCCGGTGCGCCCAGGGACATGCCAGCGAAACATAGAGGTGGTAGCGCCCCGGCTCCGCACGAAATCCGGAGGAGCCGTCGGCGGTGATGCGGTCTTGAATACGGTAGGGCTGGCGTACAAAGGCCCCCTCCGGACTGGTCTCTGCAGGAAATTGGCCGCTTCCAGGCATCCGTTTTCCTCTCTTCTTTCACGCTCCTACGCCGTGCATGGAAGGAGCTTGGATCCGTAAGTGTTCACGCCAGGATCTTTGGGACGAGGTTGCCGAACACATCGGTAAGGCGATAGTCCCGGCCCTGGTAGCGGAATGTGAGATGGGTGTGTTCCAGGCCTAACAGGTGGAGCATGGTGGCATGCAGGTCGTGGACGCTGACGGGGTCGGACACGACGTTGTAGGAGTACTCGTCCGTCTCGCCGAGGGACATACCCGGCTTGATCCCCGCGCCTGCAAGCCATATCGAAAAGCAGCGTGGGTGGTGGTCGCGCCCGTAGTCGGTCGCCGTCAGGCTGCCCTGGCTATAGACCGTGCGCCCGAACTCGCCGCCCCAGACGACCAGAGTGTCATCCAGTAGGCCCCGCTGTTTCAGATCCATAATCAGGGCGGCGGAAGCCTGATCGGTGTCGTTGCATTGGCCCTTGATGGCTTTCGGCAGGCCGCCATGATGGTCCCAGCCCATATGAAACAGCTCCACAAAGCGCACTCCCCGCTCACAGAGCCGCCGCGCCAGCAGGCAGTTGGCCGCGTAGGTGCCCGGTTTCTTCACATCCGGGCCGTACATCTCCAGGATACTCGAAGGCTCCTTCGAGATGTCGGTCAACTCAGGGACGGAGGTCTGCATCCGGAACGCCAGCTCGTATTGGGAGATCCGTGTCTGGATCTCCGGATCGCCGATGGCCGTCGCCTCCTTCTGGTTGATCGCCTTCAGTTCGTCCAGCATTTCGCGGCGCGCCGCACGATCCACGCCCTCCGGGTTCGAGAGGTAGAGGACCGGATCGCCCGTCGTATGGAACTTGACGCCCTGGTGCTGGGTCGGCAGGAAGCCGCTGCCCCAGAGCCGGTCGTAGAGAGGCTGATCGTCGGGGCGTCCTGTGCCGCGCGAAGTGAGGACGACGAAGGCGGGAAGGTCTCTATTCTCCGTGCCCAGGCCATAGGAGAGCCAGGACCCAATGCTGGGCCGGCCTGCGAGTTGCGAACCGGTTTGGAAGAAGGTGATCGCCGGGTCGTGGTTGATGGCCTCCGTGACCATGGTTTTGATGAGGCAGATGTCATCGGCGATGCGGGCGGTATAGGGGAGGAGCTCGCTCAGCCAGAGGCCGCTCAGGCCGTGCTGGGCGAATTGGAAAATGGAAGGGGCGACCGGGAAGGTCTTCTGCCCCGCCGTCATCCCGGTAAGGCGCTGGCCCATGCGGATGGAGTCGGGCAAGTTCTCGGCGCGGCGCTCGGTCAGCTTCGGTTTGTAGTCGAAGAGGTCCAACTGGCTGGGCGCGCCGGACTGGAAGAGGTAGATCACCCGTTTCGCTTTTGGGGCATAGTGCGGCAATCCCAACCGTGCATTGGAATTCGGTTGTACCGGAACCGTGTCGGGAGCGGCGAGGGCGCGTTGGCCCAGCAGGGTCGCCAGCGCCGTCAGGCCGATGCCGGATGCGGAGCGGGAGAGGAACGTGCGGCGGTTCATGGCGTCCTGGATCTCGAGTATGTTTGTCGTCATTGTTTCGTTACCATCTCGTCCATATTGAGCAGGACGCTGGCGGTCATGGTGTAGGCGGCAAGCTCCGCAGGATCGAGCCTGGGGTCGCGGGGTGCGTCGCCGACGGCGATCAGCTTCTGGGCGGCTTCCGGATGCGCGCGATACTGTGCGAGCTGCTTCCGTACTCCGGCGGCCAGGATACGGGCCTCCTCGGGGGTGGGCGGACGGGCGACGGCGCGGCGGAAGGCGTAGGCGATCCGCGTCTCCGGGGAGGAGCCCCCTTCCGTCAGCATGCGCTGGGCCAGTACGCGCGCCGCCTCCACAAAGGTCTCATCGTTCATTAAGGCCAGCGCCTGGAGCGGCGTGTTGGTGCGGGAGCGGCGCACGCGACAGACCTCCCGCCCCGGCGCATCGAAGAGGGTCATCTCCGGAGGGGCGGCGGTCCGTTTCCAGATCGTGTAGAGGCTGCGCCGGTAGAGGTTCTCTCCTTTGTCGTGCTTATAGTTGTGCAGGTTGCCATAGACGCTGGTCTCGTCCCAGATGCCCTCCGGCTGGTAGGGGCGCACAGAGGGGCCGCCGATCTTTTCGGAGAGCAGCCCACTGAT
>DATGIG010000626.1:0-11922 GCA_035295825.1 Chthonomonadaceae bacterium | reverse complement strand
GTCGCCGTAGTCCAGCGGGGCGAGACTTGTGTTGTTGGCGGCATCCTTGATGGTGTTTGTGGGGCGCAAACACTCGTACATCACCTCCAGCAGATGCCAGTAGTTCTGCACATTCTCCGGTCGGTAGCCCTGCACAAACGGAACCGCCGGCCCCCACACTCCCGACTGCGTATGGCAACTCATGCACTGGGTGCCGAGCAGATTGCCGGAGTCCCGAATACGCCTCTCGACGCTTGCGCCACGAGGGCGATTGGTCAGCCAGGCGTCCACCTGCCCGATCTGCGTATACATTCCCTGCCGAATGGCCATCTGAGGGTCGGTATAGGGCGCCGGCTTCAGCGTGCGCAGTTGGAGTTGGTAACCTGGCGAATTGGCCTCGACCCGCAGGAAATAGGTCTTGCCCGGCTGGAGCAGGCGGCAGATGTTGGTGCGATGCGCTTCGTCCTGCTGGTGCGCCCGCTCATTCTGGTCCTGCCCATTCGTATATTCCGAAACGTCTTGTAGAGGGGTTAAGGGCGGTGAAGAGGGTTTGTGCTCGCCTTCCGTTTTGGGGACGTAGCACCGAATACGGGCGGCGACCATCTGACCCGGCATACTCAACTGTGCGGTGAGCAGGCGCGGCGCGATCCCTTTGTACTCCAGGCGAAACCAGTCGTCGCCGGACTGCCCGACATTGCCGTTGTCGAAGAACTCTACGTCATCCGCGCCGCCGGTGATCTCCCAGGTCCGTACGTCGTCGCCCCCAGTGAGCGGGATGGTCTGCGCCATCTCCGGCGAATCGTTCGGCTCCATCTCGATGTAGGTATGCAGGCGATCCTGCTCCGCCGCATCGCCGATCACAATCGGCTTGACGGAGACCGAGACCGGCGTCACGGCTCCCGCACTCCAGGGCGTCTTTTCCGGCAACGATGCCAGCATCGGGGCGTTGCCCTTCTCCCGCCAGCGCGCGGTCTCGCTGCTCCAGGGTGCGTTCTCTACCGGCTCCAGCTTGAGCAGATACTTTCCGGCCAGAGGAGCGCGATAGACCATATACACATCGCCATCCAGAGCGTGGAGGATTTTCCGCCAGCCGGCCTTTGCATTTTGCGGCAGTGTCCATGAAACAGCAACACGCCCATTCGGCGGCAGCTTGGAAGGAGTATCCAGATGCACGGAGATCTCGACGGTCTGGCCCGCCGAGAGCGGATACTCCCTATGCCATGGCCCGGACAGCGCCACAACCCCACCCTTCTCTCGGGAGGAGATTGGCTTTGCGGTCTGGGCTGACGTTGAGGCAGGGGGATTTGCCGGCCTGGAAGGAGCCGGCGGTTTGATGTCGGGAGCGGCAGGACGCACTCCTGGCGTCTCCGCCAACAGCGCGGTGGCGCACAAGGCAATAAAGGGCAGCGCCCCCCAGAAGGCGAAGCGACGCCCAAGCGGTGAATTTCGGAACGATGCAGTCATAAATGCTGGCCCTGGTTCGGAGTTGAATAGCAATCCGTGCGAAGATGGTTGAATGCACACAGTATACCTGTTACCAGACGCCTACCACACCCGAAAGTTACCGGTAACTTGGCTCAACGCAGTGAAGTCCCTTACGTCGGAACCCTGAGAACATCATGCAATGGCTGCAACCGCCCATCGCTTTCGCGTCGGCTCTCCTTAGCACGCTTACGTTCGGTGACATCACGGAAGTTGAGAACGATACGGGAACCGAAAACGAAAGGTCATTCATATCCCCTTTCATCCATCAGTCCATTTCGTACTGCATAGTGTATCAGTTCGGCATTCGTCTCCATGCCCATTTTGTTGAGAATGCGCGCCCGATAGGTACTGACTGTCTTGACACTTAGGGAAAGTTGCTGAGCGACCTGGGAGACTGTTTTTCCCAAGGCAATAAGGCGCATGACTTCATATTCCCTATTTGATAAGGCGTTGTGAGGCTGTTCAGGAATGCCCTTTTGCATATTGGAGACTATGCGTTCCGCAAATGAAGAGCTGACGTATTTTCCTCCGCTCAGTATTTTCCGCACCGCGAGGACCAACGCTTCGGGGGCGCTGTCCTTGGTCAGATAACCGTCCGCTCCTGCTTTCAGAACGCGCTGCGCCATCTGATCTTCAGGATACATGCTCAGCACCAGAATGGGCGGAGGAGAAGTATTGCTTCTTATCTCATTCAAAACCTCCAGGCCGCTACGCCCCGGCATACCGATATCCAGAATGAGAAGATCCCAGCCTCTCTGCTGTATCAGCAGCATCACTTCGTTGGCACTCTGCGCCTCTACGACAGTCACATTTTCCATTTTAGCGCTCAGAATCTGTTTTATCCCCTGGCGTACGACCGCATGATCGTCTGCAACGATAAATTTCAACATTGCTTCTCTCCGAGTGATACACCCTTCGCAGGATTAGAATAGAGATCGACAGTACGCCCGTCTGAAGACGAAACGAATGACCAGTTTACTCGATTTCATCCCATATTTCGCGTGCTGGTTCCAACAATACTGTAGATTCTTCCAGAGGACTTTGCATTGGCAGGGTAAGGAGGACCGTGGTTCCTCCCTGTGGAGAACCTTCGAATATGATGCTGCCACCTAAGAGTAACGCTCGTTCCTGCATACCCAATAAGCCATACGTTCTATCCGACCGGGCCTCTATCGGTGCAATTCCTATCCCATTATCGGCTATCGTCAGGGCCAGATGCTCCTCTGAGGCGCTCTCAAATCGCACGTTGACGCGCGTTGCCTGAGCATGCCTGATCACATTGGTCAAGCTCTCCTGAGCAATGCGAAACACGGCGGAGGCACGCTCAGGATCCAACGAAACATTTTCCATCGATGCAAAGAAGGTGCAGTCCAGACCGGAGCGATTCTGAAAGTCCTGGGTCATCCACTCCAGAGCGGGTACCAGACCGAAGGTGTCCAGGATTGCCGGGCGCAGTTCGGTAGCGATACGACGGACAGTCGTAATCGAGGTTTCGATCAGGTCATTCATACTGTCCATCTTGTCCATGAGCGTTCTAAGTGAGACGGTGCGTCGGAGTCCGGGAACCTGGTATCTGAGCCAGGACAGTTGGAGCTTGAGACCGGTAAAAGCCTGACCCAATTCATCGTGGACTTCTCGGGCCAGGTGGACGCGCTCTTCTTCGCGGACGGCGTGTAGGTGGCTGGTGAGGGCTCGCAGGCTTTGAAACGATGCTTTGAGTCTCTTTTCGAACAATTTGCGCGCCGTGATGTCTGTTATTACCCCGTTAAACAGGAGCCTATCCTCCTGTTTCTGAGGTGTGGATTGGCCGCGTATGAAGATGATTTCGCCTGATGGCTTTTTGAATCGTCCCTCAAACTCCCAGGCTGCGGCATTTTGAATCGAATATTGAATGGAATCCACAAAGCGCTTTCGATCCTCTTCCACAATGCAGGCAAGGGTGCGTTCAAAGTAACCCTCAAGATTGTTATCTAATCCGAGCATTTCCAGGGAATATTGGCTGACATAGGAGAGCCCCACAACCCCATCGAAACGCGCGAAGAACTGATAGATCACACCTGGCATATTCTCAGCTATGTCCTGTATCTGGCGCTGTTTTTGTTGGATCGTCCTTTCGGCACGTACGCGGTCTGAAATATCCCGACCTTCTGCAATAAGGTAGCGAACCCTGTTCTGCGCGTCAAAGTAGGGAGAAAGACTGAAATCGACACTGATATCCTTCCCATCTACATTTAGTTGGGAAGTTTCGAAGCGCACGGTAGCTCCTGCCGACGTCGCCGCGATGGCATTACGAACACGCTCCCTCAATTCGGACGAATGTTGCCACCAGGGGGATTCGACAAAGAGCATCCCCAGCACCTGCTGCGCGCTGACTCCCATGAGTTGTAGAGCCGCCCTGTTTGCAAACACAATGCGACCTTCCAAATCCAGCAAGCAGGCAAAACCGAGACCAGCGCTTGTGAGAGCCAGCAGTTTCCCTTCACGATCTGCCAGTGAGTGGAAGAGGGTGTCACGCTCCGTCAAAACGGCGCGTTCCGTCTGAAATACACTGGCGCCCAGACAGAGATAGAGCGTGATGCTTACCCATTCGCCGGATTCAAAGGTAACTTGCCAGAAGTGTAGAATTCCCCCTATGGTGTACAGCAGGGCGCTGATGTAGGAGACCGGGAGCGCGAGTACGTTCCACAGTCCATTATGCCGTGCGCGCCATCCCCGCCAGGCAATCGCCATACAATGCAGGGCAAACAGGAGTTGTCCGATACGTATTACCGGAAGCAGCCGACCATGTTCTCCCTGAGGGTAGTAGACGCCGCTGGCACCACTATAGGTCATGCGTAGAACATGGTCCCATTCGAAGCCTGCAGGCCGGAGGAGCGCCAGACTGATGATCGTTATAAAGAAACCTGTAGTCAGATATTCCTGCCAGGCAGGGCGCTGTCCACAGAGTGCGCGATAAAGGAAGGGCAAGATCAAGAGAACCAGGTTGCCGAAGCACTCCTTGAGGCGAATGGGAAGATATGCGGCATCTACAGTCGTGGCGGATTGTAAATAGTAGCAGGCGATTCCAAATCCCATGAGGTTAAATGAAATCACGGCGAAGAGGGTCATATTCAGCCAGCTTCTTCGCGCCCAGGCGTAACAGAGGGAGCCGAGTCCTCCGCAAAAAGCAAAGCCCGCGATACCGATTCCAAGGAGAGGTGCAGGAATGATCATATTCTCTCACCAAGACAGGACGCCGATGTACCAGGACAGATTGGAAAGTATGACAGTAAGCTTCTACTATTTCAGTATAGCCTACTGCACTAGAGATCTCTATCGGATAAAGGCTCATTTTCTTGTAGGACAATGACGCATATTTTGTGCGAAAATGAGCTACAAACGAGAAGGGCAGTTATGGGCACTGAGGTCCTGTAGGACAAACACGGATACACAGCTTCCCATTTTCCCACATTAAAATCCCAATCGCTCCGACACAACCACTGCTCACTTATCCCGACAATAGATGCGTTTCCGTGGCAGAGGCGCTATTTTGCTCCACCCAACCACACGAGAAAGGAGCGCACGCTCATGCGCTGGTTTGCAAATCTGAAAACGGCCTACAAGTTGGGCCTGGGTTTTGGCTTTATGGTCTTCCTGATTTTGCTTGTCGGAGGAGTGGCGAGCTTCCGTATGGCGCAGATGAATACCAATGCCAGATTGCTCAATACCGACACTATCGCCGGGCTTAAAGGTATCGTCCAGTTCACCAGTGCTGTGAATCAGGTGCGCCGATCCCAGTTCCAGGATATCCTGGAAACGGACAGCGCCAAAATGGATAAGATCGAAGAGGAGATGAAGGGCAAGCAGGAAAAAGTTGCACAGGAAATTACAGACTATGAGCAGACAATCACTCAGGAAGAAGACCGAACTAATCTCCAGGAATTGAAGTCTCGCTGGAACAGCTATCGGGAGTTGGATGACAGCATCAAGCAGCTTGCGCGGAAAAATGACTTCAAGGGCAGTAGTGCATTGATGATGGGGAAGGCGCGTGACCGCTTTCGCGCCGTGACCGACGTGATCGATAAAATGTCGGACTGGAATGCCAAGCGAGGAGAGAAACTGGCCCTGGAATGCGAGCAGACCTACCTGAACGCGCGTACCACGGCGGGAATCATCGTTGCCTTTGCCGCCCTATTAGGACTGCTTCTTGGCTGGTTCATAACGCGCACGATCACCCCGGCACTGGCCCAGGTCTCCGAGCGGATGGCAACGTTGCGCAGCAAATGTCTGACCGAACTCGACCAGGCCATGGCCGCGCTGGCGGCGGGCGATTTGACCGTCTCCATCCTGCCCACCACACTGCCGCTCGACATTGAGCGGCGGGATGAACTCGGTGTGATGGCCCACACATTCAACCAGATGCTGACATATATGCTGCAGATCATCGACTCCTACAACACCGCCCAGCAGTCTTTGAGTCAGCTCATCGGGCAGGTTGCGCGGAATGCCGAGTCCGTTTCCGCCATGAGCATACAGCTCTCCGTTTCTGCGGAACAGACCGGTAAAGCTGCTGAGGAGATCGCTCACTCCATGCAGGAAGTCGCTCAGGCTGCGGATCAATCCGCCACAACCAGCCACGAGATGGCGCAGGGAAGCGAACAGCAGGCTCAATCCGCCTCCAATGCGGCCTCAAACATGGAACAACTGCACGCCGCCATCCGACAGGTGCAGGCAGAAGGTCAGCAACAGAAACAGGCGACTCAGGAAGCGAGCAGGAGCATGCAACAGGCTTCCCAGGCCGTCGAAGAGGTGGTACGCTCCTCCCAGCAGATCGCGGATGCCGCCCGGCAGGCCAATAGCATCGCGCAGACAGGTGGGCAGGCTGTGGAACAGACAGTTGCCAGCATGAGCCGCATCAAAACGCAAGTGACGGCATCTGCAGCCAGGGTAACGGAACTGGGAAAGATGGGCAAAGCGATCGGAGCGATCGTCGAGACCATCGACCAGATCGCCGAGCAGACCAATCTGCTGGCCCTGAATGCGGCCATCGAGGCGGCGCGTGCAGGGCAGCATGGCAAAGGTTTCGCCGTCGTCGCCGATGAAGTGCGAAAACTGGCGGAGCGCTCCACTGAGGCGACGAACGAGGTTGGAACGCTGATCGACAGGGTAAAGCAGGGAGTGGAGGAGGCGGTACAGGCGATGCATGCCAGCAGCCAGGAGGTGACGGATGGAGCCAACAGGAGCCAGGAAGCAGGCCAGGCGCTCACTCAGATCCTCCAGGCAGTCCAATCGGTAGCAGCGGAAGTCGATACGGTCTCCGCCATTGCCGAGCAGATGTCCGCTTCGGTTCAGGAAGTTACCGCAACCGTGGATACGGTACGCCGCTCTGCGGAGACGAATGAACAGACGGTAGCGACCATGGCGATGGGAGCTGACAAGGTATCTTCCGCGATCACCTCGGTTGCCTCCATCAGCCAGGAAACAGCCGCTGGAGCCGAAGAGATGAGCGCATCGGCGGAAGAGGTGTCTGCGTCCGCCCAGAACGTATCGGCTGCGGTGGAAGAGCAGAGCGCGAGCATTGAGGAGGTCAATGCCACCGCAAGTGAACTCAGCAGCATGTCCACGCAACTTCAAGAGCTGATCAGCCGATTCAAACTGGACTGCGAACCCGTAGCAGCCACCCAAAAGTTACCGTGGACGAAGGCGGAACGGCGTAAAGCCGCATAGAAAAAAGCACTACGCTGCATGGCGGCAGAAAGCAGGCCCACCGACGCATGCCGGCTCTTCTGCCGTCTCCATTGTGAAAAAGACAAACGATGAAGCAGACAATAATGACTGATTTCCCCCACCGCTATGTCTGCGAAATGATGAGAATTTCATGCCCGAGGCTGCAGGCGCACATCGCCGGTCGCGATGCGGCCCTCCTCGCAGAGCAGGGCAATCGTGCCTTCGGTTAAAGGCCGGTTGGTATCTTCCACCTCGAAGAGCAGCGCGCCATCCACATAGCCTCGAATGCGATTCCCCTCCGCCTCCATCGCCAGTTCATACGGCCTGCCGAACTCCATCCCGAGGTCCGTCTCCGCCAGGGTCGTATCGCCATCGAGCGCCTTCACCAACCGCGCCTTGCCATCCCGGCCCAATAACAGCGCATAGTAGCGCTTCATGCCCTGAACCCGTACCGCGATCCCGCACGACTCCGCCAGATGCGGGGTCATGGTCGTGTTGAGGCGATAGTCCGTCCACTCGCGGCAACCGGTCAACAGCAACCCGACGCCATCGTTTTGGATCAGCCGGAACGTCTCGCTCCCTCCCTCCACATAGTCCATGCCGGAGACCCAGGCGCGCCGCCACATGCTGCCCCCCTCCGTCCGCTTGAAGGTCACATCCGGCGTCCCATCCCAGGTCAGGTAGTCCAGGTATACGGTCCCATCGGTCCGAGCCTCTGAGGAGATCTCAATACCGATTTCGGCGATGGGGTAGCCCTCCGTATCCGGGATCTTCCACTCCAGCTCTTGTGTACCCTCCTCAATATCCACGAGGACCTTCGGGCCTGAGATCCGGCGCAGATGATCCTCTTTATCGTAAACGGAGAGATACAGCCCGGCATAAACCGGCCTCTCCTTCACCTCCTCGGAAATATCCTCCTCAAACACGGAGAGAGAGGCGCGGACCGTCTGCCCCGAATAGAGCGTGGGGGAAGCCATCAGGTTATAGCCGCCCATTTTCAGCGCCTCGGGCAGGATAAAGGTTGCCGTCGCCGCACGCGCGATGCGTCCCGGCGCGATCCCGTAATAACTGAGCGCCAGGCGCTCATCCCAGTTATAAACCTCAAGCGTTCCATTCGATTCCGGGCACTCCTCGGCAACAAAGCCCTGCACCGAGTCGGGAAGCGTGAAATGGTAACGCGCGCCATCCTTGGTATCGACCGGCTCCTCGCCCGCCAGCGCGCAGCCAACGTTGATGATGCGTACTGCCTCCTGCGCGGCGTCGGTAATACACCTGCCGCCATCGGCTGTCGGGAGGAACATGCGATCCGCGATGGGACCCCGCCAGTCCGGACCGTCCTCGATCCCATCCACGCCGTTGCGGATGCCGAGGATGCAGCCGACATTGCCGGAGTTGCAATCGGTATCCCAGCCGCAGGTATTGACGATCATCAGGGACTTCTGGAAGTCGCCATCGCCATGCAGAAGGGCGTGGATAATCAGGGCATGGTTGGGGACCATATGGCAGTTCCCGCCATATCGGTCGTAACCGTAGTGGGCCTGGATCTGCTCCCGCGTCTTACGCCAATCCGGTTCTGCCGCATGCCACTCCCGCAGGTCGGCGATCATACGATAGAGAATGGAATCCTTCGGAATAAAGGAGACGGCAATATCCAGAAGGCGGTTGATATCCTCCTCGACGAACGCCTGCGCCTCGATGGCCGCGACCACCTGCGCGCCATAGATCGCCTCGCCATCGTGCGAAACGCTGGCGGCGCGCCGGGCGAAGGCGGCAGCCTGCGCCGGATCGCCGGGCGACACCATGCCCCAGCCATCGATGAAGATCTGCGCTCCGATCTGCTCCGCCACCACTCTGCCATTGGTTGCTATAGAACCGCTCTGCGGGGCCTTGATGCCGCTCTTGAGGCGCAGGTAGGCGGTATGCTCGGTCGAGTTGCCCATGCCGCCCCACCATAACACCGTGCGCTTCTCGATGAGGTAGTTCAGCCAGGTCTGACCGATCTGTTCGGGGGTGATGTCGTGAGAGTTGCCATAGTCGGGCAGGGCGCGGAGGAAGGTGAAGGTCCCGGAGATGTCGTCATCCGTGACGATGAGGGGGACGCCGCGCTTCTCATGGACGTAGTAGTTCACCTCGCCCAGTTCGCGCATGATCCTGTCGTAGGTCCAGCCCTCGAAGGGGCGGCCCAGGTAGACCCCGATGATCTTCCCCAGGACGCCCGCATAGACCCGCTCGGCATAGTCGCTCGGAAGTGACATGGTCCTCTCCTCTCTGATGGGAACCGCGGTGCAACCGACCCGCTTATTTCATCGCCACTTCGGTGACACCGAGCATGGAGAGCAGGGGCGAATCCTCGATTTCGAGCGGGAGCTTTACCATGGCGCGTTGGCGCGACGATTCGTAGGTGGCGAAGATGAGTTCGGTGGCGCGCATGGCGTTGTGGGAGTTGAGGGTCGGCACGCGCCCCGTCTGCATACAATCGATGGCATCGAGAATGGAAAGCACAGTATCGCCCTTGGGCGGGACGATCCCGGTCAGGTCGGGCGCTTGCCAGCCCGAACCGCCCTCCCGCAGGATTCGCACGCGCGGCCCCTTATGCACTTCCGTCTCGATGATGCCCTTCTCGCCGATAATGCGGTTGGAGCAGTTCTCTCCGACGTTGTTGCCGGTGAAGAGCAGGCCGTTGACGCCATCGGTATACCGGATGTGCGACAGTCCGGTGGATTCGACCGGAACGCCATAGACCGGGTGCGCCTTCGCGGTATCGATCTGCCCCATCACCCACTCCGCGGGTGTCTCGTTGTGGTAGAAGAAGAGCATATCGAACCAGTGCGTGCCCCAGTCGAAGAGGTTGGAGCAGTAGCCTTCGAGCCGTGTAATCTTGCCGATGGCGCCCTCGTTCGCCAGTTGCTTCGCCTTGATGAAGTGCGCCCCGAAACGGCGCTGGTGGCAGAAAGTGAGCTGCACGCCCGCCTTCACGCAGGCCGCGTGCATCTTCTTCGCCTCGCCCCAGGTGGGCGCGATGGGCTTCTCGCTATGGATGGCGCGCACGCCAGCGGCTGCCGAATCCAGCACATGCTCCGGGTGCAGGCCCGTCCAGGTACACACACTCACGATGTCCGGCTTCTGCTCCGCAAACATCTCCTGATGCGTGGCGTAGCGACCTTTCACACCGTATTTATCCGCCAGCTTGTTCAGGGTTGCCGGTAAGGGGTCCACCAGCCCGACAATCTCTACATCCGGCGAGGCGGCATAGCCCACCGCGTGTTCTGTCCCCCGTCCGCCGCACCCGATGATAGCGGCTTTGATCTTCGTCATGCTCTTCTATCTCCTATTTCAAATGGATTTCCCGCTGAGAGTTTCGAGAAGTTTAGAGGCCGGCGCGCAGCAGGTCATGGACACGCAGCATGCCCAGGCAGGTGCCATCCGCTTCGACGACCGGGGCGACCGAGATGGGGCGCTGGCGATCCTCCATCAGGCGGAGAGCTTCGTAGGCGAGCTGATCCGGGCGGAGCACCACTGCCGGCGTGCGGTTCATCATCGCCTCGGCGGACTGCGCAAAGGCGGCGGCGCCATGCTTCTGAATGGCCCGGCGGGCATCGGCATCGGTAATAATGCCCAGCAGACGGTTCGCTTCATCCGCCACGCAGGTCGCTCCTAGCATCCGGGCGCTGATCTCGCACAACACTTCCATGAGCGGGGTTTCCGAGGTGACCATCGGGAGGGTGTTCGGACCGTTCAGCATCACATCCTGCACCCGCAGCGTCAGCCGTCGCCCCAGGCGACCGCCGGGATGGTTCCGCGCATAATCTTCCGCCCGGAACCCACGCCGCTTCTGCAGGGTCATCGCCAATGCATCGCCCAACGCCATGGCGACAACCACGCTGGTCGTAGGCGCGAGATTGAGCGGACAGGCCTCCCGCTCGATAGAGGCATTCAGCAAGATCGTGGCTTTCTGGGCCAGGGTGGAAGTCACGTTGCCAACGATGGCAAGGATCGGGACTTCACGCACCAGCAGCGCCGGCAGGATCGCCAGCAACTCCTCGCTCTCGCCTCCGTTGGAGAGGGCGATCACCACATCGTCCGGCATCACGATCCCCAGATCGCCATGCATCGCTTCGGAAGGATGCAGAAACACCGCAGGACAGCCGGTAGAGGTGAGTGTTGCCGCCAGCTTGTTTGCCGCCATACCGGATTTGCCCACACCGGTCGTCACGACTTTACCCGTGCATCCCTCCAGCAGATCCAGCGCCTTCAAGAAGGAGACATCCAGCCGATCTGCCGCTGCGCGGATGGCCTGCGCCTCCACTTCCAATGCCTCTTTGCCAAAAGCGATCCAATCGCTTCCCCTATCTTGCTCCATCACTACCTGCCCTCTCTCCCTTCTTACCGCCAATTATAATACCTGAAAAGCTCCAAGGGCGTAGTTGTCACTCTCCTCCGCTACGCGATGAGGAAGCATCGCACAAAAATGCCTCTTGGAATGGGACTGCAGTCCCATTCCAAGAGGCAAACAAATGGATTGGAAGCGTTTCCGAATCAGGCGACAGATCGGCGTCTGTCGGAGGAGAGCTTGAGTTGTGGTTTTCCGGATACAGGCTTCTTGCTAGCAGAGAACCTGGAGGGTTTGGTCAGCGTCTCTTCTTCGTCCTCTTCCAACTGGAAGCGCCCCACCAACTCCTGCAAACGACCCGCCATCGCATCCAACTCACGCGCCGAAGCGCTCACCTGAGCAATCGAAGCACTCTGAGACTG
>DATGIG010000625.1:0-12426 GCA_035295825.1 Chthonomonadaceae bacterium | reverse complement strand
CTGCGCCGCGCCGAGAGGGCGCTGCGCAACTGGCAAGATGATCCGGACAGCCCCCGCAATGATGTGGATCGGATGCTGGATATCATTCAAGATTTGCGTCAGTGGGTCCAGGGACATGTGCTTGCCGATATCGAAAAAATGACGAGCCGACCCCGCACGCCTCCTCCCGGCGCGCCTACCGACGGACAATGACGCCCAGCGCATGGTTTGCACAGCAGGGTGCGCGCTGTCGCCTGGAGTGGGGATGGCAGGGCGCAATGTCGGCGGCGGAGCGTGGCGATATTCTAGTAGTCGTAGACGTCCTCAGCTTCTCGACGACGGTCGCTACCGCCATTCACTCCGGAGGCAGCATCCGTCCCTGTGTCACCCAGGAGGAGGCCGAACGCGCCGCAGGGGAGATAGGGGCGGAGATCGCCGTGCCTCGGCGCGATGTGCCGCAGCGGGGGCGCTTCTCGCTTTCGCCGCTCACCTACCTCGCCATGGAGCCGGGCGTCAGGGTCGCGCTGCCCTCACCCAATGGCGCGACGTGCTGTCACTATGGCAGGGCTGCCTTCCGGCTCTTTGTCGGCGGGCTGGTCAATGCGCGGGCAATTGCAGAAGTCGTCGCAGGGCTGCTGGAGGCGCACCCGGAGTGCAGCGCCACGGTGCTCGCCTGCGGCGAACGCTGGCATCCCTCCTCCCTGGACGGTGCGCTGCGGTTCGCCCTGGAAGACTATCTCGGCGCGGGCGCGATCCTGTCGTATCTGCCCCACAGCAAGTCGCCGGAGGCTTCGGCCTGCGAGGCCGCATTTCGAGGAGCGCAGCAGGATCTGGAGGCGATGTTGTGGGAGTGCGGAAGCGGGATCGAGCTGCGGGATAAGGGCTATGCCGAGGATGTCACCCATGCGGCGCAACTCAATGGGTACATGGCGGTCCCGACGCTGCGCAACGGCCTGCTGGAAGGGACGACGCCAGATGTCTAACACGCATGCACAGGCCTCACTCTCTCCTGGCTGGGAGGCGAAGCAGGCGGAGTTGCTGTTGCGCCTGCAGGCGCTGCCGCCTATGGATGCGCCCATTCACAAGCCTCCTGCGACGCTTCGGATCGTGCAGGCGACCGCCGCCGAATCGCTGCGGGTGCTCCAGATCATGCAGTCCTCCTTTGCGGAGTACCGGGGCGTTCTGGATCCGCCCTCCGGAGTGGAAACGGAGACCGTCGCCGATGTGGAGCAGGCCCTGACCGAGGGCGGCAACCTGCTGGCCTGGGAGGGAGTGAACGCGGTCGCCTCGGCCCGTTTCCGCCTCACCCCCGATTACCTCTATGTCGGTCGTCTCGCCGTCTTGCCCGACCAGCGCGGGCGCGGCATCGCTTCGGCCCTGATGCGGTATATGGAGACGATTGCATCTGCTACCGCCCGTCCGGAGATCGCGCTGGGCACCCGAATGCGTCTGTCCCAGAATATCGCCCTCTACCGCAAACTCGGCTACGAGATCACCAAAACGCAGCAGCATCCTCGCGGCACCGATATCATTGTCTGGCTTGTAAAACGCCTGCCGCCTTCCCCGTAATGAGAAGGCGGCAGGGATAGAGGTCCGAAGGCGCATGTTTACACGCTGTCGGCACTTACTGAGCGTTGCATCATTAGGGAAACCGGGCGAACGCCTCTTTGATCTCGAAATCGGCGAATAAGGTTTCCTTTTCTATGCAACGCTCAGTTACCGCCGGACGGCGGGACATCCTGCGTGATGTAGCCGATCTCGTTGTGGAAAGGGTCGTAGACATGGCCTACTTCGTAATCCAGCGTAACCGTTATCGGATTGTTCGGGTAGATATAAGCCTGGGTGCCGACATAGAACACATAGCTGGTCACCTCGGTCGCGGTGCCATCTCCATTGTACAGAAAGATGTGCCCCGACACCGTAGGCGTGTCGCCCAGCGACCGCATGGGAGCGCTGCAGAGCAATACCCCCAGAGCGAGAATGACCACGAACGTCCCGATGCGACGCCAACGCAGCGAGGGGACGGGCCGTTGGGGAGTGGGCTCGGCGCACTGCGCCGGGCTGTAGAAACGGTCTTGCTGCACGGTTTGTCTCCTTCATTGCCTGCGGCATGGCAGGCTGGAAGGGCCAGACGGCTGCCTGGAACCCAGCCGAGTGACCGGTTGACAGATCCGGAGGAGACGGTTACAATGTTACTGAAGTCCTCCGGGGCTTTGCTCCCGCCCGCTCCTTTCCTCCGCCAAGAGTTTCAAGGACGGGCGGGTCCACTGTGTGGTTTGGGATGGTCGCCGGTTATCGGCGAGCGTCACCCTGGCCGCACAGGAGATCCAGGTTTCCGCAGAGTACCGGCGTCCTGTATGCCGGATCACCCTGCTGCTAATGTAACGCGGTTCGCTTGGGGGATCTTACAAGAGCGAACAAATAAATTCGCCCCTCTCCCGGTTGGGAAAGGGGCGAATGGATTTCGGATGTGCCGGAGAGGTTTAGGGGTTGTGTTTTAGCGGTTCAAGGCTTGTTGTGTATATGTAAGCATCTCTTCCATGGTCATGGCGCCCCCTTCCGTATAGGCGGCGGATAAAGTGGCTTCTCCCAACTGCGTTCTCAGGCGCTCTAGCAAGCTCCTGTGTTCGGCGTCGGCGTTGGACGGCCGCGGCAAGCCCTCCTGCGCGCGCACCGCATCAATGGCGCCGATCAGTATGGCAGAAGCATGATAACGTTCCAAGGCCGACATCAGGTTGGCAATATTGGTCAGGCTCTGGACGATCCCGCGTTTATTCCCCAACGCTTCATTTTGCGCCAGACTCTCGCCAGCCAGACCGAGGGCCTGTGAGGCATCTCCCATGGTGGTCAAGGTATTGACCAGGTTATTCAGCGCCCGCGCGAGGTTCGGGAGATCCCCGGTTGCTCGGAATAGCTCCAGGCTCTCCCGGTGCAGGTCACAGGCGCGGGCATAATCCTCCTGGCGGGAAGCGACCAGAGCAAGATTTGCCAATGTCACGGAGATACCCCGCGTGTCGCCTGCCTGGCGGAAGATCTCCAAGCTCTGCTCTAACAGATCCTGCGCCAGCGCATAGTTCTGCTCTTCGCGCGCGATATTGGCGAGGCTGCCCAGAGAGAGAGCAAAGCCCACCGGCTCGGCGAGCGGGTCCCGCAGAGTGAGAGCCGCCTCGAAAAATCCGCGGGCCGCCGCATAATCTGACCGGCTGTAGGCAATGTTCCCCGCACCGTGCAGCGCCTGTATCCGCAGGCGGACATCCACGGCCTCGCATCGCTTCAGGTGCTCCTGGATCCAGGTCAATCCCTCTTCCGCGTCGCCGCGCACACACCAGAACCGCCAGAGGGAGCCCGCCAACATCAGCCCCTTTTCCGGTGAGGCTACGGTCAGCGCCCACTGCAGGGCGGCCCGCAGGTTGTCCTGCTCTCGCTCCAACCGGTCCAACCACTCCCCGGCATACTGCCCATTCAGTTCCCGTGCGGCATTACGCGCAAAGCCAAGAAAGTAGTCCAGGTGGCGCTCGGCAGCCAGGCTGCACTCTTCGGGCGTCTGCTGTTCCCGCGCATACTCGCGCAGGGTCTCCAGCATCCGAAAACGCATCTCCCTGCCGTCCTCCGTCTCGACGGTCCGGACCAGCGAGCGCTTGACGAGTTCGTCGAGATACTCCCAGGCTTCGGGCGTCGCGCAGACCTGTTCCGCAGCCTCCAGAGTCCAGCCGCCGCGAAAGACGCTCAGTTGGGCAAAGAATCGTTGTAGCTCCGGGATCAGCAGCCGGTAACTGCTGTCCAGGGTAGCCCGTAGCGTGCGATGTCTTGGCTCGATCTCCCGGCTCTGGCTCGCCAGCAGCCGAAAACGGTCCTGCAGGCGCTCCAACATCTGTTGGGGAGTGAGCGTGCGGATCCAGGCCGCAGCCAGTTCAATCGCGAGCGGCAGGCCCTCCAACTCCCTGCAGAGAGAGGCCACCGTGGCGGCGTTCCGGGGAGTGATCTGAAAATCGGGCCGGAGCGCCTGCGCCCGATCCCGAAAGAGCTGGGCGCTGCTGACTGCCGAAAGCTGCTCCGGACTGTCGTCCTCCTCCGGCACCGGCAGGGGGCCGAGCACGTACTCCCGCTCTCCTGCCAGTTCCAGGCGCTGACGCGAGGTCACCAGACAGGTGAGGCCGGGCGCGCGTTCCAGCAGATCCCGGAGGATCCGGACTCCATCCTCGATCAGATGCTCGAAGTTGTCCAGCACCAGCAGGTTGCGCCGACGTGCCAATGCCTCGACGACCTGCTCCAGAGGAGAGGCCGTGTCGGCGCGCCGCAGGCTCAGCGTCTCCGCCAATCGGAGGGGGATCAAGCGGGCATCCGTCAAGTCGGCCAGAGCGGCAAACCAGACCGCTCCGGCAAACGCATCCGCACTATGGCGGGCCGTTTCAACCGCCAGTCGGGTCTTGCCACAGCCACCCGGACCGGTGAGTGTCACCAGGCGGATCTCTTCCGAACGGAGCCATTCCGTCAGGTGCGCGATCTCTCTCTCCCGCCCGAAAAAACGGGAGAGGGAGAGAGGCAGGCGCGGCTGCAGAACCTCCTCCGGCGTCACCCTCGGCGGCGTTTCCAGCTCGGTTTCAGGGGGGGGCGTAGGCTGCTTGCAGGCAAGTTCCTGCGCGACTTCTCTGGCGCGTTTCCTATATCTCTTGACCGCTTCGCGCGTCGTCTGTGTCGGCGCAGCATCTAAATGGGCGGACAGGAGCCGTTTCAAGGTGCGGTACTGCTGCATCAGGGCAGAGGGATCTCCCAGTTCCGCCAGGAGGCGCATCACCTCGCAGTGGCGCTCTTCGCTTAGGGGAGCGGCATCTACCGCCCTGCGCGCGAACGTCAACGCCTTTTCGAGATCGCCGGTCAGTTCCGTGGTTGCCGTCATCTGGCGCAATGCGTCTAGGTAGAACTGCGCCAATCGCTCCCGCTCGCCTACAGTCCAGGGCTCCTCCCAGCGCGGCAGGAGTTCGCCTCGATAGAGGACAATGGCGCGCTCCAACCCCTCCAGGCGCTCCTCTGCGCCGCTTGTCCTCCCTGCCGCCTGGAGCGCCGCCTCGAAATCGCACACATCGGTGGACACTCTCTCCCGGTGCAGAGAGACTTCCGTCCGATCTGCAGCCAGCACACTGCCATACCGCGTTCCGGGAGGTTCCAATTGCCGACGGAGCGAACACAGGCACTGTTTCAGGCGATTGCGTCCGACTTCCAGCGTGGCCTCCGGCCAGAACTGATCTATTAATGCTTCCCGTGCGTGCGGATGGTGGCGGAACAGGGCCAGGTAACCCAGCAAAGCTCTTGTCTTGCCGGAAGAGAACCGGCTGAAAGCGCGATCCCCCGTCTCCACACGCAGGCCTCCGAATAACTCGATACGGCAGGGCGCTCCCAGGAGGGAAGAGGCGGTTGGGTGCGGCTCCTCGGGCTTGTTGGCATCTTGAAGATAATCCCTATAACAACGGAGTGCACCCTTGATCTGTTTCAGACTGCTCTCCGAAAGGGTCTGGTCACCCTGCAGCGCCAAAAGGAACCTGTGCCGCATCCGATCCCATGCCACCGCGTCACGCGCAGCCTCCACGACCTTATGGTCGCCCTGAGCAGCGAATGCAACGAACTGTTTCACCCGACGCTCATAGAGGTGAACCGTCCGGTAGGAGAGCATACGCTGCACGAGCCAGTCAGAAAAGGAGATGCCCTGCTGAGATTCCATAGAACTCCTTGTCGATTCTGCCGCGATCCAAAGCGGCATGTGTGGGAGCGCCAAACGGCACGAAACGAGCCTGCGAACACAAATCCTCTATTCTGCATCCTCACTTATTTTTCCTTTTAACCGAAAAACGGACAGTTATCAAACGTTTTGCTTACGAACGGTTAGTATCCTCCTGGTGATAATTCCGGCAGCAATGAAAGCAAGGACCTAATTGTCCTCCAAGGAGATCAGGATGCTCTCTTCATTCAGATCACGGTATGCCCGGTTCGGAGAACCGTCCAGACGGCGCTTACGGACCTACAGGATCGCATCGGAGCGCATGTTCCCTGCGCTCGCCCCTTTTAAACCGAGCGACGAAGACTTGATCCTACTGGCCGAATCCGGGGTGATCCCCTTCGGATCGGGATCGGCTTCGAACCTTCTCGCCGGCAACGCGAATATGAGTGCCCTGCGACAATTCATCGAGCAGGACCTGACAGGCGAACCCATGCAGGGCCGATATACGCCGATGCGAAGGGAGGGAGCGCGAAAACGCCCTCCACGGTTCGCTCTGGAGATCGTCTATGGCGGCGCGGATTGCGATTCGGGGCTCTATCTGCCGGATGGGGTTCGCCTGCGAACCATCTGGAACGAAGATACTCTGGGCAGAATGCCGCGCCTCGACGGGGTCTCCCGCACAGACAAGGACAATACGTTCTTCCCTGACTTCGACAACGATGCCAGCCGATCGCTTTCCGACCTGCACCTCGCCTTCCTTCAATACCATAACCGGGTCGTGGAGGAACTGGAGGCAAAAGGCGCTTCGCAACCGTGGCTCTTCCTGCGCGCGCAGCGGGTGGTGCGCTGGCACTATCAATGGCTCCTGCTCCATGAGTTCCTGCCGTCCGTGGTGGGCAAGACGCTGCTGGAGACACTCTGGCCCGAGGTTGTCGGTGGAGACAGAAAGGGAGCTTACACACTCAGCAAGGAGACGCCGCTCCGGCCTGAACGATGCTGCTTTACCGAGCGCCCTCCCGATTGCTTGTCGGTAGAGTTCTTGGAAGCGGCCTTTCGCTTCGGAGCGTGCGCAGCGCTTCCCTACGACAGCAGCGCCTTCAGGCTCGTCTCCGATCCGGAGGCGAGGGCCATTGCCGGGATCCTGCTGCGTGGAAAAGCCGTCGGGTTGCCGACCGGGCAGGAGGTAGCGCGGGCGATGGGGCTTCCGGAGCGCCTGATCCTCTCTACGGACAATCTCCACTATGCTTTAAGCGCTTCCGGTAACTCCGATAGCGTCCGAATCTCCCCGGAGAGCTGGGCACTGCTCCGGGAGACATTCGGCGATACCACTCCGCTCTGGGCTTACATCCTGAAGGAAGCGGAGTGGCTGGGCCAGGGAGAGCATCTGGGTCCGGTCGGCGGACGGATCGTCGCTGAAGTAATCCTGGACCTGCTCCATACCGACCCGCTCGCCTATGTCGTTATGGCGCCGCACTGGCAGCCGAAGCGGGGCCAATTCGGCTGCCCTGCCGATGGCCATTTCACTCTTACAGACCTAAGAAACTACATTTTCTAAAAAGGAGAACACACCATGACAGTCGTTATGTGTACGCGAGATCCAGGGGCGGGGCCTGTCCTACCCTTCCGGGCCTTGTATGGGACACGAGACGGGAATCTGATATTTCCCCTGGATCTTGCATTTACAAGTTTCAATCCGGATCAAATGAATCCGCCTGGCCCGCCGATCATGGGAGCCAATATCCTCGATAGCGGCGGGAACGTGATTGGAACGATCGCATCGTACGATTGGCCGATTGCGGGTGGTACAGTCATTCCCAGCGTGACCGCCAATCCCACACCTGCTATCAATCTCAGCGCAGTGTTCGCGTTACCGCCAGGCCCACCGGCACAGATCCCCATACCACCGGGTGGGGCGGTGCCCGTCCAGGTGACGAACATGAACGGCGTTGTGGTCATCGGTACGCTCCAGGGTTTTACCACCGTGCCCTATCTCGATTTTATCCATCAGATTGATGTCTATCAGGCTCAGTTCGATCCGCCTCTTTTTGGGGAAGATCACGGATTGCCGGTCGTACTTGCCAATGACCCCAGCGTGCTGGTGGGAATGGTAATTGTCACCCAATCCAACAATGGGGCGATTAATACTTTCATCGCCAGGATCTAGCCACCTCGTTTGCCAACACGAAGAGGTGATTGTGTTGGAAAATTGGAAACGGAGAACCGAAGTGAAATCGAAGGAAAGAGGGCGTTTGCTGTCTATGCTTGCCCTATGTGCGCTGACGGTCCTATCGGGCAGTCGCGCTTTTGCGGATGGGAACGCTGCTCCCGGTGCAGGCAGCAACCCTCCTACTGTCACCAATAAGTCGGACTTGAATGCGGTGCGTCTGAGCGTACTCAACGCTATTGCCAACTATGTGAATAAAGCCTGGGAAGCGAGCTATCGCATTCAGTGGGACTTTCTGCCGGATTCGCCGACACTGGAGGATCTCTCTGCAAGTGTCAAGCCGGTGGAGATCGTTATCGCCAATGCCGATCTGGGCAATAATGCCTGGATCGAACATATACGGGATCCGGAAAAACAGCGTGCTTTGGGGGATCTCCTGGGCCTACATGATAAAGCGCTTGACCAGTCGCCCGGTCATATAAAGCAGTTCGATCTCCATGATTTCGCGATCAAAAAAGGTGACAATGCACCCCTGCCCGATAATTACATTGCGCTGGCTGAGAACCCTGCGCTCTCGGCGGAGGAGCAGATCGCGGCGCGGCTGGATCATTTTGCTCTCAGAGCCATCCTTCGGAGCAACGGCATTCGACTCAAAGTCCAGATTTCAGATGATGTCGTGGTGCAAGGAGGGAACGAACGCGTACTGGATTCGGAAATACAGTGGAAGATCACCCTCTACCCAATTGATAGGGGGGGCATTCGTTTCTATCGGGCGAAGGTTCGGGCGGAACTGCGGCGTCCCCAGGTGTTTACCTTTCCGATAACCTCTACTGGATCAAAACCGATCAAGGTCATTGCCGCACTTAAATCCGGCCCAACCACTCTCGGTCTGCCTGCAATCGTCACATCTGGGGACGGAACCGTCAATTTCCCCGACCAATCGACCGCCACCCCGCCCGTGACGCTGCCGGCGACCAGCAGCAGCACGACAATCGAGGGGATTCTCGATTTCGTCGGTGGCGTCAAACTGGATGACGTCGTCAGCAAAGCGCTGTTCAATCCGAAAAATCCCGGTCGCCTCTTCTACGGAGGGCTGATCGGTCAGGGGCAGATCAAACAACTGGTAGGCGTCAATCAACTCTTCGCCACTGCCAATAGCACCCTCGCCTTCGGCTTATTGCTGGGAATAGCGCCGACAGCGAATAACGCACTGTTTGTCGGCCCCAGTTTGCAGATGGATGCGTTGACACTGAGTGTTGGCGCGATGGCGCAGGAGAGAGACAACGGGAATAACTCGCACAGCATCAAAGTGGAGCCTGCGGTCGGCCTCTCCCTCGATCTGAGCAATCTCATCGGGGGCAACAAGAACACCCAAACCATTCCGCTTGCCAATAACGTCATCGGAGGGATCTCCAGCGACGATGTGGCGCGCGCCAACTTTGCTGTCACGACACGCATTACACCGGACGCCAATCTAAGTCCGGACGATAAGAAGCTGGTTTTAGGCAAGATGATTGTGCTACGGAGGGTTGCCTCTTTCGACGATAAGGGGGTGCCTGTTCCTATTCCTGCGGACAAACAGTCCGTTCTCCAGGTGGTGGTCTCGGAAACGCCTCTGTATCGTGTTCTGCCGCCTGGAAAATACCAGATCGAAAATGGAGGCCTTCCGACGGCGTTCGGCGCTTTCGCGCCAGCGTCAACCTTGCCGGCGCAGTTTGTCTTTATAGGAGCGCAGGACAGCCAGGAGGCGCTTTCCCTTGTGTTTACGATCAAACGTTTGCCCGCTCCTACACCCAATTAAGAGTAAAGCGCATGAACAATTGTACCGGATACATTCGCACTTGGGAGCCTTTCTCTCAAACAGGGGTGATCTTTGGATGCGATGGAGGAGCGGATGGTCTCAATATCGCCTTTCGCTTCGCCAATATCAACTCCCCCGTTCTCGGGCAGAAGTTGGCAGAGCAATCCGCTTTTGCGTTGCCGGGAGATTGTGATACGCTTCCGCAGGGCACATTGAGCGTCAGCTTTTATTACGATGGGAGCGGATTCGCATCGAATATTCTCTCTCGTGAGATAGACACATAACTCCTGTTGGGGTGCATGGGCATTTAGAAGAGCAATAGGAAGCGCCGCAGGGTTGCGAAGGTCAGCCCTGCGGCGCTTCGCACGTCTGTCTCCGCGGATTGCATTTTCCGGCAGGAAGGAGGTCCTGTGATCGAGAATATCTCCTTTGCGGCAAGGCGCAATCCGCTGCCTGGCGGGATGAGGCGGGCAGCGGAAGAGGGAGAACGATGCAGGTCTGTGGGAAACTGTGTGAGACGGGAGAGGTCGTGACGCTCACTCTGGCGGATGGGCGGATCGCCGGGATACGCTCCGGTGCAGATCCGGAGGCTCTCGGCGGACCGGACGTCTGGCTGTCGGCAGGGTTCTTCGATATTCAGGTCAACGGCTATGGCGGGCACGATTTCAATGTGGGCATCTGGGAGAGTTCCGAACAGGCCGGTCAGGAGTTTACCGCCCTCTTTCAGGCGCTGGCCCGCGCCGGCACGGCGCTGCTCTGCCCGACCATCGTCACCAACAGCTTCGCCGCGATGCAGACGGCGCTGAAGGCGCTCTCCTCCGCTCTGGAGGCCGATCCCTCCTGGGCGCGCGCCGTGCCCGGCCTGCATGTCGAAGGCCCCTATCTCTCCTCGGTAGACGGCCCCCGTGGCGCCCATCCGTTAGAACACACCCGCGACCCGAGTTGGGACGAATTCCAGCGGTTCCAGGAGGCGGCAGACGGGCGCATCAAGCTCTTTACGCTGGCTCCGGAGCGGGACGGCGCCCTCGCGTTTATCGAGAAACTGGTCGCCTCGGGCGTCACGGTCGCCCTGGGGCATACCGCCGCCGAGCCACAGACCATTCGGGACGCCGTATCGGCGGGTGCGCGAATGTCCACCCATCTGGGCAATGGGGCGCACAGCCAGATCAAGCGCCATCCCAACTATATCTGGGAGCAGTTGGCCCACGACGAATTGTACGCCAGCATCATTGCGGACGGACACCACCTGCCCGCCTCCGTGGTCAAGGCGTTCGCACGGGTCAAGGGGCCGGAGCGCCTGGCGCTGGTCAGCGATGCCGTCGCGCTGGGTGGCCTGCCTCCCGGCATCTATTCGGACGGGCAGCATGAGGTGCTGCCCTCCGGCAAGATCGTCCTGGCGGGCACGCCCTATCTGGCCGGAGCCGGGCATCTGATGGATACCTGCCTCGCCAATATGCTCCGGTTTTCCGACTTTACGGTGGCGCAGGCGGCGCGCTCCGCCAGCGCCATTCCGGCGCGTATTCTGGGCCTGGGGGCCCACAAAGGCCGCCTGCAGGTGGGCTATGATGCCGACATCACCCTGTTCCGCACCACGGAGACCGGCCCGCTGGAGATCGTCGGCACGCTCTGCGGCGGCGAGGTGATGTACGCTAAATAAGGAGGGGAAGATGCATATTGTGGTCTGTGCGACCAAGCAGGAACTGGGGCGCAAGGCGGCGACGGCCGGGGCGGAGATGCTCCGGCAGGCGCTGCAGGCGCAGGGAGAGGCGCATATCATCGTGGCGACCGGAGCGTCGCAGTTCGAGATGCTGGCGGAACTGGTCGCCGCGCCGAACATCGCCTGGGAGCGGGTGACCGTCTTCCACCTGGACGAGTATGTGGGTCTGCCGGAATCCCATCCGGCCTCCTTCCGGCGCTATCTGCGGGAGCGCTTTGTCAGCCAGCTACCCACTCCGCCGCGCGCCTTCCATGCCATTAATGGCGAGGGGGATTGTGTTGCCGAATGTCGGCGGCTCAATGGGCTGATCGCCAACCGCACGGTCGCGGTCGCCTTTATCGGCATCGGGGAGAACGGTCACCTGGCCTTCAACGACCCGCCTGCCGATTTCGAGACCGAAGCGCCCTACATCGTCGTGAACCTGGATGAAGCCTGCCGTCGCCAACAACTGGGCGAGGGGTGGTTTCCCACCCTGGAGGATGTCCCGGCGCAGGCGATCTCCATGTCCATCCGCCAGATCCTGAAATCCCAGGCCATCATCTGCTCCGTACCGGACCAGCGCAAGGCCCAGGCGGTACAGGTGGCGGTGGAGGGGCCTGTCACCCCGCAGGCGCCCGCCTCCATCCTCCAGCAGCATTCTAATACCACCCTCTATCTGGATACCCTTTCCGCCTCCCTCCTCGCCAACCCCACGTTCACCGCCATGGCCGGATAGCGGACCTCGACCCGGTACAAGGAATCTCGGCATTAACCCACTTGACACACCTCGCCCTCATTTCGGGGCGAGGTTTACCAGATGGCTCTCTGTGAGTTCCGCATAGGTCAGTCTCTTTCCTGCCATCTTGGAAACTGCCTCAGCGAACCGTTCCCCGTCCTTCTGCTTGCGAGAGTTAAACCGGAAGTCTTCCTCTGCCAGATACTTCTCTGCGTGCCAATCGCTGATATGCACATAGGTTCCGTGATAGGCTCGTTTCAGGATCGTCCAATAGTTCTCCATGCCGTTCGTCGAAATATCACCGCTCACATACTGCCCGACGTTGTGATCTATGATA
>DATGIG010000624.1:0-4150 GCA_035295825.1 Chthonomonadaceae bacterium | reverse complement strand
TACCGACGCCGGTCAACCGGGAGATGGCAAAAGCGGCGGAAACCTACATAACCACGCACTACCTGGGGACAGGGGCGCATGAAAAACAGCAGGCCCGCCGCCTGCCGATCTGGGAAAGGTAGGTAAGGTCAAGGCGACTTTCCAATATGGCATTCTCCAGGTGGAGATGCCCAAGACGGCGTCAGCGCATCCGCATCCTGTAAAGGTAGTGGTTGCCCAGACGCCTGCAAAATAGGAGGAACCGACCATGCAAGTCAGACAAGTTATGACTCAAAACCCTACCTGCTGCACTCCGGATACCCGTCTGCAGGAGGTCGCCAACATGATGGTTGTCCACCATTGCGGAGCGATCCCTGTGGTGGGCAATCTAGAGACCAGGCATCCTATCGGTATCATCACCGACCGGGACATCGCCTGCCGGAGTCTGGCGGAGGGCAAGAACCCCCTGCAGATGACGGCGCAGGAGTGCATGTCCACGCCGGTGGTGACCGTGCGGCCGGATAACAGTATAGAGGAGTGCTGCCGGCTGATGGAGCAGAATCGGATCCGGCGCATTCCTGTGGTCAACGCCAAAGGCGGCTGTGAGGGAATCGTGGCGCAGGCCGACATCGCCCGCAAGGGTCCCGATTTCGAGACGGTGGACATCCTCAAAGCGATCTCTCGGCCGACCGAAGCGGCCTCCTTCGTGGCCGTCTGAGATCCGACACAGCAAGCATAAGGCATTGTCCTCTGCATGTCTGGGGAAATCGCCGCCCGGATGGGGAGGCAGTGAACGCCTTCCCATCCGGGTCTATCCAGAAACGAATTATACGGTCCTCGCGCTTCCATGCAAGAGTAGCCATGCTGGATGAAGGAGAAGCAAACCATAGCCCTCTATGAGACCTATATGAGGATGAGAACCTGGCAAGACGGAGATCAAGAATGACACCAGAAGCCTTGGAAGTGTCTGCAGAGAGGCTCCGCGCGCATCGGATGCCCGAGACGCTGGCTTTCGAAACGACGGAATCGCTGCCTTCACTCGATGCCCCGGTGGGTCAGGAGCGCGCTATAGCCGCGCTCAAATTGGGGCTGGAGATGCAGATGGGGGGCTTTCATGTGTTTGTGACGGGTCCTGCAGGGACCGGGCGCTCCTTCACGGTCCGGAAGTATCTGGAAATGCTTACGTCCGGCCAACCTGTGCCGGTGGACTGGGGCTATCTCTACTCTTTCCAGACCCCGGATCATCCCGTCGCCGTCTCGCTGCCTGCCGGGCGCGGGCAGGAGTTGGCCCGAGACCTGGATGCGCTCATAACGACGTGCCGAGTCGAGATCCCCAAGGCATTCGACAGCGAAACCTACCGGCAGCGCCACAGGACAATTCACGAGCGCTACGACAGAGAGGGTGAGCAGGTCCTTGAAGAGAGCCGCCACCGCGCCCAGGAGAAAGGCTTTCTCGTGCAGTTCACACCCGCCGGCTTTGCCATCGCTCCTCAGCGCCAGGGACAGCCGCTCACCCAGGAGGAGTATGAGGCGCTGTCCCAGGCCGAGCGAGACAAGATGGATACGCAAGCCGCTGAAGTCCATGCGCAGGTGGAAGAGACACTTCGCCATATTCGCAGCCTGCAGAAGCAGGCGAACGACGAGCTGGAAGCGCTCAATAAGGACGTCGCCGCCTTCGCGGTGGGTCATCTCATTACTGCTCTGCGGGAACGGTATCGTGAGCTGCCCCGGATCCAGCAACATCTGGACGCGATTCGGGAAGACCTGCAGAAGCAATTCGCCCTGTTTCTGCCACAGGATAGCTCCGACGATCTGCCCGAGGCTTTCCTGGAGATGCGCAAAAAAGAGATCTTCAACCGCTACCGGGCGAACGTGATTGTAGACAACAGTCAAGCCGCCCATCCCCCTGTTCTCTTTGAAGCCAATCCGACCTACTACAACCTGCTGGGCAAGATAGACTTCCGGGGCGAGTTCGGGACGATGGTGACCGATTTCATGCTGATCAAGCCGGGCGCCCTCGAGCGCGCCAACGGCGGTTTCCTCGTGCTGGATGCCCTGGACGTTCTGCAAAGCCCCTACGCCTGGCAGGCTCTGATACGCGCGCTGCGTACTCGGGAGGCGCGCATCGAGAACCTGGCAGAGCAGTATAGTCTGGTTCCCACCACCACGCTCCAGCCGGAGCCGATCCCGCTCACGCTGAAGGTCGTGCTCATTGGCGAGCCGGTGCTGTATCACACCCTGTTTGCCCTCGATGAAGATTTCCGCGAGCTGTTTCGCATAAAGGCGGATTTCGACGATGAAGTCGTCCGTACGCCAGAAAATCTGACTGGCTTTGCCTGTTTTCTGGCCACCCTCTGCCGCGAGCGCGGGCTGCGCCACTTCCATCGGGATGGGGTCGCGCGTTTTCTGGAGCACAGCTCTCGTCTGCGGGAGCATCAGGGCAAGCTCTCCGCCCGCCTGGAGGATCTGTCCGGCCTCGCGATCGAAGCCAGCGCATGGGCGGAGCAGGAGAGCAGCCCGTATATCCAGGCGTCCCATGTCGAGCGCGCGATCGAGCAACAGGAGTATCGGGCCAATCTGCTGGAGCAGAAGCTGCAGGAGCAGATACTGGAGGGCACGCTGCTGGTGGACGACCGCGGGGAGGCAATCGGACAGGTGAACGGCCTTTCGGTCTATGATCTGGGCGATTATGCCTTCGCCCGCCCGAGCCGGGTCACGGCACAGACATCGCTCGGCGCGGGAGGCGTGGTCAACATCGAGCGCGAAGCGGATCTGAGCGGCCCGATTCACAATAAAGGGGTCTTGATCCTGGAAGGGTATCTGGCTTACAAGTTCGCGCAGGACAAGCCGCTCGCGCTCTCCGCCAGCCTGGCTTTCGAGCAGTCATACAGTATGGTAGAAGGGGACAGCGCCTCTTCCGCTGAGCTATACGCCCTGCTCTCGAGTCTCTCCCGAGCGCCGATCCGGCAGGGGATCGCCGTCACGGGCTCTGTGAATCAGCATGGAGAGATTCAACCGGTCGGTGGGGTCACCCTCAAGATCGAAGGCTTTTTCCGGGTGTGCCAATCGCGTGGGCTGACGGGAGACCAGGGGGTGCTCATTCCCGCCACGAACCTGCCCCATCTGGTCCTCAAGGAGGAAGTCATCCAGGCGGTTGCAGCAAATCAGTTCCATATCTGGGCGATCCGGACCGTAGACGAAGGGATCGAGCTGCTGACAGGGCTGGATGCTGGAGAACGCGGATCGGATGGGCGCTTCCCGGCGGAGAGCATCAACGGGCGGGTGGATGCCACTCTCTGCAGGTATGCCGACTGTCTACGGGAGTTTGGGGGAGGAGAACGCTCCTTGAACTCCCAGAACGGCCGCCAGGGCCGCAAGCCCAGGCCCACACCTGCCCCGCACACAGCGACATGGTGTTACTATGGCCGGAAGACCCTAAAATAGTTACGGAATTTGGGGTCTGCCAGCGCGACAGGACGGCTTTTGCTCCTATGGTTCCATAATCGGCCATTTGGCGGATGTTTCTTCCCCGCAACGCCTATATAATGGTAAGCGGCGCAGCGACAGCGCGACGTGTCCGTTCGGGAAAGAAGGCGAACCGATGTTCCACCATATCCTTGTCTGCTCCGATGGCTCGGAACAGGCGCTCAAGGCCGCATATATGGCCGGGGAACTGGCCAGGACCTATCACGCGAATCTCACGCTTCTGACCGTCTTCAATCCCTGGGCGGTAGGATACTCGGCATCCATACTGAATGCCGGAGAGCCTGCGGACCTGCCCTTGCAGCCCGGCTACGTCGAAGAGATGGAAGCGGAGATCGAGCGGCGCACGCGCGACGCGGCAGGCAAGATCGAGTGCCGTTGCCTGCGGGAGATGGGCCATCCGGTGGATCAGATCGTGAATGTGGCGCTGCGAAACCACGTGGATCTTATTGTGGTGGGCAGCCGGGGGCTGGGGCGATTCAAATCGCAGTTGCTGGGCAGCGTCTCGGAGGGCGTCGTTCACCACGCCCACTGCCCGGTGCTGATCGTGCGCTGAGAGGGAGGGTAGCGATATGCCGGCTCCACTGTATGAGGTGCAGGTCCTTTGCGCTAACTGCGGGCGCCTTGTGACGAGCGAGCGCGTAGACGCCGCTACGTTCGCAGCCCTGGTCGAGAAAGAAGACGTGCC
>DATGIG010000623.1:0-6657 GCA_035295825.1 Chthonomonadaceae bacterium | reverse complement strand
TGCCCAGACGGCTACCTTCATCGCCGGCATAGATGGCGCCACCTCCCTGAACGGGTTGACGGTCTTCATCAATGCCAATGGCCAACTCGGAACCCGCAAGTCCTCTCGACGCTTCAAGAAAGACATTCACGACATGGGTTCTGCCAGTGACAGGCTCATGCAGTTGCGTCCGGTGACTTACCGTTACAAGCAGGCGGCCGAGGATGGCAGCTACCCGCTCCAGTACGGATTGATCGCCGAAGAAGTGGCGAAGGTCTATCCGGATCTGGTCCAGTACGACAAAGCGGGCAAGCCCTTAGCCATCTACGACCATCTGCTCGCTCCCATGCTCCTCAACGAGCTGCAGAAACAGCATCGGCAGAATCAGGCTCAGAAGACACAGATAGCGGCCCAGCAGAAGGAGATGGCGGCTCTGAAAGCCACCCTCCATAAACAGAGCGCGGAGTCGGCTGCCTTGCAATCGGAAGTGGTTGCGTTAAAGCAATCTCAGCAACAGCAACTCAATGCTCTGACCAGGCGGATCGCGCTGCTGGAGGCGTTCCGGAGCAAATCGCAGCCTCATCAGGCCGTGGCGATTCTTCACAATAGGTAAACTCTACCGGAAGGACATGTGGGATGAACCCTCTTCAGTATCCGGGCCGGTTGCGGCTTCTACTTCTATGCGCCCCATTACTGAGCCTATGGGGATGCCGCGTAGGAAGTGGTTCCGGCGGCTATGAAATGCTTGCGTTACTTTTGCTTCTCCTCGTGGTTGCGGCATACCGGATACGACGTAAAGGACGGGATGAGTAGAGGAAGCAAAGACACCCCGGCTCAACTCCCGGCATGCTGAGATCCTCCGCGAGTGGGTATAACGCAGGATAAGAACTGCCTCTGGAGGAACCATATTCCTGCCTCTATGCTCCTTGCCTACGCGACTTAAATCAAAACTCTGATTTCCCTCAGGCGGCTGCTTTCCGCTCCGCCTCTTTTTACCTGAGTAGCTTATAAGTAATCCGCTTACCCTTAGCTTTCCGGCCCTCCGGGGAGATATAGAAGACGGTGGACCTATCCGGGAGAAACGATGATGCAGCCTAATTCGACCTTGCCTTCCCAGAATGGACCGATCCTTACCGGGACCGGCTATGGCGGCCTGCTCGTCCTCACCGGGCTGATTGTCACCCTGATTCCGGTCGCTCTCGCACGCCGCCCGGTAGAGTCCGGTCGCGCCAGGCATACCCCCCTACACATTCCAGTCGAACAGACCCAGTCGGCCATCCTGCATCCCGGCAGGTTATTCTCTCCAAGGGAAACCCGGCGCAGCAGGAACTACTCCTTGTCCTTGTTCCGCTGATCCACATACTGTCCCTGGCTGCCCCTCAATAACTCCTGCTCTCCCGCGCTCACGCTGCCATCTGTGCCTCTCAGCAGGAGCTTGCTCTGCTTCTCGGATGGCCCCGCTGATCCTCTCAATAACTCGTTCTCCGTAATCTCTTCGCTGCTCTGCGTCCCTCGAAGCAGAACTTTACTCTGCTCCGCTGCAGGCTCCGCAGAACCTCGCATCAAGACTTCCTCGACCGGCAAGTTCTCTGCTGTAACCGGAGGGACGTAGGGAAGGTTCGAGACTTGCCTGGCGGTCTTGACGCTGTACCGGACATAGGCAACAGCCGCCGACCACAAGACAGCAGAAATCACAGCCAGCAGAGGGCCTATCGGGCCACGATACGAGAAATGCGAAAACCCTGTCAGCACTGCGCCGCCCAGCAGGAAACTGACGACGACCAGCACATAGCTGCTGATCTTTTTCTTGACATACTGGCGTCTCTTTTGGATGCGTAGGTGCGTATTGCTCATGGCTTCTGCTTCTATCCCTGGCCTTGTAGAGGGAGTAACCCAGGCGCCGATGCAGGTTGATGGAACGGATGTTTTCCGCCCCGTTTCCTCCCAGCAAGCGCGGCAGGTAGCCTAACGTTTCCGCAATAGCATCTTGTTAACGCTCTGGCTCCCACCAGCCGCTGTGTGCCCAGACGGCGACCTCCGGCGAGGTAAGCACAGAGACATGCGCCTCATAGCGGCGCTGGGCCAAGTCGTCGAAAAATGCGCGCCAGCGTCCCCCGCCGCTGTGGAAAAACTGTTCCGGCTCCTTCCAGAAATTAAGACGCGCATCCGGGGCCAGATTCGCGGCCCGCGCGCGCATGCTCTCGAATAAGGCAGCCTCCACCAGGCGCGGCCAGCTTTTCTCAGGGACCACTATGCCGAGCCTATCGGCAAGGCGGCGCATCTCTCCTTCCGTGTCCGCCTGGAGATGGCTGTAGTGCATCACCACGACGTTGGCCTGGTCCCGCGCGCGCAGGGCCTCCTCGAAGTGATGCAACGTGAAGCGCAGCGACGAGCCGCTCCGGGTAAAGGGAATATCGTTGTCCATCCATTGCCAGAACCGCTCTTCGAGGGTCTCTGCAAGCGGTGGGGGTTCTGGCAGAAGGAAGGCGTCCAGGCCATCGAGTCGGACCACTCTTTCCACAGCCGCTTTGAGGGTTTCATAATCCATGTTCTCACGATGGCCCAGCATAGACATGGCCACGTCCCGAGGGTCCCGGCCGACACAGATATAGGTCACCTCTTCGCGGAGGGGAAGCCCATCAAGGGGCGTATGGGTCTTGATGAAGCGGCGATGGGGCTGCGCCTCCAGCCGGGCAAACACCTCAGCTCTGGTGTGGATGAGCATATCCAGCCAGGGAGAGAGTTGGGAGAGAGGCCGGTCCAGGTCCGGGTCCTGGAAAATCAGCAGGGCGCAGATCATCTGCATCCAGGTCGTGCCGCACTTGGGCGGCGTGCAGATGATGATATCGCCAGGGCGGAACGCGAAGTCTTGCCAGCGCGCGCTATCGGAGATGCGTGTCCGGTAATGGGGCCTGTCAGCGTTCATAGGGGCTCTCCTTCGAGGCGACCCGCCGGCCTGGCGATCGGGAAGCGACCCTCGTTATGGACGGCCTGGTATTTGTACCTGGAGAGCGGACGCCGAATTACCGAAGAATGAGAATGAGAGGGCTTGTCGGGACAGCCCTCTCAGGACGGCCGCTCTTCTCGGAGGGGGAAGAGCGGCTTTTCTTTTTGGAGGGTTCACGGATGTCGCCTGCCAGAACCAGGCTGGGGGACCTGGATTCGAACCAGGGTTAACGGCTCCAAAGACCGCTGTCCTGCCACTGGACGATCCCCCATCGCGCTTTGTGATTGTACTCCGGTGCCCTCTTTGCTGTCAAGGCAGCCGCGCATTCTGAAGCCGCCCCGCATCCGTTCTTTTCACACCGCCCTCTCCAGCGGGGCGGCGGCAAGCTGCCGCCGGTATCGTCAAAGCCATCGTCCGGTAAGAAGGGGCAGCAAGCTGCCCCTGATCCAAAGCGGGAGCAAGCTCCCGCACTCCAAAGTGGCAAGCTGCCCCCTTCAAAAAGGACGGTCAATTCAGCCATGAAAGACGTGCTGCTTATGCTTTTTGGCGTTCGCCTTCAGCTTCTGGATCAGGCTGGTATTTTCCGTCGGGTAGACCAGGCCGCGCCGCGGATCGAGCGGAGTGAACAGGCTGGCGCCTTCGGGGATTTTGAAGGCGAAGGTGAAGATATCGAAGGCCGGATGGAGATTGATGGTGTTGTCATAAGTGATGCGGCTCTTCATAGGCAGCGGGTCGGAGGTGGGAGGCGTCACGGGCGCCGTCTGCGCTTCCAGGTCGTCAAGCGCATCGCCGACTTTGTTGGAAACAGGGGGTGCGGCGATAATCGGCACGGTCTCGATGACGCAGCGGCGCAGCAGAGAATCCTCCTGGCCGATGTAGAAGCGCGCTTCCGTCCGCTCCTGCGCCGTGGCTTGCTTCAAGACCACCACATCCGTCGGCACGCCCGCAACGAGCGTCGTGCCCTCGCAGGCGGCGCTGTCCACCTCGCTGCGCAGGTTCGCGAAGGGATTGAGGCCGATGAGCATCATCATCTCCGGCGTGCCCGTGTTGAGGCCAGCAAGCTTCTGGAAGTCGTGAATGTGCCGGGGCGCTTTCTCATGCGTATAGGTCAGCGACTCGGCGGAGTAGGTCCAGAACTCCTTGCCGTCGCTGACCCACTCGGAGATGGCCGGGCGGTTCGTTTTCGGATCGTTCTCTTCGGCCTCCAGGCGCAGGCGGTTCGGGCTGGCAAACTGGAGCCGCAGGATGCGCTGCGGCTTCGGCTTCTCGCTTCCCGGCTTCGACTCCGTGCTGGCGGCCGCCGGGTCGGGCGTCAGCGGCAGCAGCGCGGATCGGAACTCGGTCGTCTGCTCCAGGGTCGGCAGATGCGAGTATGCGGCGACCATCCGGTCGAGCTCCTGTAAAGCGCGAGGATCGTAGGCGGGCGCAGCGGCATGAGCGGTCGTCGCCTGGGCGGCCGCCGGCAGGGCGCCGCTTACAATCGCCAGCGCCAGACCGGCCGCAAGCAATGATGGTCCCCGACTCATCCTTCTCTCCTTACGGCCGGTCTTTACGGCGTGGTGACCGGACCTCCTTCGCCCCTGCCGGCGGCGTGAAGGCAAAATCGCCGTCGGCCAGGCGCGGGTCCACCTCGACCTGCGTATACTCCGCCGTCACGTTCGCCGCCGTCTCCGCTGCCCGGAACGGGCTGGGAGGCCCGGCATCCGGCTGAATGGCGAGTGACCATCCGCGCAACAGATGGTCCTTCGGGTCCAGCCGGTAGCGCAGCCGGCGATCCGCGCCCTCCTGGTGCGCGTCCATCTGCAGGATGTCGTAGGCAGCGGGGCCGGTGTTCTCGAAGGAAGCAGAGGCGCGCGTGACTCCGGATCGGTCCAGCTCCGCGAACGGGTCCACATTCTTCAGCAGGAGAACGATCTCCGGCTCCCGCAGCGAAGCGGGCAACTGTATATTCTCCAGGGTAGCGGGCGCTTTCAAGCGCTGGAACTCATTTCTGGCGCTGTTGTAGAAGATCAGCGTCCTGCCATCGCAGGCGAAGGTCAGATACCAGCGCCCCGGCTGCCCGATCTGCGGATAGTCTACATTCAGATAGACGCGGTTAGGCCGGCGAAAACGCAGCGTGATCTGAAGGGTGGAGGCTTTCTGCGGGTCGGAGGTCCATTGCCGCTGCACGATCGTTTCCCGGATCGCGCGCAGGCTGCGATAGGATCGGAGCATCCGGGCGCGCAGCGCGAGGGCCGCCGGATCGCTTGTCAGAGGCGCGCCGGCTTGCTGGGAACAGCCAGGTAAGGGAAGAGGGAAGAGGGAAGAGGGAAGAGGGAAGAGAGGCAGAAAGAGCGTGGTGGCGAGGAGGGGTGGCAGATGGCGAGGCGCGGCGCGCATAGCGGCAAGGTTCCTCCGGGAAAAGGGGCGGGCAGCAGCGTTTCTCTCAGCTCCGCCAGACGACGTCGGGAACACCGTTGTGGTGATTGGCGTAGCGGGCCAGCACGAACAGCAGGTCGGAGAGCCGGTTGAGGTAGCGCACGATCTCCGGGTTGATGTCCTCTGTGGCGCGGGCCAATGCGACGCAGCGGCGCTCCGCCCGACGGCAGACGACCCGGCCCACATGCAGGGCTGCCGCCACGGGATGCCCGCCCGGCAGAATGAACTGTGTCAGCGGCGGCAGGGCGGCCTCGTAGCGGTCTATGGCCTGCTCCAGCCGCGCCGTCCGCTCCGCTTCCACCCGCTCGACGGTGATGCGCCCTTTGTGGGTGTCCTCCGCTGCAGGCGTGGCCAGGTCGGCGCCCAGCAGAAACAGGTCGTTCTGGAGGCTGAAGAGCAGGGCGTCCACCTCAGCCTCCGGTCCCTGCGCGCGGACCATACCCAGGACCGCGTTCAGCTCGTCCACCGTGCCGTAGGCTTCGACGCGCAGGTCGTCCTTGCTCAGGCGCTGTCCTCCGAACAGGCCCGTCTCTCCCGTGTCTCCGCTGCGTGTATAGATGCGAGCAGGCATGGCATTAAGAAGGGAAGAGGGAAGAGGGAACAGGGAAGAGAAAGGACTTCCTCCGCTCGGTTCCCTCTTCCCTTATTTATTGCGGAAAAAGTCCGCGTTGAGCTGGATATAGTTCTCCCACTGCTTGGGCACGTCGCTATCGGCAAAAATGGCGGTGACCGGGCACTCCGGCTCGCAGAGGCCACAGTCTATGCACTCATCCGGATTGATGAAAAGCATATCGTAAGTGGTTCCCTCCTGCTCGTAGACTCCCTCGTGAATGCAGTCTACCGGGCAGACGGTCACACAAGATTTATCTTTGACACCGATGCAGGGCTCGGTGATGATATAGGCCATACGGGATCTCCTCCTTCGTCATCCGTTGGTCCGGCAATATCCGGCAACACTTTTTGGCGCAACCTAGAGTATACCCAAAAAAGGGGCAGAGGCGACGCGGCGCGCGTCCCGGCGTGTCTCCATTGCCTTCTCTTAGAGGGTGTTTTCAACCTCTGGCAAGGTCAGGGTTTCTGGGCGACGTAGAAGATGCGGTCGGAGAGAGGGCCGGGAGGCTTGAGGGTATAGGCCTGATAGGTGGCTGCCTGCGCGAAGCCGGCGGCGCGCAGTATCGCCAGGATCTCCTCAGTACGGTAGGCGTATTGCCAGTGGACCTCCTCGAAGGCGCGCTCGCGGCCCGCGTCGTCCCGGTACCAGAAGCGCATATGGACGCTGCAGAGGCGGGTATGCGGTGAGTAGGCGCTGTCCC
>DATGIG010000622.1:0-5249 GCA_035295825.1 Chthonomonadaceae bacterium | reverse complement strand
GCAATAGGGTACGCGACGCCGTGAGCCACGCAGCAGAAGACCCGGCTCCCTGGGTCTATGTACGTTTTCGTGCCACCTCGGAGGTCTAAGACGCGTGGCCCTCCATCAGGACCTGTTGCGTCAGGCACGCCAACTTGCCATGCATGAGCCCAAAAGGCCCAAGCAGGCGAGCCTTCGCAGAGCTGTCTCTGCCGCCTACTACGCACTCTTCCATCTCTTGGCCTCGGAAGCTACAAATCGCCTGATAACCGGCCCTGACAGGGACGCCCTTCGGGCGGTATTGCGCCGTGCGTTCGACCACAGCGCCATGAAGGAGGCATGCAAGGAAATCGTCAAGCCGAATGCGGGCAAGCTGAATAAGGGAATGAGTGGACATGTCGTTCCTGTTGCTCTCAAACAGGTAGCAGAAGCCTTTGTGGATCTCCAACAAGCGCGGCACGAGGCGGATTACGACGTATCACGAACCTTCACTCGTGCCGAGGCGCTGGACATGGTAGATCTGGCGGAACAGGCTTTTATTGACTGGCAAACGATTCGCAGGACAATCCCTGCAGATGTCTTCCTGGCAGCCCTGCTCGCTCAACGCGGTATGTGCCGGTAACGGCCATTTCCTAAATCGCGGGGAGCGGATACGTCTGGTAGTCCAGGATAACCGAGGTCATCGGGTTGCGCCAGACGCGGCAGAGCGGTTGCGGGGAGCGCGTCAGGTTTGCTGCTTTCCGGGCGGGGTCGGTGGTGTAGAGGCGCGTGCCGGTACGGCTATCGCGATACGCGTAGAGGGGGACGCTGATCCCGACCGTCTTCTCCTTCCCCAGGCCCTCCGGGGGCAGGGCATAGAAGAGCGGCGGTGCGTCCGGCTTGCCTGCAGGCGGCTCACTCTGGAGCGTCGTGCCCGAAGCATCCGTTTGCGCGTAGATCGGGATGAGGCCAGGAGGGTGAGGGCGGTCGGCGGGAACGGCGAAGAAGGGGATCGCCTCGATCCGCCCCCAGGCATTTGCAGCCTCCATACCCTCTTTCAGCGCGTATTGGGCGGTGCTCCCTCCCGCGCTCAGGCGATAGACCGGCGCGGGGAGGGCCAGGCGGGGATCGTCGAGCGACAGGCGGTACATGATCTGGTTGTAATCGTAGCGGGGCGTCGGGTCCTGATTGTCGGTAAAGCTGGCGGAATAGGTACCCTCGAAGTAGATGTGCCGCCCGTCCGCCTGATCGAAGAACGGATGTTGTGTGGGGTTATAGAAGCTATAGCGGTCGTGCGTCACGACCTTCTGCGCGTAGACCCAGGGACCGACCGGCGTGTCCGCCTCCGCATACCAGATCTCGCCCAACAGAGAGGTGCCTCCGATCTGCTCTCCGATAAGGACCCAGCGCTGGCGGTAGGCGTTCCAGCAGACGGAACCGCCATGAATTCGCAGCGGCTTGCCGTTGGTCACCTCCCGTAGCTGCAGCAGCGCCTCCTCCGGCTTCATCTTACCGGCAGCGATCAACTCCTCCTGCTCCTTCAGGCCGATGGGGGCGGTCGCGGCCTTCCAGCCATAGTGGAGTCTCCCATCCGGCCCGCGATCCAGCCGGGAGGCCGCCTTTGCGTAGCGCTCCCCGGCTGCCAGGCAGGTAAAGGTCTCGTAGGCGCGGGCGCTCTTCACCTGTTTTAACTCTGCAGGGACCCGGACGCAGGGAAACGGCTCGAACGCGGTCAGACTGGAGTAGAGGTAGTCCCTGCCCGCGACCCGAGCGTGAAACGGGTGGCCGAGCGGGCACTGCGGCGCGTTCAGGTCCAGCGGCTGGATCGGCTCGAAGATCTCCTCCCTATCGTTGAAGACCGCCAGGCCGCGCTCCAGCGTCTCGCCCAGGCTCTTCATCCGCATGTAGTTGGCAATGAGACGCTCCTGGCCCAGGTCGTCCCGCACCGTCGCCACCCCATCCACCCATACCGGCCCCGGCTTGGAGTGGGGCAGCATCCCCTTGCAGAAGCCTTCAGGGTCCACAAAGTAGGTGAGATCCAGGCCGATGTCGGGATCGAGGCCGCCCTTGCCCGGCCACTGCGAGGTCGCTCCCGAAGTGTGGAAGTTGCCGAGCGGGTAGGCGGGGCGACTGGTATCCCCCCAGAACCAGTAGAGCTTGCCCCGATAGGGAGCCACCTGCACCGTATCCTGCCCCATCACCAGCCCGTTGAGGAGGGCGCGCGACGTCGGCGTCGGCTTTCCGACCAGCAGGCTATCTCGATAGATCCCCTCCCCGGTGATGCGATAGAGCCGCTCCGCGATGTTGATGCGCGGCAGTTTGATGACGGCGCTGCCCCCACGTGAGGTCTGGAGCGCCACGCCGGAATAGCCGAAGCCATCCTGGGGAAAGGCGTAGCCGTGGCTTTTGACGGTAAAGAAGACCTTCTGGCCCAGCAGCCCCGCATCGTCGAAGGCGACAATGCCGTTGCTATCCGTATAGTAGCGCGTCTCGTTGGTGGTTCTCAGTTCCACCAGCGGCACGCCTCGCCCGGTCTCGGCATCAACGACCGTGATCTTGAAATAGTCTCCTGCATCTCCGGCCCCGGCCTGTTGGGAGAGCGTCAGAATTGCCGCCAGAACCACGCCCAACACGCTTCCGGTAAGGGGCTTCCGCACCCCCGTTTTGCGCAATCGAAGGAAGAAATGCATCCTGCCCACCCTTTCTCGATCCCGGATACATCGTGTTTCCCTCTATAATACCCACCCTCGCACCGCTTTCTCCTCCTCTCCGGTCGCTCCGACAGAGCGAAAAAACAGCCCCCTCCCGCCTTTTCCAAAAGGCGGGAGGGGGCTGCCGTCCCCCGGTCTATCTTTGTAATCCAGGAGAGTGAACTCTCCCGGATCATTCACCCTTGCTTTTAGACTCTTCGATCAGCTTCCCGACCGTCGAGTCCGGAGCGACCGGCTCGATGAATACGATGTCTGCAATGTTGATCGTCATCCGGTCCGGAGCATGCCACTCCTTCCCGCGCTTCACCAGCACGTTCGGAGCGGCCTTCTCCTGCGCCCCCTGATTGACGCGCGTCTGGATGTAGTAGACATCGCTCAGGGTCAGGAAGCGGCTATTGACACTCTCCACCTTGCCGAAGTAGGCCAGACCGTTACTCAACAGCAGTGTCTGGTATGGCGTCCGGAGAGTGGCCGGGTCGATCCTGTCGTTGGGTGGACGCAGGATCGGAATGGCCATCAGGACGGCAATGACCGCCAGAAGCAATAGGCCCACGAGCCGGAGCGCATTGCCCAGAGGGTCCGGTCTATTTCTTGTTTCTACGCTCATAGACTTTCTTCCACTGCGGGACCGTGATCCCGATCAGGCCGCCGAGGATAAGCAGCATCGAAGTCGGCTCCGGTGTGACTTCCCCGCCACCTCCACCATTCGGACCGAAGAACTGCAGGGTGAGGTCATCGTTGTTGTTCTCCACCACCTGATACGAGAAACCGTTCGGCAGGTTCAGGCCGTTATCCGTACCGAAGAAACTGCCGGGCTGCGCCGTTAACTGACCGGGGTTGAAGTCCATGAAGGTGAACGTCTCGCCATTCACCGGGACGAACCCGTTCAGCAGCGACACATCGAGCACGCTGTTGGCGCCCAGATTGACCGAGCCATTGACGATCAACTGATCGAACTGGTTGGCTCCGCCGAGCTGGATGTCCAGCGCGCCGCCCACCATGTTGAGGTTGCCGTTGACAGTCAGCGTCCCGATAGGCAGACCCGGATCAATCGAACCGCCGGTGGTGGTCACGTTCCCGTTCACCGTCCCGACGCCGGTCAACACACCGTTCTGGATGCCGATGTTGTTGGCCGTCAGGGTGCTGGCCGCCTGCGCCAGGGTGGTGGTGCCGCCGGTCTGGGTGTAGTTGGAGCCGCCCACGTTGAAGGCGCTGTTGTTCTGGATGGATACCGATCCGGCGTTGGTGAAGTCGCCGGGGGTGGTCAGCGTGCGGCCATTCTTGAGGGTGAAGCTGCCGGCTGCGGTATTGGATGCGAACTGGCTGTCAATGCCGGTGAGGCCGTTGTTGTTGTTGATGATCTGCGAGGACGGACCATCCAACACGAGATTGGCGGCGTTGTTGACGATGTTGGCTCCGTTGAAGCGGAGGGTTCCCGTCACCAGATAGGTACCACCGGTCAGGGTCGAGCCGTTGAAGTTGGTGAAGTTCGGGCTATTGATGTTGACCGTCGCGCCTGCTGCCACGCTCACAATATTGTTGTTGGTGAAGTTGTTCGGCGATACAAAGAGCGTACCGCCCGCGACATCGGCGGCGATGGTGCCGTTGTTGATGATGCCATTGGTTCCCCCAACGAAGACCTGTCCGCCAATGGTGCCGTTCTGGCCATGGATGAGCATGTTGTTGCCGATGGTCAGCGTAGACTGGCCTTCGACCGTGAGGCGGTTACCGCTGCCAGTGGCTCCGAAGAGGATGTCGCCGCTGCCGCCCAATGTCTGGTCGCCCTGGAAGGCCAGGATGCTGTTGTTGTCAATTGCAACGGTACCGTTGAGGGTGAGACCATTGAGGACCCGCTCGATGCCCGTGTTGGTCGCCAGATCCAGCTTACCATTGATGGTGACGCCATTCAGGAAGTTGTTGCCATTGTTGGAGGCCGTGAAGGAGCCACCTGCGGAGTTGTTAATCGTCCCACCGGTGAGGGTGACGCCATTCTGAAGGATCGCGCTCTGGCTGTCCGCCACGGTGATATTGCCGCTGCCAACATTGGTGACATGGCTGTTCAACACCAGTGTGCCGCCGTTCTGCGCTTCCAGAAGGTTGTTATTCGTAACGGCGGTTGCTGCTCCGTTGTTGATGTTGAGGTTTATGATCCCTCCTGCGACATCGGCGGAGACGATCCCGTTATTGATGAGAGAGTTAGCCCCTCCAACGAAGCTCTGCCCACCAATGGTGCCGTTCTGACCGTGGATGATCATGTTGTTGCCGATGGTCAGTGTGGAAGCGCCTTCGATGTTGAGGCGGTTACCGCTGCCAGTGGCTCCGAAGAGGATGTCGCCGCTGCCGCTCAGGGTCTGGCTGCCCTGGAAGGCCAGGATGCTATTGTTGTTGATCGCCACGGTGCCATTGAGGACCAGGCCATTGAGAACCCGCTCAATCCCAGTATTGCTTGCCAGATCCAGCTTACCATTGAAGGCTACGCCGTCCAGGAAGTTGTTGCCATTGTTGGAGGCCGTGAAGGAGCCACCTGCGGAGTTGTTAATCGTCCCACCGGTGAGGGTGACGCCATTCTGAAGGATCGCG
>DATGIG010000621.1:0-4165 GCA_035295825.1 Chthonomonadaceae bacterium | reverse complement strand
CATCGCCCCCGGCGCTCCGACTTCCGCCCTCACTCCCACTGAGAGCCCCACCAACGGCTACCACAGCGCCATCGAGGCACGCCCAGATGTGGAGAAGTGGGTGCAGGTAGACCTGGGTCGCAGCGTGCCCATCGAGACCATCCGCCTGCTCCCCGCCCGCCCCACCGACTTCGCCGATACCCCCGGCTTCGGCTTTCCGGTCCGGTTCCGCGTCGCCATTTCGGACGAACCGACCTTGGCGCATGCGGAGACCCTTGCCGACCACACGCAGGCCGACTATCCCAATCCCGGCGATACCCCGGTCGTTCTCTCCACAGGGAAGCACACCGCCCGCTATATTCGCGTGACGGCTACCCGGCTCTGGCCCCGCACCCACGATTACGTCTTCGCGCTGGCCGAGATCCAGGTCCTCTCCGGAGGCAAGAACGTCGCGCAGGGCGCTGCCGTCACCGCCCGCGATTCCATCGAAGCGGGCCGCTGGAGCACCCGCTTCCTGACCGACAACTTCGACAGCCGCCAATCGCTGACGCCCCAGGCGCTCGTCTACGCGCCTCTGCCGCGCAAGCCCCGCCCGATCTATGTGCTGCCTCGGGGCGATGTGGAGAAGCCGGGAGAACAGGTCGGCCCCGGCGCGCTCTCCTGCCTCTCCGGGCAGGATTCCATCTTCACGCTCAAAGACCCCAACGATGAGGGGCAGCGCCGCGCGGCCCTCGCTCACTGGCTCACCAGCCCGGCCAATGTCCTCACCTGGCGCTCCATCGTCAATCGCATCTGGGGTTTCCATTTTGGCCGGGGGATCGTGGACACCCCCAACGACTTCGGCAAAAATGGCTCCCGCCCCACTCACCCCGAACTGCTGGACTGGCTGGCACAAGACTTTCGGGACAACGGCCAATCTCTGAAGCGGCTGCACCGCATGCTCGTCCTGAGCGCAACCTACCGCCAGTCCTCCCAGGACAATCCGGCCTATGCCACGCAGGACGCCGACAACCGCCGCCTCTGGCGCATGAACCGGCAGCGCCTGGATGCCGAGGAGGTGCGCGATACCGTGCTCGCCGTCAGCGGCAAGCTCGACCTGACCATGGGCGGGCCGGGCTTTGAACTCTTCCGCTTCAAGGACGACCACTCGCCGGTCTACGACTATACGGCGCCCCATGTGGCCGATCAGCCTGCGGCCTGGCGGCGCGCCGTCTACGCCTTCACCGTTCGCAGCGTGCAGAACCCGTTTATGGAGTGCCTGGACTGCGCCGATCCGAACATCAACACACCCGTGCGCAACACCACTCTCACCGCCCTCCAGGCGCTCGCGTTGCTGAACGACCCCTTTATGCTCCGGCAGGCCGAACTGTTCGCGGAGCGTCTGAAGACGCTTAGCCCGGAACCCGCACGACAGATCGAAGCGGCGTATCAACTCGCCTTTGGCCGCGCCCCCACTCCGGACGAAGGCGCAGCCCTGGCCGTCTATGCCCGCAAGCACGGCCTTCCCGCCGCCTGCCGTCTGCTCTTCAATGCCAACGAATTCGTATTCATAGATTGAGAGAACCCCCTATTGATCGACCCACCCGTTGAAACGCAAACCGCCCTCGCGGAACCCTACCCCACCGAAAAACGACCAAGCCTGGCGACCTTCTCCCTGCTGGTCGCGCTCGGCTGGCTGGGCACCAACCTGGGACTGGCGATGGGCGAACTCCCCCTCAAATTCCTGCTGAAGGATGAACTGCATCAGACGGCAGCGGGCGTATCCCTCTTCTTCGTCATCGGGCAGATTTCCAACTACGTCAAACCCCTGGCGGGGATTCTCACCGACAGCGTACCGCTGTTCAGGACGCGCCGCCGCTGGTACCTTCTGCTCAGTCTGCTCGGCACCGGGCTTGCGTGGTTGATCCTCAGTGCTGTCCCCCGACAGTATGGGATCATGCTCGTCACCTACACCTGCCTCTACACCACCGTCATGTTCACCAGCACCACGCTGGGCGGGGTCATGGTCGAGGGCGGAATGCGCTATCGCGCGGAGGGGCGGCTGACGGCGCAGCGCATCTCCATGTTCCGGTTAGGTTCGTTGCTGGGCGGCCCGGTTGGCGGCTTTCTATCGAACTATCCGTTTCTCTGGGCAGCGGGAGCGGCGGCGGCGCTGCACCTGGTGCTGGTTCCCCTCTACTTCCAGACGCTGCCGGAAGCGCCTACCGCCGTTTTGAAACGGGAGGTCCTGGCGAATGTCCTCAACAATCTTATCACTCTCTCGCGCACCCGTATTCTATGGGCTGCCGCCTTTATGATCTTCCTGATCGCTGCGTCACCGGGCTTTGGCACGCCGCTCCTCTTCTACCAGACGAATACGCTCCACCTGTCGAAACAGTATGTCGGGATCCTGGTCTTTGTCAGCGCCTTCACCGGGCTGTTGGCGGCCATCGCCTATCACCAACTGTGCCGCACGATCCCTCTGCGCTCCCTCCTGGCGGCAAGCATCGTCATTCATGCCGTGGGTACGGTCACGTATCTCTGGTACCACTCCGCAACCAGCGCGCTCATTATCACAGCCATCAGCGGCGTTACCGGCACACTGGCGACCCTGCCCGTCTACGACCTGGCAGTGCGTGGAACCCCACGCGGCTGCGAAGCGCTCGGCTATTCGATCATGATGAGCGTATGGAATTTGACCAACGCACTCTCCGACTGGTCCGGCTCTACCCTGTTCAGCAACTTCCATTTCAACTTCACCCATCTGATCTGGCTGAACGCCGGAACGACTGCGCTGGTCATGGTCGCTGTCCCCCTGCTCCCAACGGCTCTGGTCTCCCGACGCGATGGCGATAAGGAGGAGATCGGAAGCTGTGTGGAGAACGCTACCCCATAGCCCTTCGAGAGGAGCCCATAGATGATTGTTGTGGCAGGAAGTGTAACGGTACGTCCGGATCAGCGAGAGAGGGCCGTTGCGGCGGCCGTCAAGATGGTTGCCGCCACCCAGCAGGAGGCAGGCTGCCTTAAGTACGACATGTATTCCGATCTGAGCAACCCCAACCGGATCTTTGTCTTTGAGGAGTGGGAGAGCGATGCGGCGCTCATGGCGCACTTCCAGACCCCTCACATGGCCGAATTTGCGGGCATCCTGCCGGAAGTCCTGGCCGGTCCGCCCGACATCACCCGCTACGAAGTCGCCTCGTCTGCACGCCTGCCTGTCGGCGATTAAGGATCGATTGCCATGATCTGTCCAAAGTGTGGAACGGAAAATAGCGAGAGCAGTGCGAAGTGCGTCCAGTGCGGAGAGCCCTTATCCCGGCCAAAGCCGGGATCCGACTTCGACCTGTCGGCGGCGGATCCGCCGGCGGCAGCGCCGGTTCAGAATCCGCCTCCCTACCCTCCCCAGATGCAGGCGCCATACCCGCCCCCTGTTGCCCAGCCGCCCTATCCCATGCCACCGAACCAGCCTCCCTATGCACAGCCTGGACAACCGGTCTATCCCAGCTATGTCCAATCCGGGGTCAATGTGGTCGATACCATGATCCCGGCCAATAATCCCAATGCCCTCATCTCCTACTACCTGGGGATCTTTTCCATTCTGCCGGGATTGGGCATCGTGATGGGGATCATTGCCATCATACTCGGGGTCAAGGGGCTGAAGCTGGCAAAGGAGTATCCGACTGTCCGGGGCAAGACCCACGCCTGGGTAGGCATTATTTCAGGCGGCTTCTTCGCCCTGCTCTGGCTGCTGCTGACCCTCTTTATTATTATTGCCATTATCCTGTCGCCACATGGAGGCGGATAATGCGCATTGCAGGAGGGAAGGCATGAACGAACCGCTGGACCGACGTTCCTTCTTATGGCAGGCGGGCGGCGGGCTGGGCGGCATCGCCCTGGCCTGGCTGCTGGGCAGCGAGAACGCTCTGGCGGATGGCACACCGCAGCGTAAAGCCGGTCCGGCGCTAAAAGGCGGCCTGCACCACCCCGCGAAGGCGAAGCGGGTCGTGCAGCTCTTCATGTCCGGGGCGGCCAGCCAGGTGGATACGTTCGACTACAAACCTGAACTGATCCAGCGGGCCGGTCTGCCGTTCGATCCCGGCGGAAAAGTCGAACTGTTCCAGAGCAAGCCCGGCACGGTCATGCCCTCGCCCTGGGAGTGGAAGCAGCACGGCCAGTCCGGGCGGTGGGTGAGCGACCTGCTGCCGCA
>DATGIG010000620.1:0-12208 GCA_035295825.1 Chthonomonadaceae bacterium | reverse complement strand
GCAACATCGTCCTGATCCAGAACTTTCTCGGCGGAATCGATGAGGAGTGGTTTATTCTCATCCATGTGGACATCGAGGCCCAGGCTGCTCCCGCGCTACACGCCATTCTGGCCGCCCAGCAGGCGGTATGCGCCCAGGATCGGGACGGGCTGCAGAGTGCGCTGCACGCCATTGAAGCGGCTCTTACGGGCATGCTCGCGACCCTGGCCCGGATGCCGGAACACTGCGACCCCTACATCTACTTCCATCGGGTGCGCCCCTATATCCACGGCTGGAAGAACAATCCCGCGCTGCCCAACGGCCTGGTCTATACCGGCGTAGAGGGGTATGGAGAGCAGCCGCAGATCTTCCGGGGTGAGACCGGAGCGCAGAGCTCCATTATTCCGGCACTGGACGCCGTGCTCGGTGTGGAGCACAAGGACGATCCCCTGAAAGCCTACCTCCTGGAGATGCGCGACTATATGCCCCCGCGCCACAGGGCTTTCCTCGCCCACATAGAGGAGGGTCCCTCCGTGCGCGAAGCCGTCCTGGCGCAGCAGGCGGCATGCCCCGCCCTTTCTACGGTATACAACGCCTGCGTCTCTTTAGTCGAGCAGTTCCGATCCTTGCACTTGCAGTATGCCGCGCAGTATATTTTCAAACAGGCGCAGACGGATAACGCCAACCCCTCTCAAGTAGGGACGGGGGGTACGCCGTTCATGGCATATCTCAAGAAGCACCGGGACGAGACGACGGAACATGCCCTTCCGGAGAAATAGAGCCTCGGGGAAGCAGGATAATGCGTGGATTTTGCGCCTTCATAGCGTATAATATTTCAGGTTGCCACACAAGAAAGGAACGCGATTGAACGCCATATCCTTATCCTCTTCCCACCCATTTATTCCCTATATCCTATTCAGGAGTGAGCAATGGAGCTAACTCTTTCCGATGTGACGACGACCCTGCCGACGCGGGAGTTGCTGAGTTTGATGGCGCTGTCACGGGAAGGCGACCGCCGTGAAGGGATCTTACTACGGCAGAGCAAAGGCTGGTTTCAAGTCTCCGGCATGGGCCATGAAGCACTGGCCGCTCTGGCCTATGCGCTCCGCCCGGATGACTATCTGTTTCCTTACTATCGGGATCGCGCGCTGGTATTGGCGCGGGGATTGACAAATTACGATCTGGCGCTGGCCTATCTCGCCAAGCGCGACAGCAGCAGCGGCGGGCGTCAGATGCCCGGCCACTATAGCAACCGGGAGCGCAACATCTTCTCCGTTGCCACCCCCACCGCCTCTCAATGCATCCCCGCTACCGGCGCGGCCTGGGCCTTCAAAATGGAGGGCAGCGATCAGGTCGTCGTCACCTGCGTGGGCGATGCGGCAACCCGGCAGGGCGAGTTTTATGAGGCCATTGCATTCGCCCTGCAGGAGAAATTGCCGGTCATTTTTCTCATCGAGGACAATCGCTATGGCATTAGCACCCCCACGGAGAAGTTCTTTCCCTACCGCATCGGAGCGCTGGGCGAGGAGTGCCTCCGCCGGGTGAACGCCCGCGATCCGTTTGAAGTGTTTGCCGTAGGAACCGAGTGTGTCGCGAAAGCGCGGCGTGGGGAGGGTCCGACGGTCCTCTGGTGCGACCTGGATCGGCTGGCCTCCCATACCAGCAGCGACGATCAGCGAGTCTACCGCTCCGCCGAAGACATCGCCGCCGACCAGTTGCGCGACCCCATCGAACAGTTGGCGCGCCGCCTCTTCTCCGAAGGCGTCCTGACGCGGGAGGAGTGGGAAGCGGAGTTGGCCGACATCGCACAGCAGGTGGACGCCGACTATCGCCGCGCCGAAACCGCCGCCGATCCTACGCCGGAATCCGCCACGCAGTTTCTCTTCGGTTCGCCCGCGCCCGTCACCGTTCCGCCTCTCCAGTTCACCGAGGCGACGACGATGGTCGCCGCCGTCAACCAGACGCTTCAGAGGGCGCTGGAAGAGGACCCGAAGGTGATCCTCTGCGGAGAAGACATCGAAGACCCGAAGGGCGGGGTCTTCGGTCTGACCAAGGGGCTCTCCTCCCGCTTCCCGCACCAGGTATTCAACTCCGCGCTGGCGGAGGCGACCCTCATCGGGTCCGCCGTCGGACTGGCGAGCGTGGGCTGGAAGCCTATCTTCGAGATCCAGTTCATCGACTTCATCTGCCCGGCGATCAACCAGTTGATGACCCAGGTAGCCTCGCTGCGCTGGCGCACATGCGGCGACTGGGCCTGCCCGATGGTTATCATTGCGCCGTATGGGGCCTACCTGCCCGGCGGAAGCCTCTGGCACTCGGAGAGCAATGAGGGGATCTGGGCGCACATCCATGGCCTCAACGTCGTTATACCCAGCACCAGTGAGGATGCCGCCGGACTGCTCTGGACCGCCATTCACGGGAATGATCCGACGCTCTTCCTGCTGCCCAAGCATATCTTCCGTAAGCGTGCGCCGATCACGTCCACGCTCTCGCCCGTTCCGCTCGGCAAGGCGGTCATCCGCCGGCCCGGCCAGGATGTGACGCTCGTCACCTGGGGCAACTGCACCGAACTGGCGGAGGAAGCAGCGGAGAAGCTGGACGCGGAGGGTGTCTCCGTAGAGATCGTAGACCTACGGAGCATCGCGCCCTGTGACTACGAAACAGTCGCCGAATCCTTATCGCGCACGGGCCGCCTGGTCGTCGTGCATGAGGATGCCCGCACCACGGGTTTCGGTCAGTGCCTGATCGCGGAGATGACCTCACGCCCCGAGTGGTTCAACTACTTCCTCTCCGCGCCACAGCTCGTAGCCCGCAAAGATGTGCACATCGCCTTCAACCCGATCCTGGAGTATTCCGTTCTGCCGGATCTGGAAGAGGTGCTCGCCGCCATCCGCCTCACCATGGAGTAAAGCGGGCGAATCGTGATCCGCTCAGGCGCGAACGGCGATTTCCGTTCGCGCCTTTTTCGCAATGGCGTATGCCTTCTCCCACATGCTAATTTCCGAAGTGTCTCGAAATCCACAAGAATCGGTGAATACTCCTCCGCTCAAAAAACGTATGAGACAATAGAGAGCCTGCGTCGTCAACGGTTTATGGCTATTTTCAGACGCAAAGGCTGTAAAAGATTTGGCCTGATAGGAGAGTATTATGCCTACACCCGGTTCGCCCTCTTCCGGCCCGACGCCTACCAGTATTCGGCGGGGCCGTTTTATCATGTTCTGGATCTGGTCGCTGCTTGTGTTCGGCGGCGGCCTCTATCTGGGCAACACCGCAACGAAAAACGCCTTAAACGGCCCGGATTGGCTGCGACGGCTGCTCGGGGTGAACGCACCGGTTCAGCCTATTCAGAATCCCCCTTCACCCAATCAACCCTTCACGAACCAGCCCAACAATCCGCCGGCTCAAAACCTCCCGCCTGGCAACAACCCACCGAATAACGGCTCTATGTCCAATAACGGTGGGATGTCCAATAATCCGTCGGAATCCAATCCCCCGGCCAACGAGCAGACTTTCCTGGGAAGTTGGACCACGGAGGAGGACGAGACGCAACAGGACAACACCACAAAGAAGGTCACCTATCTCTATACCTTCAACAAAGATGGGAGCGGGACATTCAGCGTGGACGGTCAGAAATCGGCAGACATCAAGTGGGATAATTCAGGCGACATGATGAACCTTACCTTCACCACCGGGAACGGCAGCGCGGGACGCTTCTGGAAGATCAAAGAGAAGTGGTTCACCAACCCGGAGAAGACCCTTCTCACCTTCGTCCCCCAGGGCTCGCAGGATTCCTCCGCCGAGATGGGTACAGGCGGGACCAAGATCCTCAACCGGAAACAATAACCGCCGCAAAGCGAACCACATTTTAGCCGCAAAGAAGCGCAAAAGACGCAAAAAAGAGGATTATCCCTTTTGCGTCTTTTGTGCCTTTTTGCGACTATTCTTTAGCGGCCCTTTTTCGGCGTGCGCGGTTTGGTTGGGCCGGGAAGATACGAAGGCGGCAACACGGATCGTAGCGGGTCGAGCGCGTCGTGGTCGTCTCTGTCGGAATGCTCATGTTTGGGCTTGGCCGGATCCGGCATGGAGATCCCCACACGGCGCAATAGATCCTCATGGAAGCGGTTGCGGTCGGTCGGCATCTTGCTCATGATTTCACCTCCCTCTCCGGGTACTTCTATTCTTAAGGACGTATAGAATCCCCCCAAGTTTCATCAAACCCATAGATCGGCATAGACTTTGCGGGTCAATCTGCGCCACAATAGTAGTCCCTGTGCAACTCAACGGCGAGCCACAATGTCATTTTTCGCAGCGGAATATTTCGAGGAGGTTGCGGGTTTGAACAACTGGAAACGGTCTGTCCACTGTGGGGCGCTCACCGCGAACGACGTGGACCAGGAAGTGATACTCAACGGGTGGGCGCATCGGCAGCGGGATTTTGGGGACCTGGTGTTCATAGACCTGCGAGACCGCACCGGACTGGTGCAGGTCGTGGTGGATGCGAAGGATGCGACGCCGGAACTGGTCGCCCTGGCCAACAGCATCAAGAGTGAGTTTGTGCTGGCGGTGCGCGGTAAGGTCCGGCGGCGGCGACCTGGGACGGAGAACCCCAACTTAAAGACAGGCGAGATCGAGATCGCGGCTCAGGAGATCGAAGTCCTGAATGCCGCGAAGACGCTGCCCTTCCAGATCGCGGATGAGGCGAACATGCCCCAGGTGGACGAAGCCCTCCGCCTCAAGCACCGCTATCTCGACCTGCGTCGCCCCAGTATGTACGAGCGGATCGAGATGCGGCACAAGGCCGTGAAGCTCATTCGTGACTTTATGGACGCGCGCGGCTTCCTGGAGATCGAGACGCCCATCTTCACTAAGTCCACGCCCGAAGGGGCGCGCGACTATCTGGTCCCCTACCGCCTGGATCCGGGCCACTTCTACGCCCTGCCCCAATCGCCGCAACAGTACAAGCAGCTTCTCATGGTCGCAGGCTGCGAGCGCTACTTCCAGATCGCCCGCTGCTTCCGGGACGAGGCGCAACGCGCCGACCGCCAGCCGGAGTTCACCCAACTCGATGTGGAGATGTCGTTTGTGGAGCAGGAGGATGTCCTCTCCCTCATCGAGGAGATGACTATCGAGCTCATCGAGACGTTGAGCGATAAGGAGATCATCAAGCCGTTCCCCCGCTTTACATATGATGAGTCGTTGCGCCGTTACGGCAATGATAAGCCCGACATCCGGTTCGGCCTGGAGTTGGTGGATCTGGGTGAGGTTGTTCAGGGCAGTACCTTTGGGGTCTTCCAGAGCGCACTGGAGGGCGGCGGACAGGTGAAGGCGGTGCGCTATCCGGGCGGGGCGAGCCTATCCCGCAAGGAGGTTGACGACCTGGGCGCTTTCTGCAAGGAGTTCGGGGCGAAGGGGCTGGCGACCGTCTCCGTGACGGAGCCGAGCCCGGCGGGCGTCAAGTCCGCCATCGCCAAGTTCCTCAGCGAGGAGCAGATACAGAGTCTGCTCGCCGCCTGTGAGGCCGAGGCGGGCGACCTGATCGCCATCATCGCGGATCCCAGCCCTGCCGTCGTCGCCAATGTCCTCTCCCGCCTCCGCGTGGAGATCGGGAGGCGGCTCGGCCTGCGCGACCCAAAGAAGCTCTACTTCTGCTGGGTCACCGACTTCCCGCTGGTGGAGTGGAATGAGGACGATCAGCGCTGGGACGCCATGCACCACCCCTTCACCTCGCCCTATGAGAGCGACCTGCACTACTTCGACACCGATCCGAGCAAGATCCGGGCGCAGTGCTACGACATCGTCTGCAACGGCACGGAGTGGGCGTCGGGCAGCATCCGCATCCATAAGCCGGACGTTCAAGCCAGGGTCTTCGACCTACTGGGCATCTCCAAGGAGAAGCAGCAGGAGCGGTTCGGGCATATCCTGGAGGCGTTCTCCTATGGTGCGCCCCCGCATGGCGGCATCGCCCCCGGCATCGACCGCCTTCTGATGTTCCTCTTCGACGAGCCCAACATCCGTGAGGTGATGGCGTTCCCAAAGATGGGCCTCGGGTACGATCCGCTCATGGATGCCCCCTCCACAGTGGACGAGGCGCAGTTGAAGGAGTTGGGCCTGAAGATCATCCCCCACAAGGCGAAAGAGTAACTCCCCGACCTGGTCAGGTGACGGAAGGTACTTTCGCGAGCATCTAAACACTGCCCACCAGAGCTATTTCTGGTGGGGCAGTATTGCCTTTATGGCTCTTTCTAGGGCTTGATGATTGTCTGTTTGCCCGCTTCACTGCTAAGTTCGAGCGTCGGTGTGCCGTCTTCGTTAGAGGACAATACCGCGTGTTGTGACGAATCTACCAGCCCCTCCTTCATGTGCAGGCGTTGCATATCGATCCAGGGCTCCTCGTTAGAATCTACAACCAGAACCATAGACCCTGAATTCGGTTTATCTCCATTGAGCATGAAGAGGGTTCGCTTGGCGTTCGCTCCATGTTCTCCCCCATGCCGATCAAAAGGCGCCGGGTTTCTGGCCAGTCGCGCATAGACCTTGCCTTTCTCATCCACCAGCCGGAACTCCTGGGCTTGAATGATTTTGGGGATTGCGATCTGCTCGTCGTGGCGAGGCTCGGCCCTCGCCCACAGGACGACTCCAATCAAACCCAGGATGACGAGTTCGGCGGCAAAACGCTGGTTGTTGGTCATGATATGATCTCCTTCCTGAGGCACCTCATGATCCGGGCTGCGATGGTTTCCCGGAGAGGTATTTTTCTCGGTCACTTTGACACAGGATTCTGAACCGTAATGGGCGCGGTCCATACCTGCAGGACACCTGTACGATTATCGACCCACAGGGCATGAAAGACGCCATTCCCATCGGCGCACAGCCCTGCAGTGTCGCCCGCAAATACGCTCTCCGGCTTTTCCGCTTTACCAAAAGCACAATCCACCTCCGAGACGCGCACGCTGGGCAGCCAGGTAGCGCCGCCATCCCGGGAGGCACGAAAGCGGATTTGCCAGCCCTGCTTATCAGCGGGAACATGACGTGTGTCATACCAGCAAACACCAACGACACCGGATTTATTGGTGGCTATGGTCGGCAGATACGCATCATAAGCCCTAGTAGGACCTTCCGGTTGTTCGCTCAGCAGGGTGGGCCTGGACCAGGTAGCGCCCTGATCCAGAGAACGGGCAAACAGGACATGTATTCCATTGCCGGTGTCATCCGCCCAGACCAGGTACAGACAGTTCTTGTATGCCTGGCTCTCTGTGTCAACGGCCAGTGACGGCAGACCGGAATATTCGCACCCCCGGCAAGTACCGACCCAAACCGTCGGCAGCAGCGTCTCTCCTCCGTCAACGGATCGGCCGACCATCACCTGATGCGGGGCGGCATGGGTTGGGTATGGAACGATCAGGGTTCCCTGGGAATCGATTGCAGGGTTGCCCATTCCAAAGGTTCCCCCCGGCAGATTCCAACGCCGCTTCTGGAAGGTTTTACCGTTATCACTCGAGAAGGAGTTCAGGAGAGCGGCCTGAACGTTCCGGATACAGTAGATCCTCCCCTGGTACTTTCCGGTGGAGCGATCCACGGCCAGAAACGGGCGATCCGAGTTTTCCTCCATGACAAACGCCGGCGCCCAGGTTTTGCCGCCGTCCTGAGAGCGAGAGAGATCCAGATGCGCCCCCTCCGATTTGTGAAAGTCCTTTCCGAAGTCTACAAGATACGCCGCGCCATCGGCTCCATAGACGACGGAGGGGTCACTGTACGCCTCTCCCTCCCGCACCCGTTTATGCTCCTGGGTGAGCATCCAGGTCTTACCGTCATCCAGAGAGAGATAAGTCACAACCTCGTAATAGTCCGGATCTTTCGGTAATGGGCTGGTCAGGGATGCGGCGAGCAGGCGCTCCGGATGCTTCGGGTCGGCAGCAAGAGTGACCTCACGATGCGTGACTTGGCTGCGCGGTTTGCTGACCTGCCCATTCGCTCCTATCGTGACTTGTCTGTTGGGATCGTCTCCTCGCGTCCCCGCATGTAATCTGATCGAAAACACACCGCTTGCTAACACCAGAGCGATCATGCCGCAAAATGAGCCACGGATCATTGGGTACTTCCTCTCACCTACAATGACTCCACTTTTCCGGTCTATTTGATTTCAACGCGGGTCTTGGCGCTGCGGTCGTCCGGTATCTCAGTGGGCAGGCTGATCCGCATAAAGTAGCCCTGGAATATCTCCCCCGCTTTCAGCGAGCGCTTCTGTTCCGTCTGCATGGTCATGTCCACATCCGAAAAGCCGTCGTGGAACCCTGGTTTGTCCGGAAGGGGGTAACCGGTACAGTGAAGGCGCAGGTAGATCTGGTCGCTCGGGTTGATGTGGGGAGCCGTGGTCTGTTTTACCACAAAGGATGTGAGCAGAGAGCGTTGTGTATTATTCAGTGCTGCGACCGGCAGCACGGCTAACTCCGGGCCGTCCTTATCCACCAGTTGAAACGTCTGCAGCGTCCGCTCCGGGTTCGCATAAGAGGTCTTCGCCAGTTCCAGCCACTCTTTGAGGCCCATAATATCGTGTTCGTCCCACTCCCCTGCGGTGATCTGGCCGGGGGCTTCGTCCCGATATTTGAGGCTGCTCAGCCCAACGATCTGGCGGTTCGTCAGGTCCAACAGGTGGAACACATCGGAGTACGTGGGTACGTTCTTCTGCGTCCGGAGGTTCTTGCACAGAGTGCGCAGCCAGGGTTCCGGAACCTCATACTGCTTCTGGGTATACCAGTCGCGCTTACGGAACAGCAGCGTCTTGTTGTGAGCCCACCAGAGATAACCCGGTGAGTAACAGAAGGCGTCCAGTGCACGCGTGGATGCCGGAGCGTTCGCGTTCGCCTCTGCACCCTCATAGGGCTGCGTAACGGTCTTCGAGCGATAGAAGTCCGCCATTACTGTCATGCCGGAGTGCTCCGCAAGACTTTTCAGGCGTTCCGGCCAACTCTTCCCCACTCCACCCGCTCCGACCGCGTCCGCAGCGGGCAATGCCGCATCCTTCGGGACCGGCTGCTTGGTATAGGGATCGCCATGCGCCGGCAGTTCCCACTGCTCCTGCACCTTGATCTGTGCGATGAGGCCCACCGGATGTGCATCGATGTAGGTCTCGCCGAAATAGTGCGCCACCGAAAACTCCAGCCCCTGCTTGGCGATGTCGTCCGGCTGGCCGATCGTGCCGACCTGTTCGGGATGCTCCTCCTTCTGACGTTGTAATTGGGCCAGGTTTGCCGCATACTGATCCCGGACCGCCGCCTGCAGGTCGGGAGGGAGCATAGCGAAGGGAACGTGCAGCGTCGTGAGTTCAAAGAGCTGTCCGCGCTGTTGGACGCTCAATCCGGCATAGAGCTGCGTCGCCAATCGCGTGACATGGTCCTCCAGCCGCTGTCGAATGGGATCGTCTTTCGGTCGCTTGGCTAGCTGATCCGGTGTCTCCTCCAGCGCCTTTACCTGCTCCTCCAGTTGGATGACGACACGGGCATAGTCCGCGTCAATCAGCCCCTCCTCGTAGCGCCTCGCCGTCTCCGTGCGGGTCAGTGCATAGTACTCCCGCCCGGTATTGGTCTTGCCATGGATCCAGCGGTCGTTGAATAGGAGGGCCAGATCCGCCATCACCTCCTTGAGCGGACGCGCCGCGCTATAGACGATCACTTTGTCGTCGGCAGCGCCGCTCCAGACTTCAAGGGGCAGGCCCGTCTTTTTGGCAAGAAGCGGAACCAGATCGCTAACGGGGATCCCCTCGGCGTTGACCGTCACCCTCCGCTCCAGGCGCGCATCGTTGGCGAGCGGGTCTTTCTCTTCCTGGGGCGTGGCGATCACCCGCCAGGGCACCAGCCCCACCAGCGCCAGGACAGCCAGCAGCGCCAGGGCCACACGCATCGGACGCGCTGCCTGGCTTGAGACATGTTTTAGCATCGAGAGCCTCCTTCGGAACGCATGATGGGTCGCCCCCAGCGCCACTCCTGCCTCCGCCTGTCGGTTCCGGGCGAGGAACCGTAAGATCAGGCGACCATACTCCTCCGCAGGCTGCTGTGTGCGCAGCAGCGTCTGTGCATCGCACGCCTCTTCGCGGCAGAGTTCGAATTCGCGCGAGGCGAGCCAGACCAGGGGGTGAAAGCAGAACAGCGCCGACGCCAGCGTGGGCACGACGCCCAGCCAGAGGTCCCCGCGCTGCACATGGGCAAACTCATGGGCCAGCGCCATCCGCAGTTCGTCAGCAGAGAGGTCCGGGAGGGCGTGTTCCGGCAACAGGATCACCGGCGAGGGGATACCAACCAGCAGCGGGCCGGCAACGGCATCCGAGCAGAGCAGTCGCGGCAGGCGGCGCAATTCCATCAGGCGCGCAACCTGTTCTGCCGCTTCCAGGACTTCCGGCTGTCGGCATGGGCGCGCCTCCCGAACCAGGCGCCGGGCGCTACGACCATGCCACGCCAGCAGGCAGAGCCGCAATGCAACGCCCATCAGCCACAATCCCAGCAGCAGGGAGGCCAGAGTAGCACTCGGCGGAGCCACCGTGAGCGTCGTCGTAGGGATTGGATCTGCCGGACGGAGACGTGAAGGCGCAGTGGCTGCCGGAGCCGCCGACGCTTCCGCCATTGCTCGCTGTATCCTTGCGTGCTGCTCCGTGGGAGCCGAAGGTGTGGATAAGGCTTCCGATGCAGGCGTCCGCGCCTCTTCGATGGATGGGGCGGGCAGAACCGCCCAGGTCACCGGTACGACCCACACCAGCCCTAGCAACAGCTTCAGACACGCCAGCCACCAGAGGCCACCCCGAAAGGCAGCAGGCAGGCGCGGGAAGAGCCTGCATACTCCCCAGACCAGCAAGAGGAAGAGGCCCCCTTGCCAGCACGCACGTACCATGTTGTCTGCCCATACGGCAGAAAGGGCGTTCATCGCGCCCACCCATGCCCCACTCATTGCTTGTGTTCCTTCCGTTTCGCGCCGAGTTCCGCGACCAACTGCTCCAACTCAGCAAACTCTTGATCCGAAACGTCTTTGCCCTTTGCCAGATACGCGACGAAGGGCGAGAGGGAGCCAGCCAACGTCTTCTCTACAAAGTGGCTGACAAGCCCCTGCAGCAGGTCTGCCTTCGGCATGGCAGCGGCATAGCGGAATGCGCCCTCGTGCGCCTCCCGCGCCAGGTAGCCCTTCTTATGCAGGCGCTCCATCATGGTCTTGATGGTCGTACGCGCTAGACCGACCTGCTTCCCATAGTCCTCTGTCACCTCCGCCACGGTGACGGGCGCATGCTCCGTGACATAGCGCAGCAGTTCCAATTCCTGTTCTCCCAGCGACGCCTTCCTCAAGGATCTCCTCCTGGTTACAAATGTAGCCCAAGTTAAGTATAACACAGGCTACATTTGTCGTCAAGAGGATTCCGAACTTTTTTCTCACTGAAAAGCAGGAGACACCGACAACACGCAAAATGCCCCGCCAGAAGCACTTCCGGCGGGGCAGAGCGGGCCGTGAGCGATTCTATCGGAAGAGTTTGCTCAACGGATACGTAAAACCGGGCAGCACCTCTTCGCAGGTAAGGGCGTCCTTGGGGCCAAGCATCTGGGGTTCTTGGTCACGCCTGTGCACGGTTATTGTTCGTGCCGCCACATCCATTTCCCAAACAAAACGAACCCCGGCATTCAACCATTCGCTCACTTTCTCCGAAACTTCGCGCTTGGTATCTCCAGGGGAGCGTGTTTCGAGCACCATATCCGGTGCAATCGGAAGATACCCCATGCTCTCCCAGCCTTCCGGAAGTCGCTCTTTCGCGACAAACGCCCAGTCGGGAGCGATTACCGTATCGGGGTTATATTCTGTCTTGAAGCCCGTCTCCGCTGCCGTCCCCTCCCCCAGGTCGTGCTCATCCATATAGACACGTAGATAACCGGTAAGGCGATCTGTATAAATCCCATGGGGAAAACCGGCTGGCGGCATCTCGATCAGTTCTCCTCGAATGAGTTCATAGCGATAGCCCTGAGCAGCGAGTTGTTCCAGGTCTTCAGCGGTATAGAGTTTTCGCGGGACGATGGTCTGTGCGCTCATCGCACGGCTCCTGCAAGTTAGTCGCTTAAACGATTAGTGGGCGGAGGCGACGGCTTTCTGGCCGGCGAGAAAGGGCAGCCAGGTGCGGCCCTCCGAGGCGACCAGACGCGCATAACGGGCCTTGGTGTCGGCATCACCGGTCAGTTGGAGACGGTGGGCCAGAATGACGCTC
>DATGIG010000619.1:0-17128 GCA_035295825.1 Chthonomonadaceae bacterium | reverse complement strand
TAGACATAGTGAGAAGTTCCGACGTTCTTCTGTCGTCTGGCAGGGTTTACAAGAAACGGAATACCCCTCCCGACCAGTCCGGGTAACGTTCCCTCCGCGTGTGGGGTACGAGGCCAAGTACGAAATCGCCAGGGTTGACGCATGCGCGGCCCGACTTCACAGGTGGGGTATAGCGCCCCCAATACGGGGGGTGGGATGTATGCGCGGACGGACCGAAACGCTATCCATCGGAGAAAGTGGACAGACATAAGCGGAACCGTTCCCTCTCTCCCTTCTCCATCGTACCGTCAACGGTACGCGCACGAGGTCTGGAGCAATACTCTCCCCGAAACATTCGCGCCCGTGCAGGTGTGTGTACGCATTCGCCCGCATTATGGGGTATCTTGAGCATTATGCTATTATTTGCAAAAATTTGCCTGTAGTTGTATAATATGCTAGAGTACGCATGGGGTATCAACACGATTCACACAGTTTTGGGAGTGCTGAAAATTGATACTCCATGCAGCAGACGCATGGAGGGGCGAATATGGAAACTGAGGGGAGAAGGACTATACCGAAGTCGGATCGGCTTCTTTGTGGGGCGAAGACGCGAAGCGGAGCGCCCTGTAAAGCAAAGGTCGTCAGTGGTCGGAACCGTTGTCGTATGCATGGTTCGGGATCAACCGGGCCAAAAACGCAGGAGGGTAAGGACCGGATCAGAGAGGCGAACCGTAAGCGGGCGCTTGAACGCGCACGTCAGCGGGTTCTGACGATGAGTGCAGACGCACTAGAGGCAGCTATAAGGCGTCAGTTGGCGGGCGGGACGAGGCGGGAGGCTATGCAGGCAGCCGAGGCTGTCATGCGGCAGGCTAAGGGCAGACAGAGACGAGAGCATACTGCCTCTTAACTTTCACTCCTTCTCTGCAAGAGCCGTTTCCACCCGCTGGACAAACTCCAAGAGAGGGACTTCCAGCGCCCGACAGAAGGCGCGAAGTTCCATCAGATCCAGCCGGTGTTCTCCACGTTCGCACTTGGAAACCCAGGATTGTGTCTCTTCCAGGCGCTCCGCCAGTTGCGCCTGTGTCAAACCCTTTTCGTTCCTCGTCTGTCGCAGCACCTGCAAGAAAATCCCATAGTGTTGGGTGAAAACGCTCTTTTCCATAATATGCCCCGCCGCCTGGTAGATTCATCAGCGGGGATATGGTATAGTGCGATTCAGGATAGTAAAAAAGCCGGTATCAGACTATTTGAAGGAGGGCATGGAAGATGCAGGGATCACTCTGGAAGCATGGGAGTTTGCTGGCGACGCTTGGCCTGTTCCTCGGTCTTGCGGCAGGCTGTGGAGGAGGAGGGGGAGGAGGAAGCGCCGGGGGGACAGTTTTCCCACTGGCGACACGTCTGGCGACGCTCCAGCCGGGGAATACCTGGACCTACAGCGTAACAGGCAATGGAACGGTCAACGGACAGGCGGTGACGGTGTCGGGAACGATCACGATTAGCGTGGCCCAAGCGACACTGAATGGTCAGGCAGTCCTGGCGCAGACCATTGCCGAGAACTTTTCTTTGAATAATGGCGGGACCTTTGCGCAAAACACGACCACATACTACATACAGGACCCCAATACTGGCGATGTGAAAGAGGTAGGAGACCTCCCAAGCGGGGGAAACACGGCGCGCACCCTCAATTCTCCCCTTTTAGTCGTTCCCGGTTCATGGTCAACGGCGTCCTCTTATGACAATCTAGGAACATTCAATACGGGGGACACGATTCATAGGACGTTCACAATTGAAGGCACTCAGGTGGTTACTACCCCCTCCGGGACCTTCACCGCTTGGAAGGTAGCCGTATCGCAGACAGCAAACACCGGAGGGACTGTTGCCGAATCGAATGTTACATGGTGGTTCGCTCCGGAAATGGGCTGGCTTATACAAACCAGTGGGACAGCCTCCAGTGCCGATGGCAGCACAACATTGACGATCACGGGGAGTCTAACGTCTACAAATCTACCAGTTCACTGAAAATCGCGACAATGGGTGAGAGGCTGACGGGGGTTCCGTCAGCCTCTTCTTTCGTCCGTGCTATTCCTCCTTTTCAAGCAGGGCAGCGCTCTCCTCGGCGAAGGGATCTTCTTCGGGGTCGTAGGCCGCCAGTGCCAACAGTTCACGAAGTTCCTCCAGATCCCGAAGCGGTGTCAAGCATTCGAGCGGGATGGACCGACACGGGGAGGATATGCCGGGAGCATCCCCCGGTTTGAACAGTTTCCAGGCAGCGACGTCGGCGGCGGGAACAGGCCGATAGAGGCGCAAGGTGCGCCCGTCTGCTTCGATGGCTACCGGCAGATAGAGCAGGCCGGGGATGGATGCGAAGCGTTGGCGCTGATCCTCATTTATGCAGCAGTAGCGCCCTCCCGGACGGACGGATTTAATTTCCACAGGGACACCGTACACGAAGACGTCAGGTCGGGGAACAGGCTTGTCGTCAAGCGGGGTCCACCCATACAGGGGGAAATCGGCTTCCTCCATGCGATGCACGGTGACGACTTCGACAAGAGCGCCCCACTGGTCGGCGTCTGCATTGCGCTGATCGCTCCCCCGGTCGTGTTCCGGCTTCCGTGTGGCATCGTTGCGGCGCTTGCGCTCACAGGCGATACGCTGGGCTTCGGCAAGTTCTGCGATTGTGGCTTGGAGCCGTTCCCTTGCTCTATATCCACTGTGTTTATATATAGGGGAATTGTCGCCAGAGTGCGGGGCGTGTTGGCCCGGTGCGGGAACGCTCTCCCCCTCCCCTATTGTGTCCAAGACCGGGCCATTTTCGGACGCAGGAATGTCCAGGTTCAGGACGCCGGAACGGTCGTTTTCCCTCTCATCAGCGACGTTTTTGCGGGTTTCATTTCTTCCGCTGGCGGAAGATTTGACAGGCTCCGCAAGACGCTCCACATGGGCCTTCGCCTCCCGTATCAAGTCCTCTGAGGATTGGTGCTGTATGGGCGGGGCACTGGAATCGTAGGCGTCTCCACCGAACAGTGCTTTCAGTTTGCGTTCGACGCTGAGAGCGCCTTCGATACGCACGGCGCGGACCAACATATCCCCGACCGGGTCGGAAAAGTCCTTCTTGAGAACCTGCCACCAAGCCAGAGGGCGGGCGGCGGGCCTCTTACCCAGCGCATCCCGTAAGGCGTCGCGTGTGAATCCTCCTTCGCGGAACCGGGCAATATACTTCTGACGGGTCGGTGCGTCCTGTGCCGTCAATACCTCGCACAACCAGAAGGGAAGTCCTTTCCGGTCTTCCGGCTTCCATGCAGATTCTACGGAGGCATATTTTCGTATTTGATAGAAGGCATTTCCGAATAGCTGCTTTGCGTAGCGTTCCTTCTCTCCGTGTGGCACATCCCGAACAGCGGCCCGATACCATGCTCCTGCATTCCAGCGGAAAGCATCGTCACATTTGTGTTTCCAGTCTGCCAGCCGCTTTCCGCGCTTCTTCCATGCCTCGTAGGTCAGCCCCTCGGCGGGGGGGGCCGGTTCGGCAGGCGGTTCCGGTGAAGGTAGATCGTCCGGATCGGCAGCCTCGCTGCGGTAGGATGGGGTATACCCGCCATCACAATTGGCAATTGCAAAGGCGATAGTGCGCTCCCGATAGTCTGCCCGTTTGCCCCATTTGTCATCCCGGTAGAGTGCTGACATTCTGAATATGGCGTCTATTTGTACCGCGTCTCTGTCCGTCCACCAGGCAAAGATGCAGCACAAGGCTTCGTCTGCTTCGGAATGTGAGGGATAGGCGCTAATGTCGCCCTGATCGAAGAGACTTGCGAATTTCGCGCCCTGATTGCTGCCCCGGATCTTCTCGATCAGTTCCGCATGGGACATTGAAACCGGCGCGGAAGACTTGGCTCTTTCAGCAGGTTTCTTCTCCACCGGAGGGAACCATGTTTTGTACAGCCCGTAGAGTTCGCCCTGGCGCTCCTCGATGCTGGCAGGCGTTCCCTCCCAGCGGTGGCCGGTCATGGCGATAAACTTGCCATCAAGGTAGAGTTCGCGCCCCTTCTGGATGTGTGTCTTATAGCCGGTTTTGTCGGCACGGAAGAAGACATGCAGCCCACGCCCTGATTGCGAGACTTCGGTATAGCTGTTGAAGAGGGGAACGACCCACGAAGCGGTTTCGGAGAGGGAACCGTCTTCGCCGACAGAGGCGTCGAGGTCAATACACACAAACGGCGTTCCTCCCAACTCGAAACCGATGCCTGCCCACTTGCCGGACTGAAAAGCCGCAAGCGCCTCCTTGTAAGTTGTCCAGGTCTTCGGATTGTTTGCCAGTGCCCTTGTGCCGTTGGGATGATAGGGCATCTTGTTGATCTTGTTGGGATCTTTCGCATCTGGCTCCAATCGCCATAAAACCCAATTGGGAAAGGGTTTCAGTTCGGCAGGAATGCCGTTAGGATTGCAGATAATGATTGGCTGTATCATCACTGCCCTACCTTCCTGCCAGAGAGCAGCGCATCAATCCGTTTCGAGGCTTCGGCACGATTGGCAACGGGGCGGTTGTCCCCCAGGCGTCGAAGCGCGGCACACTGCCGTTCTGTCGGCGGTAGACCTTCCATATGCTGTTGTATGGCTTCACAACGGTTCTGAGCCTTGCGCTCCGCTTTCACGTCGGCAGGCAGCGCCTCATAAGCAATCCGCTCCTGTGCGAACGCCTTCGCCGCTTCCAGATTGTCCAGAACGATTCTACGCAGTTCGTCATACTGACGAGTCTGATGCATGGTGTCTGCTTCATCGCGCTTCTCTTCGAGTTTCCGAAGAACGCTGGCGACGATGGACCCCGGTTCGGTTTCACCGTCTCGAATTGGGGTAAGGAACCAATGCCCCATGATGCCACGGTAATGAGAAGGGAGAAGATCGAGGAAGGTGGGAACTTCAGGCATTGGAGGTTCCCCCTTCCTGCAAGACTTTAAGAGCGGAGCGCTGACCTTGCTCAAGTGCTGCACTTACAGGGTCTCCGGCTTCAACGGGTGCGGCGAGCAAATTGGCAACCACGTACTGTACCAGGTCGGGGTCTGCGCTGGCGATCACCAGTTTTGCAGAGTTGATAGTTTGTCCGCTGTAGATGGCGATGAACGTATGAGGATTTGTCATAACAAAACCCTCCTTTCACCGCATCACGCAGTTCAAAGAGGGTTTTGTTAAGCGCCATGAAAACTTTTTTTCAGGTTTCTTTGGCCTGCTTCATCTTGTTTCGCATTTGGTGAAGTTCCACTCCTACCTGATTGTCGCTCCTCCCAACAAGAGCAGCGAGGTTCTGCCTACAACCATGTTCAGCTAACTCTGGGCATTTGAGGAGAATGTCGAACAGTTCTCGCTCGTTCGCGCCCAGTCGCGCGCGATCCGCGACATACCTTAGATTTTCTCGCTCCTCAAACGCTTTTATATCAGCGTCAGAGAAGGTGAGTATTTCACGATCCATAGAGAAGTTGCCTCGTACTCCTTTTCCAGTCTTGGAAGCATCAAGTAGTTTTTCCAAGCTGGCATTGACGGCTTCGAGCCAATTGTCAAGACTATCCCCCGGCTTTCTATCGGCCAGGGCTGCCCATGCTTCGGAAGGCAATTCTGCTTCCAGGATCTTATCTTCTCTTGGATGGCGTCCGCGTCCATCAGCATCTGTTGGCGTTGCTTTGAGACGAGCGGCAGTTCTGTTCCCGCCGCTGGCATGAGGACTGAGGGTAATTTGACTTCGTGCCAGTTCAGGAATAGTCTCTTCACGGAAGCGACGGAGAAACCTGAACGTGAGGTCGTATATCTGCTGGCGGGCGACATTCGCATTCCATTCGTGGAACATTCGGAGGCGTTCGGAGGCAGGTATATCCGGTCGCTCCATTGCATTGTGAAGAGAATGAATGGAATCCTCATACCTACGCCATTTGTATTCTGTTAGGTATAGCAGTTCCATTTGCCGCGACGTAAGGACGCCGTATCGGGTGAACGTGCGGGTCATGACATCCGCACCGAACCGCCGCAATATGTAACGCCTATAAGCAGCTTCTCGCTTTTCAAAAAATGCCAACAACTTCCACAGCGTATTTTCAGCCGAGTATTCCGCCCAGTGGGGAAAGGTTTGACAGACTTCTGCCCATGAAGGGATCAACCCCCCTCCCCGCCTTGTTGTATCGCGTTGTGGCGGGTTGGATAGATGCTCATCTAGTTGTTTCACCGCTCCCCGCCATTGGTTGGCGAAAGAACGCATTTCCTGCAATTTCTTAGGATCTAAAGACATTGGCGCGTACTCCCGTAGACACGCGCCGGGGTAAAGGGGTATAATGAGAGTGTCCAGTCTCGTAGTCGCCCTTACCCGGCGCAAAAATAGCCATCGGTCTGTAACTGACCGATGGCTATTATTTTACCCCATTAGCGAGCGGCACGGCGCAAGCGCCGACCGGCATCTCTATCGCGAATAGAGAGCCGGAGGATCTTGTGGTCATCCTCCTGCTTCTGCGGTGTCTGCGGTTGTGAAGGTGTCCGCAGGGCTGTCAGTTCGGCGATGGTCTTCAACTCCTCCTCCCCACTGTGCAGATAGCGTTGCAGGGTGGCTAAATCGGAATGCCCACTAAACTGCATAACGTCGCGAAGCCCTGCGCCGTTCTTCACCAGATTGGTCAAACACCAATGCCGGAGACTATGCGGCTTTGCAGCGGGATTGTCTGCCATGCCAGCCGTTGCCGCCAGAGTTGCCATAAGGCTTGCAATCCCTTTGAAGTGGACACGTCGCGCCCGATCTTGCATCAGAAGCCAATCCCCTATGCAGTCCTTCTCCCGCACCGCTAACCACTCACGCAAAGCGTTTCCCGCTTCAGAGCATACGAAGATCCGGCGGGACTTCCCGCCCTTCCCCGAACGTACCAGAATTCCGGTCTGTTCGCGGCCCTTCGCGTCCTTCTCGAACGTGACGTCATCCAGGCGCAGGCAGCAGGCTTCCTCCCGGCGCAGCCCCCCATAAGCGAGAATGCTCATCAGGGCGCGTGTCAGGGCAATCAGACGAGGGGTGCGCTGGCGCTGGCAGGCGTCGAAGAGAGCGGTAACATGGGAATCCGTGAGAGTGTGCCTGATACTGGCGTCTTTTTTGGGCATCGTCAGCGCCTTACAGGGGTTTTCGGTCAGGCGTCCCTGTGTAACCAGATATTGACCGAGACCACGAAGAGGATGAAAGGCGCTCAAGATCGTGCGGGGTCGAGCGCCCCCCTTCGCCTTGTACATCTGATACCGGCGCAAGACGAGCGTATTGAAGGCGTCAAGTTCAGGATCGGAGCCGTAGCCGTTGGCATCCAGCCATTCGAGGAAGGTGTGGAACCAGGAAACATACTGCTTCGTGGTCGTCTTGGCGAGGCGTCGTTCGTGCCGAACATGGTCAACATACTCGGCGATGGCGGTTTGTAGTGTCATAGTCCAGTCCCTTCGTTCACTGTGCTGTAACGTAGGGGGACGTGGGTCACAACATGCACTCTAACCGGGGCAAGAAAGGGGAAAAGGGCGACTGACGCGACTTGAACGCGCGACCTCCAGGGCCACAACCTGGCACTCTAACCGACTGAGCTACAATCGCCACACGCCTCTGCCATAGCGGGGAAGCTACGGCGCAAAACGTATCAGTAGGATAGCATGGCGAGGGCCGTTTTGTCAAGAACTGAGGTCGGGCCGAAAGAGCGCAATACTCGCCGTATGCCCATGGATGAAGTTCCTGCCGCCGATAGGGCCAATCTCACCCGCCGCGAAAAACCCTGCCAACGGCGTCTCCGGCATAGCCTCCAGCACCCCGCGCACGTCGTGGTTGGGGAGGTCGAAAAGGCGAATGCCGCGCCCGTTACAACTGAACAGCAGGCCGCCCGCCGGAGCCGTCTCATCCTGCGCGGCGTGCGCCATCAGCAGACGGAGATCCTCATCCGCCGTCACCTTATCGCGCACATGGAACTGCACCGTCTGCCCTGCCCGGATATGATCGCCGACGGCCACGGCGCCCGTGTTTTTATCCGCGCCCAGCACGCTGCGGATCAAAAAGTCGCCGCACCCGAAGGTCGGCTGGTACTCGTTGATGACGATCCCCAGAAACAGCCCGTCATTGCCGATGCGCGCCTGCTCTTCCGGCGGAAGCCGATCCAGGATCGCCCGCGCCGCCTCCAGCGCATTCTGCCCGCCGAGCGTCCCGATCATGTTCTGCTCGGCCTTCGTAACCAGCATCGGCTCCCCGATGGGGCGACAGCCCTGGCTCACCACCGTATCCACCCGCACCGGCCCCGCCAGCCTCACCCCGACCAACCCCTCATCCAGCACATCCTCATCGAGCAGCAGCACATTCTGGCCCGGCCTCTCCCCGCTGCTCGCCATGCCGCCCACGATCGGGACCGCAGGCGTCCAGCGCTCCAGCGCCTCCATGAACTCCACGATCTGCGTGGTGAAGGGGTCGCCCATAACCAGGTAGGCGCGGGTCTCCGAACGGCTCGCGCCCGTCGCCCCCACCCGCCGTCCTAGCTCCTCACGTGCGTTCGCCGCCAGAACCGTCTCCCAATCCTCGATGCCGAAAGCGAACGGCGACAGCGTCACGCCCGGCAACCGCCCCGCCAGGACACTGATGCCCGGCTCGCGCTCGATCTCCCGCTCTCCGCCGATCACCCCTTCACAACTGCAGCCGATCAGCACACGCGGAAAGAGTTCCTGGCGCAGCCGCTCCGACAGGCGTCCCGCGTGATCCCGATGGTGGGCGCTCAAAAAGACCGCCAGCAGGTCTATCTCTCCCGTTAACTGACGGCGCAGCGAGAGAACAAGATGCTGAACGGCCTCGTCTACGTCTTCCGCTCGCGTGACGGCAGCGGCAAATTGCATGGTCTTCCTCCCGGTGTCCACGTCCCTCTTGCTATGCGGACGGCGACACCGTTTCATTCTCTATTGGCTGCGGGATTTCCTGTTTCGGCGCCGAGATCGGCGGCGGAGAGATATAGAGCGGGACCAGCGACAGCACATCCTCGCCCGCCGGGTTGATCTGCAGGCGATCGTGCGCTAATTGGGCCACCAGGGACGCGCGCGGAAACCGTACCTGACCGAAGGAAACGGGGAACGGGGCGTCGGAGAGCAGTTCCTGCAAGCCCGCAGCATACCGGCCCACCGCCTCGCCGCAAAACAGCACGGATTGCGGCTCCCTCTCTACCAGGAGCGCAGCAAGCTCGGCGAGAGACAGCGCCGCCGGCTCCGAAATCGGATGGGGGCGCGCTTCCGACACCATCAACGGGCAGGTATAGACCACCCCGGCTCGGCACGGCAGGATCGGCACGACGCACACCTCGGCAAGCCCCAGATACTCCGCCGCCAGGGCGTCCAGGCTGCCGATGCCGACCACCGGCTTCTCCAGAACGGCGGCCAGCGTCTTGATCGTCATCACCCCGATCCGCGTGCCGGTGAAGGACCCCGGCCCGATCCCGACGGCGAACGCAGTCACATGCGCCAGCGTAACGTCGCCATCGCGCAGCACCGCATCCACATGCCCCATCAAGCGCTCGGAGAGGTGCATCCCATGCCGGAACGTGTGCTCCGCCACAAACCGGCCCTCCCGGAAAACAGCGACGCTGCAGACATCGCCGGAAGTCTCCATCGCCAGCAGGACCTCCGGCGCCTCCGTCTCCCTGTTCATCGCCGGACCTCCGCAAGCGCTCGCAGCGCCGCGATCTCCGGCAGCGCCTGCAATTGCGCCAGGAGGCCCTCCCAGCGGAGGCTGCCCGGAACCGCAGTCAGGAGGCGCGGCGCATCCTCCGCCTCAAAATCGGGCGCGGAGCCGACGGCAGGGAGTTCCAATCCCAGCGTCAGGCGGTCCGTGGGCAGCAAATCGCCGAGCTTGTCCGCCCACTCCACCACCACGACCCCACCCCGCTCCAGATACTCCTCGAAACCCAGATCGACCATATCCTCCGATCGCTCCAGGCGATACGGATCGAAATGGAACAGGGGAACCCGTCCACGATACTCCTGCACCAGAGTGAAGGTTGGGCTGGAGACTGGCTCCGTGACCCCTAACCCACGCGCCACCGCCTGGGTCAGCGTCGTCTTCCCGGTTCCGAGGTCCCCCAACAGCGCGACCACATCGCCCGCCCGCAGGCGTGCGCCCAGCGCCTCACCCCAGGCCGCGGTCTCGGCGCGCGTCGGCAGCAGGAACGTCGCGAGGTGCGGCTCCGCATGCGTCTGCCCGGCGCTCACTTCACCGGTTCCAGGCCGATGGCATCCACCCCGATGAGATAGTTGGACGAGGCGGGGTTCTTGCTGACAGCCCGGAAGGTGATGCGATGCATTCCGGCGGTCAGCTCGATCGTGCCCAACGCCACTCTCCCCTTGGCCCGCACGTTCTCGGTATAACAGTCCGTCGGCGCGCCCACGGGCTGATCGTCCACCAGCGTCTGAACCGTGGCGTAGTCCCGCGCGGTGGTGAAGTAGACCACCAGCGTATAGCGGCCCGTGTCCTGGACCGGCAGCTCCAGCGTCGCCTCCGCCCCGACCTTCTCCCCTCGGAACCAGAACTGCGAATCCCCGCTCCACTCCGGGCCGAAGCCCCGCATCTCCTGGTGGGTCGCATCGCCATCCTTCGAGCCGAGGATTTTCAGGCTCTCCGCCTCCACGCTGTGGGCATAGCGCCTGCGCTGCAGGCGAATGGCGTCCAGCGTCAGGCTCGCCTCGGCATTCGAGGCGGTGACGCCCTTATAGATCAGGGTCAGGGTATGCGCCCCGGAGGTGAGATGCAGGCCGTCGCCCAGTCGAATGGTCCGCGTCTCCACGTGATTGCGTCGGGCGTCGGGCGTCGCGGTGTCTACCACCGTCTGGACCTCGCCCTCATCCACGCGGGCTGCCAACTGCGGGCTATTGGCCTGGCGTCCGACCAGGACTTCCAGCGTGTAGTCGCCATCCGAATTCACCGACACGGGCAGCTTCAGCGTCGCCTCCATGCTCTTCGGCTCCCAGCGCAGGGCGCTATAGCCGCTGTAGGCTGCGTTCATCGGAGCGAGGGAGACCTTGCCCTCTCCTGTTGTCTCCGCCCGGTCCCGCAGTCCCTCGGCCTCGATCACCCCGCGCTCCTTATGGCTCGGTTCGAGCTTCACGTAGTCCAGGTAGAGCCGCTTATTGGCGGCCATCTGCAGGCCGAAGGTGTTGTCGCCCGGCTGCAGCGCGATCAGTTGAGACGCATCCAGGCGCTCCGGCTGCGAAGGATTGGAGTCCTCGGAGGAGACGAACAGGCCGATCTCCTTGCCGTTGAGGGTGACGCGCTCCGGCAGCGCCGAATCGGGCCGTACCAACCGCGACAGCACCACACGGTAGATATCCGGCTGCTTCACCTGAACCTTAAAGGCGGCGTCTGCGCCGGAAACCGCGACGACCTTGCCCCCGCTCACCTCGACCGGGAGAGCGCTCTCCTCCAGCGTCTCGGTCTTGCCGCCCATCCAGAGGAGCGTCTCCGCCTCCAGCGCGTCGGCGACGTGGAGGTGGGCCGGGGTCAATTGGGCGACATCGATGCGCGACCAGCCGTGCGACGTCGAATCCTGATACCAGTAGGCGACGCAGGAGTAGTCCGCTCCGGGATAGTCGTTCATCCCGCCATGCTCGATGTCTACCTTCAGATCGTGCTGGAATGGGACGCAGTCCTGGATCTGGTAGCGATAGGCGGAGATGCGAGACATGCCGTCGTTCTTCAGCGTGCAGCCGTGATAGGCCATATAGAACGGTCCCTCATCGAAGTACCAGCCGCCGGTATAGAAGTCCTCCGTGCCGGTGCCGTAGATGGAGGGAAACTTCTCCCCGTCTACATAGATCTTTTCGTCACCCTCCAGAAACCCGATGCCCCGGTCGCCCTGCATATCGGTATGCTCGCCGACATAGTGCCCGCGCCCGGTGGTCTGGAGGATATGAAAGTACTCCCCGCTCACGGTCGTCTGCCGGTGCCACTGCGCGTGGAAGTAGAGGGCGTCTTTCGGAACATGTATCTTCCGGTAACAGATATTCAGGCTCACCAGAGGAATGCGGGTCTTGCCCGCATTGAAAAGTTCGAACCGCGCCGACTTATGGATCGGCATGGGGAAATAGCAAGCGTAGTTGGAATCGCTCATAGCAAGCGGCAGCGCCTGGAAGCGCTGGTCGCCGAACCCCGCGCCAAAGAAGTCGCCGATGGGAGCCTCGATGGCCGGGTCTTTGGCGCCATCCCAATACGCGCGCAGGACGACCTGCCGGAGCGAGTAGCGGTCCGCCGTCGGGAGGTTCAGGGTGATGGCCTGGATCTCTCCGGTAAACTTCAGCGGGTCGCTCTGTTTGGTCTCGCCCGGCTGGAGCTCCGTGCTCCAGGCATATTCCGTGTCCGGGAACCGATCGATTGGAAACAGCACCTCTTTCGGGTCGCTCCCCAGGTGCTCCCACTGCTGCTTTACGATTGCCAGCGCCGCCTGATCCGCCTTGCTCAGCTCCGTTGTGAAGGTCGTGACCGGGGTCTTATCCGGGAAGAGCTGGTACTGGACGTGGTAGTACATACTGCCCGGATCGGTAACCTCGATGCGGCAGCTCTTCTCGAAGGGGATGGGAAAGAAGCAGAACCAGCCGCCGCTCTTATGGCCTACCAGCGGGGCGACGAAGGGCTTGACCTTGCCCAGAAAGAGGTCCTGCATCGGGCAGTCGATGCGCGGTTTCTCCTCGCCGTCGAAGAACATCTTGAGATGCCCCGCTGCGTTCGCCGACCAGAAGCGGTAGATGCAGCCCGGTCCGCGAATATCGGAGAGGACGGCTTTATTGCCCTCCTTCCGGAAGAAGTGGCCGGCATCGCCGTTCCCGCCGCTGCGGTCGTAGCTGGAATCTTGAACGCACTTCGTATCGCGCAGGAGCGGAAGCAGTTCGAAATGCGCCATCAGTTCCAGGCCATACGGCAGCTTGCGGGCATGGCCGACTGCAGGGCGTGGGGCTTGTGAGAGGGTAGAACCGGGGCCTTCGATAATCTTTGGAGCCTCCTGCGCGGCCAGGGAGCGTTGCAGGGCGGCAAGACAGAGCACACACAGCAAAAGACACTTCATTGTCTGCATCATGACGCGTTGTTCTCACTCAAGGCTAATTTTGGGTCGGAAACTTGTACTTGCAAGGGGTGTCTGTGGCGCAGACCGATCTCCATCCGCTCTGCCAGGGAGCGCGCCGCACCTACCGGGTCGGCAGCGGCGACAATGGGACGCCCGATTACCAGATAGTCCGCCCCGCGTTGGATGGCTTCGTCCGGGGTCATCACACGGGCCTGGTCGCCTACGTCCGAACCGGTGGGACGCACGCCGGGAGTGAGGATAAGGAAATCCGGATCGGGAATGGCGTCGCGTACCGTCTCGATCTCCTGCGGCGAGGCGATCACTCCGTCGCAACCCGCCTCGAAGGCCAGCCGCGCCAGGTGCGCCACATACTCGGATACCGACGCCGTGACGAACAATTCGTTCCGCAGTTCCGTTGCGCTCAGGCTGGTGAGCAGCGTCACCCCCAGCAATCGAGGGCGCGGAATGCCTGTCTCTTCCGCTGCCTCATGGGCCGCCTTGACGGCAGCTTTCAGCATGGCGCTGCCGCCCGCCGCATGGAGCGTCACGCACCAGACGCCGAGCCGTCCGATCTGCCGTATCGCGCCCGCCACAGTGTTCGGAATATCGTGGAGCTTGGCGTCGTAGAAGAAGCGCTCCGCTCCCGCCTGGCGAAGCTGGGCAAAGATGCCAGTCCCCGCCGCGTTCACCAGCTCCAGCCCCACCTTAAAGACACCCACTTCATGGCGCAACTGCGCCACCAGTTCGACGGCCCTATCCGTATCGGCCACATCCAGTGCGCATACGATCCGTTCCTTCGCTTCCATCCTTCGCTCCCTCTCTCCTCCCTAACACGTCACCGATACCAGAACTGATCCCACGCCTTCCAGAACGTCTCCGCCCGTGAGACCACCAGGCGCGGGTTCACCACCTCGACCCCCGGCTTACCCATCATGTCTACCGATCGGTCCGGAGTAGCAAGCTCCACGGAAAACGTCACCGGGGGAGGAAACGTGAGGGGTTTCGGCCAGTTCCGGCTGGCGAGAGCGGCATAGACCCGCCCTTCGATGAGCGCGCAGGCATCGGTTGCGGGCAGATGGCGCGCGCTGTAGCGGCCCAATGCCTCCTTCACCTGCGCCTCGACCACCTGTTCGCCCACCAGCGCCCGCACCTCCCGGCAGGTTGCGGCATCGCCGGAGACGAAGACGCAGGGGCAACCGAAGTCGCCACAGATCGCCGCCAGGATCCCCGACTCCCCCACGAGCGTATCGTTGATGCGGGCATTGTACCAGGCCTGGCTGGAGACCGTATGGCAGAGGTTGCCGTCCGGCGTGCCGGCCATCGCATGCGCGCCCACAAAAAGCGCGGCATCGCATCCCGCTTCCAGCGGGGCGACGTAACGCGCCCAGGAGTATCCCAGCACATAAGACGCCCCGCTCTCCAGTTGATCCGGGATCAGGCTTTTGAAATTCCAGGGACCGCCCGCACCATGCCCATCCACCACCACGATCTCGGTCGCGCCTGCCCGTTTGCAGCCCCGTACCGCCGCGTTCACTTCCGCAGTATAGAGCCGCCGCCCCTCCTCATAGAGGGGTGCGCCGCCGTTCACCTGCTCCCATACGGAGATACCCGCAACGCCCTCCATATCACACCAGATCATCACCCGCATGTGCTCTCACTCCTGTGACAAGCCCCTCATCCTCTTCTTGGCTCGACGGTTTAATCCGCTATTCTAACGCGGATCTCGCGCTCGTCAGAGAGCTCTTGGTCCCCACCCCCAACCCCTCCCCCATTCTGGGAGAGGGGGGACTGAGGGGCGAAAGGTTGAGCAGACAGACATTATGTCACATTTTGACCTTTAGGCTGGATAACAATTCACCGTACAGACCGATTTTTCCTCTTTGTAAGCAAACCGCTCAACAACAAAGCCCTGACGGAACCGCCAGGGCTTGAAACGAATTCTCATACCTATGCACTTCACCTGCCCTACGCCCAGCAGCCCCCCCTCTCCCAGAATGGGGGAGGGGTTGGGGGTGGGAACTAGGGATGGGTCGGGGGTACGCCGCCGGGAGTGGAGATCACATTCCCTCCGTTATCGGGATTGGTCGTTCCTCCGTTATTTGGCGTCGCGCCGTTCGGGTTAGGGTTCTGCTTCTTGGGCGCAGACTTGGTATTGGTTCCCTTCTTCTGGTCGACGGGATCCGGCAGTGGGAAATTGGGCTCCTTGCCCAATTCAGGGAACTGCTGGGAGATTTTGCTGGTCTGCTGCTTGGTCATCTCCCGTGCGCCCTCGACCGAGGTGATCACGTGCGGGGTGATGAAGATCATCAGCTCCACCTTGTTCCGGGTCTTTTCACGGGCACGGAAGAACTGTCCCACCAACGGGAGGTCTCCCAACAGTGGCAGCTTGGACGTATTCAACTCCGTCCGGTCTCGAATGAGGCCGCCCAGTACCACCGTCTCATTATCCTGGACCGTGACCGATGTATCCGTGTAGCGATCATTGAATTCTGGGGCGAGGATGGCATTCGTCCCGCTGCCAAGCGTAACATAGGTGAGCAGGTCGCTGGCGTCCTGAACGACGTCCACCGTCACCTGGCCCTGCCGTGAGATGCGCGGCGTCACCAGCAGGTAGAAACCGATGTTTTTGAACAGCACCTGTGTCGTCGCCACCGCCGACACTGCGGCGGTATTGATGGTCTGCCCATCCACATAGGGAACCTGGGTAGCGATGTCGATCAGGGCCTGCTGGTTGTTGGAGGTAAAGACGCGCGGCGTCGCCAGCACCCGGACCTTATCGTTCGACTGCAGCGCCTGAAGGAGCGCCGTATAGTTGGTGCCGCTCAGGAGCACCTGTTGTCCCGATAAATTCGGATCAATCGTCGTCGTCGGACCGAAGGCGTTCGATGGCTGCTGCACCAGGTTCCCGGTGACATTGGTACTCTGGCCCAGGATATGGTTGAGGGCGCCATTGAGGTTGAAGCCGAACTTATCGTCGGAGGTGAGCGATACTTCGGCGACGACCACATCGAGCATTACCTGGGAGGGGATCACATCCAGCGCCTCGATAATGCCCTTGATGGCCTCGTAGTTATCCGGGGTCGTCGTTACGATCAGCGAATCGCCGTTGGGCGAAGGTACGGCGTACACGTTATTCTGCAGTTGGAGCAGGTTGACCTGATTGCCCTGGCTGCCGCGTCCATACCTGGCTCCATTGGTATTGCCCAGTCCCTGCTGGCGCTGGCCGAAACCGAAACCGAACTGGCGGGTGCGCGCATCCGGATTGTTCGAATCGTTGTTGTTCGAGGCATTTGCAACCCCGCTCGGGACGAAGCCGTTGGCGGTCATGAAGCCGGTTACTCCGGGGACGTTCATGTTCTCGCCGGGGATAAAGCCTCGGGTTGTCATCACACCGGGGATCTGCTGGCCCGCCTGACCGTTACCAGGATCGTTACCGCCCTGCCCATCCGGCGCATTGGGAGGGCCGGGAGGCATGATCGAGCGCCCACTGGTGCTGGTCTGATGGCGCTGGATCGGCTGGAAGTTGTTGATGCCGTTGCTCTGCGACTGGGTGCGCTGATTGCTGTTGCCGCCGAAGAAGAAGAACGGGTTGAAGTTGTTGTTGTTCTGTCCCGTTCCGAAGGCCTGGGAGAGCGCGTAAGAGACATCGGCGGCCTGCGCATACTTGAGCGGGAAGACGAAGGTAGTGCTCTCTACCGGTACGGAGACATCCAGTTCGTCGATCAGCGCGTTGATCTTGACCATGCGCTCTTCGGAGCCGGTGATCAGGACCGAGTTGGTGCGCGGGTCCGCAGTCACTTTGCCGAAGGGGTCGGTGCTGTTGACGGTCTGCTGGTTATTGTTGTTGTTGCCGCCGCCGAAGCCGAACGGATCGAAGAACCCTCCGAAGTTAGGACGTCCGCCCGAGCTGTTCGCCGAGGTTCCATGCTCATTGGACAGGACCGTATTGACCTGGTTGGCAATCGTCTGGGCGTCGGCATAGTTGATTTTGCGGATCTGGGTATCGATCGTTTTGGTATCGTCATCGTCCAGGCGGTTGATGATATTGCGGGTGATCTGCTCCTGGGTCTCGCGGGAGG
>DATGIG010000618.1:0-3955 GCA_035295825.1 Chthonomonadaceae bacterium | reverse complement strand
CTCGCCGGCCTCGAAACGACGGTCGGGCTGTTCGTCAATACGCCGCCGTTTCGGGTAACGATCCCACAGGAGGGCTCCCTGCTCTCCTGGCTCCAGACCCTCCAGGCCGGGCATGCCAGGCTGCGTCAGTTCGAGTACTGCTCCACCGGCCAGATCCATCAGTGGAGCAAGCTGCCGGCTGCGTTCTCCCTCTTTGAGAGCGCCCTGGTCTACGAAAACTATCCGGAGACGCATACGGAAGCCGCGCCGGAGGGGTCGCTCCTTCCGCACTTGCAGCAATTCCGTGGCATCGGCGCACAGACCCGGTACGCCATCGCCCTGCTGGCCGCCGTCCAGCAGCGCCTGATGTTCCGCATGACCTACGACCGCAGGCGCTTCGATGGCGAGGGAGGCGGACGGGTGCTGGAGCACTTCCTCGCCCTGCTGAACCGTATGGCGACCGATGCGGAGGGGCCGATCTCAACGCTGCTCGCTGCGGCGCCAACGGATCAGATCCCCGGCTTTCGCCTGCTTCTGCCCCCGGATCGCGTCGAGAGGGGCGAAGAGGCGATCACCGCGCCCCGCACGCCGACAGAGACGATCCTGGCGGACATCTGTGCGGAGGTGCTGGGGTTGGAGCGCGTCGGTATCGACGAGAACCTGCTGGAGCTTGGCGCGCACTCGCTGCTCCTGACCCAGGTGGTCTCCCGTATTCGCAGCGCCCTGAAGACGGAGTTGCCCCTCTCCGCCGTCTTTGACGCGCCGAGCGTCGCGGGGATTGCGCGTATCCTCCATGCACGGCAATTTGCAGGTGAGGGAGCGAAGCCTCCTGCCCTGCAGCCGACCAGCCGCGACCGGACGCTGCCGCTCTCGTTCGCCCAGCAGCGGCTCTGGCTGATAGACCAGCTCAATCCGGGCCAGGCCCTCTACAATACCGCCGCGCAGATCCGCCTGATGGGGCCATTGGATCGGATCGCTCTGGAGGCAGGCTTTACGGAGATCGTGGCGCGGCACGAAGTGCTGCGCACCGTGTTTGCCACCCAGGACGAAGAGCCGATCCAGGTCATCCTGCCTCCGCAACCGGTTCCCCTCCCCTATGTGGACCTCCGAGCGCTGCCGGACGAGGAGAAGCGCCGTGAAGTCCAGCGCCTGGCGGAGGCGGAAGAGTTAAAGCCGTTCGATCTCGCGCATGACCGGATGCTCCGCGTGCAGCTCCTCGGCATTGAGAAGGAGGAGCACCTCCTGCTGCTTACCCTGCACCATATCGCTTCCGACCGGTGGTCGTTCGAGGTGCTGCTGCAGGAGTTGAAAACTCTCTACGAGGCGAGCGTATCGGGGCATCTTGCCTCCCTGCCGGCACTGCCGATCCAGTATGCCGACTATGCCGTCAGGGAGCGGGAGGTGCTGGGCGATACCGTGTATGCGAGCCAGTTGGAGTACTGGAGGAAGCAACTCGCGCATATACCCTCCGACCCGCTGCTGGCGACCGACTATCCGCGCCCGGAAAAGACCACATATCCGGGCGAGATCCACTCTGCCCGGCTTGCGAAGGCGCATAGCGATGCCCTTCTAGCCCTGGCCCGGCAGTCGGGTTGCTCCTCGTATATGCTGCTGTTGGCTGCTTTTCATGTCCTGTTGGGGTATCGCAGCGAACAGACGACGATCGTCACGGGCGCCAATGTGGCGAACCGAACGCAAGTGGAGCTGGAGGGGCTGATCGGCTTCTTTGTCAATCAGATCGTGCTCCGCAGCGATCTGGCTGGCAATCCGAGTTTTCGGGAATATCTGGGCCGGGTGCGCGAGATGGTCCTGGAAGGGTATGCGCACCAGGAGGTCCCGTTCGATATGGTGGTCGCGGACCAGAAGCGGAAGCGCACCCTGGATCTCACTCCGCTCTTTCAGGTGCTTTTTGTGCAGAACACGGCCATCCCGCCGATCCGACAATCCGGGCTTACGATCCTGTCGCCTGCGTTCGACCCCGGCATCTCCCGGTTCGACCTCGCTGTGTTTACGGGCGAGACGGACGAGGGGACCGTCTTCGAGTGGCTGTACCGGACCGATCTGTTCTCCCAGGCGACCGTGGCCCGAATGGCGGACCATCTCATCGCCCTGCTGGAACATCTCGCTGCCAACCCGGAGGCCAGAATTTCGGATCTGAACGCTGTCCTGGCGGAGCGCGACGGCCAGCAGCGGCGCTCGGAAAACCGGGCGCGCGCGGAACTTGGTAAGAGCCTCTTCAAGAAAGTAGCCGTGAAGGCCGTATCCTTCGAGGCCGATCCGTAGAAAGGACACGCATGAGTTCCAACATGATGGAGGGCTATCGGCTTTCGCCCCACCAGCATCGTCTCTGGGCGACGCGTTCCCTACATACAACCAATAGCATTTGTGTCATTCTCATCACCGGCACATTGGAGCCGGAGGCTCTGAAAGCGACGCTGCTCGATCTGGTCCGGCGGCATGAGGTGCTGCGAACGGTCTATCGCCGGCCTCCCGGTATGAGAGCTCCCCTCCAGGTGATCCTGGACGAGAGTGAGATCTGCTGGCAGTACATAGATCGGCGCAACGAGGGACCGGAAACCGATATCCAGGACACAAAACCGTTCGTACAGGCGGAGCGCGAGCGCGTTTTCAATCTCGAACACGGCCCGCTGCTGAGCGCAACGCTGGTGCGATTTTCGGAAGACCGCGCGGAACTGATCCTTGCAATTCCAGCCCTCTGCGCCGACTGTCGGTCGCTGCTCCTGCTGGTGCGGGATCTCTTCAAGCAGCTCTATGTCGGGGCGCCGCTGCCTGCCGATGCCGAAGAGGCGGTCCAGTTTGTGCAGTTTTCCGAGTGGCATAACGAGCTGTTGCAGACGCCGGAGGCAGCGGAGTTCCGTTCCCGAGAACCCGAGGAGAAAGTCGTCTCTGCCATCGGAACACAGCTTCCCTTCTCTGCCGATCCAGGCGACCGGCAGACATTCATGCCGGAGATTCTCCCCATCGCCTTCGATTCCGATCTGCTTACGAAAAGCGAACTGCTGACGCGGCGGGGATGGACGCTCGCAGATTTTCTGCGAGCCTGCTGGGTCGCGCTGATTTCACGTCTCACGGCAACCAGGGATGTCCGGATCGGTTTATATTTCGACGGGCGCGAATTCGAGGAGATCCAGGATGCGGTGGGCCTCTTCGCGCGGTATGTTCCTGTGAGGTTCTCCCTTCAGGCGGAAGAACCCTTCGCAACGGTCCTTAAGCGCGTTCAGGAAACGACGCAAGAACTCTCCGAAACACATACCTATGTGGACCTGAGCGGTTTCGTGGATGCCGAAGGCAACCCGTTGCCTTTCGGGCTCGCCTTCTCTTATGAAGCGCGACAGTCCGAATTTGTCTCCGATGATGCTGTATTTACCATAACGCAGTTCTTCGGTTATCCGGATCGGGTCGCTCTTAGTCTCCAGAGCGTTCAAACGGAATCCGCTTTGATGCTGGAACTCCATTATGATCCCGCCTGTTATGGCAAGGAGGAGATCCAGCGCCTCGCCGGTCAGTTTGTAAAACTGCTTCAGAGCGCTCTAGCTCAACCCGACGCTCCCATCGATACTCTCGACATCCTCCCACAGGATCAGCGCCATCAACTCCTCGTCGAGTGGAACCAGACCGGCAAGGACTTTCCCAATCTCTGCGTCCACCATCTCTTCGAGCGCTTCGCCAGTTCCAACCCCGATGCGATTGCTCTCGTCGCAGGTGGCAAAAGTCTGACGTATCGAGAACTCAATAACCGGGCGAACCAACTCGCGCACTGGCTATATCTAGCAGGCGTCCAACCCAACAACACCGTGGGATTGTTCCTGTATCGGTCCATTGAAGCCATCGTCGGATTGCTGGCTATCCTCAAAGCCGGAGCCGCCTACCTGCCCCTCGATCCCGCCTTCCCAAAAGAGCGACTGCAGTTCATGCTAAAGGATAGCCAGACCAACCTCGTCCTGACCCAGCAATC
>DATGIG010000617.1:0-3720 GCA_035295825.1 Chthonomonadaceae bacterium | reverse complement strand
TGAGGCGCAGCTTAGCGCTTCCATAGCGACCCCCTCCCCCTACTCCGGGCAGCGGTATCTCACTCTTCGCATGAAAGTGAGCGGCGGCGAGATCGCCAACCCCAACGTGGATGTGGGCAACAATCTCATCTCCTCCTTCGGGAACGGCACGATCTTCACCAGGAGGAACGGACAGACGACCATCACCAGCGTCAATCCCACCTCGGGCACCGCTGTGAACGGCCTGGGGCCGCTCTCTCTCACCGATCCCTATGGTATCGAGTTGATCCCCTCCGGGCAGTATCTCGTCCCTTCCGAGGAGAAGTCGGCTCATCTTGAAACCAGCGACGGCAAGGAGATCATCTGGAGCGTGGGCGTGAACGGCGCGGGCAGAGGCACGGATGTGATTCGACTCCAGTTCGCTGTGCGCCCCACAGCCTCGGCTGCCGCCGCTGCTGACACCCCGCAGAACCTGGTCCCCTTCGACCTCCTCGTTCCGGTGCAGACCGGCAACGAGATCTGATTGCCGGTTTGCACGGTTCGTGCAGGCAGGGGTTACCGTCTTATTCTTAAGAGTGCGCAGCCACAACGGCTATGAAGATAACAACGGTCATCACCGCGATCAGAAAGCCCCATCCTGCCCATACCTTCTGTACCTTACGCATCTGCGCCACGTCCCGGTACAGACCGGTCTTCCATGCGAGGCCATTGCCGTTCAGCCCCAGATAGAGCGTTTTCAAGAGCCAGAACAGACCGCTGCCAGCCAACATAATCCCCCCGAGCCAGAGCGCGGTATCGTCGCTTGGATCGGAGGAAGACGCCGAGGAAGAGTTCCCGGATGCCGCAATGGCTACCAGAAAGAAGACCCAGAGCAGCAGGTTCATTCCCCCCAGAATGGCCGCCCACCAGACGCGATGCCGGAAAGCCCACGGTGTGGTCAGCAGGGCAGCGCCCCAGTTCCACCCCTGCTTAGCGTCTTCGGGAATGCCGGGTACCGCATTCGGCAGAGGCATCGCCGGAATGCCGGTCGGCTGCACGCTACTGGACACAGGCGTCGTGGGGTTCATGCGCTGCACTTCCGCCAGCGCGAGAAATGTGGTCGCGGTCGGGTCATTAGGATTGGCAAGGGTTCCGACCGGGGTGAAACAGGTTGGACAGTAGCTATAGTTCATGCCCGGCAGCGGCGCTCCGCAGACCAGGCAATAGGTATAGGCTCCTGCCGACGCATAGGGTACGGCTGTCCTGCCCTGGCCTGGCGGGTAAGTGTTCGGGGCATACCCCGGATACGCAGAGGGAGCGCCTCCGGCCGGCGGATAGTATGGCGGCGACGCGGCGGTAGGCGGCGCGGGCGCAGGGGGAAACAGAGGGGACGACGCAGAGGGCGGCGGCATGGACGTCGGATACCGCCCCGGCCCAGGCGTGTAGGATGGCGGAACAGGGGGAGGCGATGTTGGCATATAGCCCCCTTGCGGCGGGGCGGGTGCCGGCGCGGAGGCCGGTTCCGTCCTCACAGGCGCCAGCGGCTCACCACAGTTCAGACAACGCGGCGCCTGGGGCGCATTGGCTTTTCCACATTTCGGGCAGAATATCATCCGATAAAGATCCTCGTCATCCACGCTAAAGCTATACTACCCCTTCGCGATGCAGCAGGAAAATTCCTCCTCGATCCCGAATCCACCGTGGATTCTGTGGTTTTAAGGAGGGGTGGATGCGTCGTAGGCGGGTGGTAATTGGTCTTCTGGCGCTGGTCGGAGTTCTGCTGGGCGGGATAGGGCTCTGGCAGCGCTACTTCGCGCCCCTCCCGCCGCTGGAGGTCTCGCTCTGGTACTGGCACCAGCCGTTCCGCATTCCGGCCCAGGAGGCGGCGCAGTGGAGGGCGGTGGGGGTGCAGCAGTTGTTTGTGCAGGCTGGGACGTTTCGCAAGACCGATGGCGGCATCCACATGGTGATGCCGCAGGTGTGGGAGACGACGGGCAACGGGTTGGAGGTGCAGTTGGTCTTTCGCCTGGACGCCACCCTGATCCACGACTTCTCCAATCAGGACCCGGACGCGCTGGCGCGCATCTTATTGGAGGGTATTCGGAGCGAGCGGGAGGAGGCGGAGCGCGCCGGGGTGAAGGTCGTGGGGGCGCAGATCGATTTCGACTGTCCGACACGGCAATTGCCGAAGTACGCGGAGGTGTTGCAGCGGGTGCGGGTTGCGGTCGCCTCTGAGACATTCTCGCTCTCCATCACGGCGCTGCCCACGTGGTATGGCAGCCGCGAAGTGGATGCGGTGCTGGCGCAGGTGGATTTCGCCGTGCCGCAGTACTATGAGCCGGAACTGCCGAAGTCGCTGGAGAAGTTCACGACGGTCTCGCGGCTCAGCCTGCTGGAGCATGGCCTGCGGGCGGCGAGCAGGCAGGGAACCCCCTTCTACGCCGGGCTGCCGAGCTACGGGCACACGCTGCTGTACGACACACAGGGTCAACTGGCGGGAACGTATCGGGGTATGGGCGCTGCGGACGCCTTTCGGCATCCGGCGTTTCGGCAGGAGCGGGCTTTTGCGGCGGACAAGAAGGGTCTGCCGACCACGGCGGAGACGGCCATCGGCGAGACGATCTACGACTTTCTGGCGATTGCCCCCGCGCGGGATGGCAGAGGCAAGGGCTACCACCTGGTCTACGACCTGCCGACCCCGACGCTGCTTCAGCAGCACCTCGCGTTGGTGCGGGCGCAGCGGCCCCGTAACTGCCGGGGCGTCATCCTGTTCCGCTATCCCGATGCAAACCCGACCAACACGCTGCCCAACCGGACGGTACAGGCCGTGCTGCGGGGAGAGGACCCACAGCCCGCTCTGAAGGTGGAACTCAAGGCGAAGCCGCTGCCATGGGAGTTCATCGAGACGGGTCACCCGGCGACGCACCCGCCACAGGAGGTTGTTGTAGAGGTGACCAATACCGGCAATGCTGGGACGCTGCTCGCGCCGGACGCCGTTACGGTAACGCTCGCCTTCGACCGCCCCGGCCTGGAGGATGTGCTGCTCGGCGATGCCGACAGCGTCGAGACGGCCTTTAGCGAGGCGCCGATTGCCGCTTTGTCTGCACCGGCTTCCGGACAGCGCGCCGGGTTGCGCAGGGCCAATGTCCTTACGTTTCATAAGATCGTGCTGATGCCCGGCGAGAGCGTGAAGTTCGGCCCGCTCCGCCTGCCCGCCGATGGCGCCACACAAGTACAGGGTGCGTGGAGCGTCGCCGAACCCAACCACTTTACCCGGATCACCGGGACTATCGCCCCCGTGTCGCTCCCCAGGGAGGGCCAACGTTGATGAGATCCTTGCCGTTTGTGGTGATTGCTGCCTCTATGCTCGCGCTGCTCTGCATCGGGTCTCCGCCTGCCCGCGCCTGCATCGGCGACCAGTTGGATTCCATTCACTTCAATAGCGGAGGGCTGGACTGGGGTACACCTCCACGCAGGGGCATTATGCGATGGAGCGGAGAGGTGACGGATCGCCCTGCTACCGACGAGATGATGGGGGGCTACACCGATTTTGCGGAACTGCATGAAGACATCGATGAGAAGAGCATTGTCGCCCGCGAGCAGCATCTGAACGCGATTGCGGCGCTCCAGTGGAGAGGCCGGTGGAGAGAGGCACAGCGGCTCTATGAACAGATGGGCGCTGCCAGCGGTTGGACGGGCGAGATGCGGGACCGCACGGAGATCTGCGCGCATCTGGCGGCGCAGAACAAGCCGCTCGCCCCT
>DATGIG010000616.1:0-12801 GCA_035295825.1 Chthonomonadaceae bacterium | reverse complement strand
GGAGCCGCGTCAGCGCCTCGGCGACGGATACGACCCCTCCCATCGGGAACCAGACGCCGCACTCCATCTCGATGTAGGGCAGGAGCGCATAGATCGAGGGGCAGTCGAAGGGGCTGATACCCAGATAGAGGGTCTGGAAGGTGAATGCCTGCCGCAGCCGCTCGTCGTGGAGGTGCCGCGCCACAAAGTTGTAGACGCTCCTCAGCGGCAGCGCCTTCGCCAGGCCGGCCAGCGTCTGCGGGCGCAGCAGCGAGCCGATGCCATGGAACGACTTCTCGATGAAGTTGTAGCGGGCGTTGACATACTGGCGTCGCATCGCGGCAAAGAGTGCAGGGATGCGGGCGGCATCCTCAGGCGAAAGGCGCGCGGCCTCCGCCTGCATCGCCGCGATGCTGCCGCGCATTTCGATATGTGCGCCATCTGCGAAGCGCACGCGATACGCCGGGTCCAGTCGGCGCAGATCCAGATAGTCTTTCACATCCCGACCGCACGCCTGGAACAGGTCTGCGAGGACTTCCGGCATCATCAGGAGGGTCGGCCCCATATCAATACGAAAGCCCTCCTCTTCGATCATGTTCATGCGGCCACCGCAGCGCGCGTTCTTTTCAAAAACGGTCACACGCCAGCCCTGGCGCGCCAGATGGATGGCAGCCGAGAGCCCGCCCAGTCCCGCCCCGATCACAACGGCGTGCGGCCGAGGATCGCGCAGGCGTTGAGGCAGGTCCCGGTGCGCGACGAGCCCAGCTTCCAGCAACGGCGCGGAGGCAGAAGTCGTTCCCGCCGCAGTCGCAAGAGGTGATCTCCCATGCATAGAACGTCGGTTCTCCATTCTGTATTTTAACGAGAGGGGGATCGCAACGCTTCCAGTCGGCCCCGCAGCGCCTGCATATCCTCGATATGGAGAAAGCCCATCGCATCCAGCGTGGTCCGATACGCCGTGGCCGCCCGCCCGCCGACAAAAACCGATCTCTCCGGGCCGAGGTACGTTCGCAGCGAAACGAGCTCTTGAACCAGGCGAGGATCATCCGGCGGATAGACGAGACTTAAGGCGACGGCAGCGGCGTTGGCCTGATGCACGGCTCCGGCGACCTCTTCAGCGGGCAGGTTCGGCCCCAAGTAGAGGACGCGCCACCCCTCTGAGGCTGCGGTGACGGCGGCGATGAGAGCGCCCAGCTCATGCAGTTGCCCCACGGGCGTGGTCACGATCAGACGCGGCGCGAGCGCTGGGGGCTGGAACGACGCCAGCGTCCTCCCCAGGAAAGTCCGCAGAATGGCCGTCGCCATATGCTCCTGGGCAGGCCGGAGTTCCCCCTCGCGCCACTGATCGCCCATGCGCTGCAGCAGCGGCAGAATCACCTGCTCTATCAACGCGGCGGCCCCGAGCAGCGCCGCCGCGCGGGTCAGGTGGTACTCCAGACTTTCGGCATCCAGTCCCTCCACAGCGTGGAGGGAGGCTTCCAGATGAGAGGCCATCGGCGGAAGTGCAGTCTGCGTCGTCCGGATTGTCTCGGCTGTCAGGCTCTGAAGCTCGGGAAGAGACAGCCCCGCGATCTGCCCGATGCTGTGCCCACTCTGCACCGCCTGGTGCAGCAGCGTCAGCTTCTCCATATCCTCGTTGGAGTAGAGACGCCGGTTGGTGGCGGTGCGGTCCGGCGTGAGTGCGCCATAGCGCCGCTCCCAGGTGCGAATGATATGCGGAGACAGACCCGTATGGCGCGCAGCAAACTTGATCGTATGCATCCCTCTTCTCCACTCCCTCCAGGGAGTATACATCACTGTCGAAGTTATGTCAATAATTTGACGAACTTCTAAGCCATATTATCCGTTATATTGCGAAAAATATTCATCATTTATTAAACAAAATATTGTCAAATAGAAGCAGCGGACATCAAGATCGTGCGTGGCGCGGCGGATGAAGCGTTTGGCGCGCAATTGCAGATCGAATCGCCCGATGGTCTGCTCATCAAAATCAACCGGATTGATCCGGCAACCTTCGCCTGAACGCGATTCGGCCCGCCGATTGTCATGATCAGCGGGCCGTGCCTGGATATTGGAGGAAGCCCGGCAGCTCGTGGAGAACCTACAGGGGGCAAGTGAGAATATTTATGGCGGTGGGAAACGCCATATCGACTGGGACCCCAGCAGCGGTATGGCGTTACCATCATCGACTCCAGCACTTCGGGGCATGGCCCCACGGATACCCGCGCCAAGTCGGGCAGCGGCTTCACCGGCGGCATCGGAGGGGGTGAGATACGGCTCTATGCCAACAAGGCCGGCAAGAAGGAGGATGTATGCATTCGCGACACCAGGCTGGGCGGCAAACGACAAGAAGGCAACTATTCGTGCAGGTAGCACGCGGGTTGAGCGCAACGGCGCTGGCAACAGGCTTGCCCAGGGAGGCCGTGGAGGCCCAGGCAAATCCGGATGCGACCGTGAACCTCGCCGAGGTTCTGGAGCCGATCCGCACAAAGTACGACCTGCCCGCGCTGGCGGCTTGCGTCCTCAAAGGGGGAAAAATCGCGGGATTGGGCGCAACGGGTGTGCGGAAGTATGGCGACAAGACGCCGGTGACCGCCGGGGATCAATTTCACCTGGGGTCCTGCACCAAGGCGATGACATCTACCCTGTGCGGGCTGCTGATCGAGGCGGGGAAACTGGAGTGGGACACGCCGCTGGAGAAGCACTTCCCCGAGCTGGCAGATACCATGGCTCCGGCCTACCGGCAGTTGCGGCTGGATCACCTCTTCGCGCAGCGCACCGGGTTCTCCTCGGAGAGCGCTCCGCAGGGCATGTCGCTGCTGGAGGTCCACCGTCTGCCGGGCAAGCCGAGGGAACAGCGTGTGGCCTATGCCAAACGGATCCTGCAGGATCCGCCGGTCAGCGAGCCGGGCACGAAGTTTCTCTACAGCAATCGGAACTTCGCCGTCGCGGGTATGATTGCGGAGCGCGCTGCGGACCTGGCCTGGGAAGAGCTCATCACGCAGAAACTCTTTCAGCCGCTCGGCATGAAGAGCGCGGGGTTCGGAGCGATGGGCAAGCCAGGCAAAACGGACCAACCCTGGCAGCATCACCTGGAGAACGGGAAGCCGACGCCAATCGCGCCCGGCCTGCTCAGCGACAACCCACCGGCAATCGCCCCCGCCGGTACGGTCCATTGCGCTCTGGGTGATTGGGCGCAGTTTATCCTATTGCATATTCGCGGGGAGAGGGGGGAGAAGGGGCTGCTCAAACCGGAAACACTCCAGCGGCTGCATAAACCTCTCTTCGGTGGAGACTACACCGCAGGGTGGGTCGTAACGGATCGGAACTGGGGCGGCGGGCGCGTCTTCTGGCACAACGGCACCAATACGCTGAACTACGCCCTCGTCTGGATGGCTCCCCTCAAGGACTTCGCCGTGCTGACCGCCACCAATCTGGGCGGGGGCGCGACGGCCCAGATCTGTGATGAGGTCACCGGAATGCTGATCCGCCAGTTCCTCAAACCTTAGTTTCCCGGCGGTACGTGGTACACTGTAGGGATGAAAGCGGCTATCAACGGGGATAAATCCCCGTTCTGAGATTCAAAGTCCGCCTTCGCGGACTGCACATTGAACCCGCGAAGGCGGGTTTCGTGTCTCAGAACGGCGTTTCAACGCCGTTGATAAGCGGCGTAACAATCGCTGTGGCGCGACATCAAAGAGGGTGAAGAGAACCCTGGCTTTCCTCGGAGCGTAAAAATGGATCCAAGACGTGAGTATGAGCTGCTGATGACCCGGCGGCAACTGTTCGGGCGGACCGCAAGCGGCATAGGCGTCGGCGCGCTGGCCTCGCTGTTGGGGCAGGAGGCATTTGCCGCCCCCGGTACCACCCCTGGCAAAGTCGGCCTGCATGGCGCTCTGCCCGCGACGCACTTCCCCGCAAAGGCGAAGCGGGTCATCTACCTGTTCCAGTCCGGCGCGCCCTCCCATCTGGATCTGTTCGATTGGAAGCCGCAACTGGAGGCAAAGCGGGGCATCGAACTGCCGGAATCCATCCGCATGGGCCAGCGCCTCACGGGCATGACCTCCGGACAGGCAACCAAGCCGATTGCGCCCACCATTTTCAAATTTGCCCAGCAGGGCCAGAGCGGGGCGTGGCTCAGCGAGATCCTGCCGCACACAGCAGAGGTCGCTGACGACCTCTGCTTCGTAAAGTCGCTCTATACCGAGGCCATCAACCACGATCCCGCCGTTACCTACATCCAGACCGGCTCCCAGCAGCCCGGACGCCCCAGCATCGGCTCCTGGCTCTCCTACGGGCTGGGCAGCGAGAACCATGACCTGCCCGCGTACATCGTCCTGATCTCCCTGGCCTCCAACGGCGCGAACGACCAGCCCCTCTTCGGCAGGCTCTGGGGCAGCGGCTTCCTGCCCTCGGTGCATCAGGGCGTCAAGCTCCGCTCCAGCGGCGACCCGGTCCTCTACCTCAACAATCCGCCGGGCATAGACGGCGCCAGCCGCCGCCAGATGCTGGATACCATCGCCCAGATGAACCACATGGCGGAGCAGGATTTCGGCGACCCGGAGATCAACACCCGCATCGCCCAGTATGAGATGGCCTACCGGATGCAGTCCAGCGTCCCGGACCTGATGGACCTCTCGAAAGAGCCCGCCTCCACCTTCGAGTTGTACGGCCCCGAATCGAAGAAGCCCGGCACGTTTGCCGCAAACTGCCTCCTGGCCCGCCGCCTCGCGGAGCGCGGCGTGCGCTTTGTGCAGTTGTTCCACCGGGGCTGGGACCAGCACGGCAACCTGCCCGGCCAGATCCGCGTCCAGTGCAAAGATACGGACCAACCCTCCGCGGCGCTCATCAAGGATCTGAAACAGCGGGGCCTGCTCGAGGACACGCTGGTGGTCTGGGGCGGGGAGTTCGGGCGCACGGTCTATAGCCAGGGGACCTTAACCAAAACCGACTACGGGCGCGACCACCACGGGCGCTGCTTCACCCGCTGGATGGCGGGCGGCGGCATCAAACCCGGCATGACCTTCGGCGAGACGGACGACTTCGGCTACAACATCGTCAAAGACCCGGTCCATATCCACGACATGAACGCGACCTTCCTCCGACTGCTGGGCATAGACCACGAGCGGCTAACCTACCGCTACCAGGGCCGCGACTACCGCCTCACCGACGTCCACGGCAAGGTCGTCAACGAAATCCTCGCCTGATAAGCAAGAGTACATAATGTGGAGAGGAATGAGCGATGAAGGTTGGTACAGGGATAGGAGCCGCTCTGTTTGGAGTGTTGCTGCTGTTTTCGTATGGGCGCGTTACGCCGCAGACCGCAGAGGCACGGCAGCAACCGGAGAGCCAGACCGATTGGGCAAGTTATGGCGGAGTCCCGGATGGAATACGCTATTCGAGTCTCACCCAGATCAACCGCGCGAACGTCTCCCAGTTGCAGGTCGCATGGACCTACGATCCCGATGAGGGGCCAGGCGGCACCCAGTGCCAACCCCTTGTGGTGGGTGGCGTGCTCTACGGCGTGACGCCGCACCATAACGTGGTCGCGCTGAACGCCGCCACGGGCGACGTGATCTGGAAATTCGAATCCGGCATCATCGGACGCGGGCCGAACCGGGGCCTCTCTTACTGGACGGACGGCTCCGAGCGGCGCATCTTTGCGGCCGTTACGCAGTATGTCTATGCGTTGGATGCCGCCACCGGCAAACCGATCCTGAGCTTCGGCATGAATGGGCGAATCGATCTGCGCGAGGACGTGGGACGCGATCCGGCAAAGCAGTCCATCATTCTAACCACCCCTGGGGTCGTCTATAAGGACCTTCTCATCGTCGGAGGCCGGGTGTCCGAAGCGCTGCCGTGTACTCCCGGCGACATCCGCGCCTACGATGTCCACACAGGCAAGATGCGCTGGTCGTTCCACACGATCCCCCATCCGGGCGAGTTCGGCTACAAGACCTGGCCCCGATTGTCATGGAAGGTCAATGGTTCGGCCAACAACTGGGCGGGAATGACCGTGGACGCCGCGCGGGGACTGGTGTTCGCGCCTACCGGATCGGCAGCCGCCGACTTCTACGGGGCGGATCGGGTGGGAGACGATCTCTTCGCCGACACCATGCTGGCGCTCGATGCAAATACGGGCAAGCGGGTCTGGCACTTCCAGGTGGTGAAGCACGATATATGGGACCGGGATTTGCCGGCGCCGCCCGCCCTGGTACGCGTCAAACGCGGGCGAAGGTGGATAGACGCCGTCGCGCAGACCACCAAGTCCGGCCACGTCTACCTGTTCGAGCGGGACCATGGCAAGCCGCTCTTTCCCATCCAGTATCGCAAGTACGAGCCAAGCTCCATGCCTGGCGAGGTAGCGGCCAAGACCCAACCGCTCCCCACAAAGCCCGCGCCGTTTGCCCGGCAGGCTCTGACGGAAGACATCCTGACCAACCGGACTCCCGAGGCGCACCGCTGGGCCGTGGAGCAGTTCCGGACGTTTCATAGCGCCGGGCAGTTCGTGCCGTTTCGGGTGGATCAGGAGACCGTCATCTTCCCCGGCTTCGACGGCGGAGCGGAGTGGGGCGGTCCGGCGTTCGATCCCGACACGGGCCTCCTCTACGTGAACGCGAACGAGATGGCCTGGACCTCGCACATGGTGAAGAACGAGGCGGCGAAGTCCGCGCGGCAGCTCTACCTGCAGAACTGCGCCAACTGCCATGGCGATACCCTTGCCGGATCGCCGCCCCAGTTGCCGAAACTGCGGAATATGGGTCCCAAGTGGGATGTCGCCGCCATTTCCAAAATCACGCGCCAGGGCGCGGGCCGTATGCCCAGCTTCCCGAACTTTTCCGACGCGGAGGTGAAGGCGGTGGCGGAATACGTCCTGAGTGGGGAGAGCAAACCCATCGAAGCGGACGAACCGGCAGCCATAACGCAGGACTATCGCTTTACCGGCTACCGCAAGTTTCTGGATCCGGACGGTTATCCCGCCATCACTCCGCCCTGGGGCACCCTCAATGCCATTGACCTGAATACCGGCGAATACGTATGGAAGATCCCGTTCGGCGAGTATCCGGAGCTGGCAGAGAAGGGCATGAAGGACACCGGCAGCGAGAGCTATGGCGGCCCGGTCGTCACGGCGGGAGGGCTGGTATTTATCGCCGCCACAAACTACGACCGCAAGATACGGGCTTTCGACAAGGCCACGGGCAAGCTCCTGTGGGAGGCCACGCTGCCCTTCGCCGCCAACGCCACGCCGGCGGTCTACTCCGTCGGGGGGCGGCAATTCGTCGCGATCTGCGCCGAGGGGAGCAAAGGGCGTCCGAACGATCCGAAGGGCGGCAAATTCATCGCCTTCGCGCTACCCAAGCCCTGAGATCTACTCCTCACTCTTGATCTTTATGGCGTTGGCCGTCGGCAATTTGGGAGCGGGTCTGCGGTTAAGTTACATATTTCCGGACTGTGTTCGCGTTCCGTTTGTCGTGCGACGCTGAAGAGCCTTTGTCTGATCCGAGCGCTTACAACGAGTGCACTCGTCCTGGTTGCTAACGTTGTCATCGCGATTTCCTCGAATTGGAAGCAAACAGGAAAGGGCATTCAAGGAGGTTCTCAGTGTTTCGGTGGCTTGGCGGATTGGAAGGAGAGTTCCTTGCCTTTTTTGGCTCCGGCTTTTCGCAAAGGGACGTATGTTTCCGATTTATCGTTAATCAACGCCCAATCGAGAGCAGTAAGCCCCTCATCATCGCGTAAGTTGGGATTGGCATGATGCCGAAGCATTGCTTGAACGGCTTCAAGGCCCTTCCACTCACACGCCCAGTGTAAGGGCGTTTCGTTCCAATCGTCCTGCGCGTTGCAGTCGGCTCCAGCGTCGAGGAGCAGAGAAACCTCTTCCATACTACCGTCCTCTGCTGCCCAATGGAGCGCAGTGTGCCCCTCGGCGTCTTTCAGTCGAACATTGCCACCATGTTGGAGCAAAAGGCGTAGGGCCGGGGCATGTGTTTTATCAGATGCCAATATGATCGGATAATCTCCATCGCCTCCAAGATTCGGATCGGCACCAGCATCCAAGAGGGCTTTAACGAGTGTTGGATTATTTTTTGTCATTCGTTCGTCAAGAAGTAGCAGTTTCTGCGTTTTGCGGAGAGTTTTATAATACTCTTGGCTGACCCTAAAGCACCGTATTAGGGCAGTGGCATGCACATCGAGTTCGGCTTTGGAGTTGGCATGTAGCATATTGTCCCAGAGGTGCTTTATTTGTTCTCTGAAGGCGAGGGGTTTGTCGTCAGAGTAGTCACGCGCATTGGGGTCTGCGCCGCCCTTGAGGGCAGCGAGGACGGCTGGCGGGTCATAGACTTTGATGGCCTCGATCAACTCCCGGTTCAGCCTCTCCTGCCGGTACTCTCGCACCAACAAACCCATCGGTAGGCCGACAACTACCAACAGAACCAGGAGGACGATGAGGAGAAGGCGATGTTTCTTCATTAATCATTCTTCCGTTTCTCTGTATTGATTTCCTGGCCGGTTTTTGCTCCAGCCTTACGCAGCAGCTTGATTATCTGAGTCTCATCTCTTCCTACTGCATTATCGAGCGGAGCGCCCAGTCGTCAAAGAAAGGGATCTCGCACTCGGCACGTTCATCCGCCTGGATCAGAGGAAAGCCGTCAAACCCTTTTCCGAGCTTTTGTGGCGTCGGAGGCACATCGACGCGTCCGTGCGACATAACGGCCCACTCCAGAGCGCTCCAGAGTGAGAAGGCGCCTCCGGGATAAAACATGCCGTGAAAATCGGTGCTGGCCTCCTGGATCATGAGCGCGGTCGGTCCTGGGTTTCGGCGGTCGGCGATTGCCCATTGCGTGTAGCCGAAGTAGGAACCGCCCCACATCCCGATTCTGCCGTCATACCATGGCTGCCTGGCGATCCAGTTCAGCGTATCGATCCCGTCTGCTCGCTCATGGCGGAGCGGATCGTAGACGCCTCCCGATTGGTATCGTCCGCGGGTCCCCTGGATAACGACGGTATAACCACGTTCTGCCCAGAGCCTGCCCAGGACAGTAGCAAATAGAGTGTTGGTGAAGGTGCGCGAGTAGGGTATGCGCACGAGAATAGTAGGGGTGGCGCGGCCGGCTCGGCGCGGATGGTAGATGTCCGATACAAGCCGGATGCCATCCGTCGTGGTGAGCGGTACGTTGCGATCGATCCTTACGGCATATTGTGGTCCGCGCATGTGGAGATACCGGGCGATTATAGTGGGAAGGAGGAGGTAGCCCGCCCACCCGGTAAGCCCTGCGATTAAGATGCAGACACCCACAACGCGCGCCGTGGCGGTGGCAAATCGAGCCAACAGAGAGGGATGCTTGCTTCGCGCGGACGGTTGCCCGTATTTCCAGTGGTGGAGAGCGATTACCAGCAGGTAGCCGGCAAGTACCCAATGGAAAAACGTAGGAATGGAACCACCCGTCCATCGCTCACGAGGATAGAGCGACATAGTGACTGCGTAACGGATCACCATTATCGCGAAATAGATCGCCGCGAAGATGGCCAACCCGATGCCGAACCTACGATGGGGACGGAAAAACAGCCCGGTCCCGCGCGTGAAGTTGAGGTTGATCTTCACCATCAGTGCGAGGATCAGGATCTGGGAGACGAGGAGCGGACCATAGGGCATGAGTCCGGAGTACCACTCCTCGGCTGGTGGCAGAAAACTCACGTGCAGGAACACGACCAGGATCTGCCCGAGCACTCGCAGCAGAAATGCGGAACTCAGGAGCCATAACACGAGGTAGTGATGCCTGCTTGCAGAGATCATGAAAATCGCCTTGAGAGTAAATTCATCCCACCGAAATACGCTGTTCCCGACAATTCGTCTCAGTTGCCAACCACAATGCGGAAGCCTACCATCTCCGCGATGCACCGTGCATAGCCCTTTTTCATGTCCTCGTTCTTCGCCTCCGCCACCAGAACGGGAACCTTGACAAAGAGTTGCTCGGGAGAGCGGGTGATGCGGATCGCGCCCATCTCTCTTCGCGAGAGAATTCTCAAATTCAGGGAACAAATGGCACGCAAAGGAGGACTTTCGTTTTGGTCTCAATGCATTCGCTGAGGTCTCTTTCAGCAGACGATCGGGCCGATGACCATGGGAGACGAATAACAAATGAACGACCGACAAGTCCTCATTGTGGGTGCTGGGCCTACCGGCCTGGTCCTCGCGCTCTGGTTGACGAAACGCGGCATCCGCGTTCGGATTATCGATAAGACTTCCGAACCGGGAACCACATCCCGCGCCGTCGCCGTGCAGGCGCGCACGCTGGAACTCTATCGCCAGGTGGGTCTCTCCGATGCTGTCGTGGAGGCCGGTATTAAAGTCCAGGCGGTCAATCTCTGGGTGGGTGGTTCCAATGCCGCTCGGGCGCCGCTTGGGCGTTTTGGAGAGGGGTTAAGCCCCTACCCCTTTCCGCTTACCTACCCGCAGGATGCCCATGAGCGCTTGTTGATCGCACGGCTGGATGCCCTGGGGGTCAGGGTAGAGCGGCAAACGGAATTGGTGCGTTTCGAACAGGATACCGAGAAGGTCCGCGCGGAAGTCAGGGGACCGGACGGGGTCGAGAGCTCCTGTGAAGTGGCCTATCTGGCCGGATGTGACGGGGCGCGTTCGACCGTGCGTGAGCTGTTGCCGACGCGCTTTCCGGGCGGTACGTATTCCGGGCTATTCTATGTGGCGGACGTGGACGCGGAAGGCCCGGCTGCGAACTGTGAGATCCATGTGGATCTGGAGGAGGCGGACTTCCTGGTCGTCTTTCCACTCAAAGGAGCGGGCCATGTGCGTCTGATCGGTCCCGTTAGTTGGGCGTCCTCCGACGCCCAACGCGAAGTGACATTGGATGACGTCAAGGCACGCGCCAGCCGGAACCTGAAGTTCCAAATCTCAACATCGAACTGGTTCTCCACCTATCGCGTACATCACCGCGTTGCCGAGCGATTCTATGACAGGCGCGTGTTTCTACTGGGAGACGCGGCGCATATCCATAGCCCGGTCGGCGGACAGGGAATGAATACCGGGATTGGAGATGCTGCTAACCTGGCCTGGAAGCTTGCTGCCGTGCTGAACGGCAGCGCCGACGACCGTCTGCTGGCAACGTATGAACCTGAACGCATGGCATTTGCGCGGCGATTGGTTGCCACGACCGATCGCGTATTCACATTCATCACCAGGCAAGGCGGTCTCGCCCGATGGGTCCGAACAAGGATAGTTCCCCTGATCGTTCCCTGGCTGCTCCGCCTGGCTCCGGTGCAGCGATTCCTGTTCTACACCGTATCGCAGATCGGGGTGAACTATCGCAATAGTCCCTTGAGCCAGGGCGCCGCCGGGAGTGTTCGGGCGGGCGACCGATTGCCCTGGGTAGAAACCGATCACGGAGACGACAATTTCACCCCACTCTCTTCCCTCAGATGGCAGGTCCACGTATATGGCGAGCCGGGAGGGCGTTTGCCCGAAGTCTGCAAGGACCTTGACCTCCCGCTCCATCCATTCGGCTGGCAACAACGCATGGAGCAAGCCGGCCTTATGCGCGGAGCGCTCTATCTCATCCGGCCGGATGGCTACATTGCGCTGGCAGATCCACATGCCGAGCCTGAGCGATTGCGGCAATATGCGGCTGAGCATGGCATCGTCAGCCCGAAGGTGCGCTGATTTCAGGTAATGTACTCTCCGCGTGAGCCATCTGGTTCCTTCCTGTTCTACCGCATTATGCCGGGAGCCATCCTGGATAAGTATGGCATGGAATCGTCTGCCCATCAAGCGCCAGCCGATGTTTCCACGGAAAGGTGACAACCTTCCGGATCTTGATGGTCTTGTAGAGTATACAGGATAGGAACCCATAGACTACATCCGGTTCTTTTCACAAAGGAAAACATACCATCGTCGACCTGCCGCTTCCATCTCGGAGCAAGCAGTCAGTGGTGACGTAGACTCGGCGATATAACCAACTCTGCGACGATATGACCAAGGAAAGGCACTATGAAGCTTCTTCTCACTTCTGCTGGCATCAAGAACACGAGCATCCACAACGCACTGCTCGACCTGCTGGGCAAACCGATTGCCGACTCCAATGCCCTCTGTATCCCCACTGCGGGGTACGGCCACCCCCAGGGCAGTCCTGGTGGGGCATGGCGTTTCATCAGCGGTCGGGCCTCCACACCTATGTGCGAGCTGGGTTGGAAGTCCTTGGGAGTGCTGGAGCTCACCGCGCTGCCCAGCATCGATACAGAACGCTGGGTCTCCTGGGTCCGGGAGACCGACGTCCTTCTGGTGAATGGCGGCGACGCCCTGTACCTGTGCTACTGGATGCGGCAGTCCGGGCTGGCGGATCTCTTGCCGTCGCTGAGCGAGACGGTCTGGGTGGGACTGAGCGCCGGAAGCATGGTGATGACCCCCCGCATCGGGGAGGACTTCGTCCAGTGGAAGCCGCCCACCGGTGGCGATGAAACGCTGGGCATGGTCGATTTTTCGATATTTCCGCACCTGGATCACGAGGATCTGCCGGAAAACACGATGGCCGACGCGGAACGATGGGCCGCTGACATGTCGGTACCGGCGTACGCGATAGACGATCAGACCGCCATCAAAGTGGTCGATGGCGCTGTCGAAGTCGTCTCCGAAGGGCACTGGAGGCTGTTTACCCCCTAGTACCGAGAGCTCGACGAATTCGCTCGGCTCTTTCAGGGCGAAGTTAACGTTGACCATGGCCGGTTCTCGGCATAGTCACACCATCGCCGAGGCGGAACGCAAACATGCTGGTGGCTCGAATTTGGTTCGAGTCCTGTTGGGGGGCCATG
>DATGIG010000615.1:0-8107 GCA_035295825.1 Chthonomonadaceae bacterium | reverse complement strand
CAGGATGCGGGCGTTGCCGAAATCGGGGTCGGTGATGATGCCTGCCTGCCCTCCGGAGAGCGCAATCCCCTTGAAGCCGAGGGTCTGCAGGGTGTGGGCGAAGACGACCGTGGAGATGATCTCTCCGCAAGCCATCATCATGTCCAACTCGCGGGGAGCGGGGGGAACCTGCGGGTCGATATCCTTCAGCACTTTGACGAGCGTATCGGTGGCGTAGGGCGCGCCGGCCCGCCCGATGGCGGAGACGACGACGACGGGTGCATACCCGGCCTCCTGCGCCTGAATGACTTTCCTGGCGGCGAGGGCGCGATGCTCCGGACGGTCAACCGACGTGCCGCCGAACTTCTGGACGAGGATCTTCATGGGGCAGCCTCCCCATTGACGCTGCCGAACTGCACGGTGCCGGCGTCCAGATGGAAGGTAGCGCAGAGTTGCGAGACCGCCTCCTCCGTCCGGCTGCCTTCGATCAGGCACTGCACCGAGTTGTGGGAGTCACCGGTCTCATAGAGCCGGGCGCCGGCGGCGAACAGGGCGTCTGCGATGGCTACCATGACGCCGTGCAGGTCGCGCATCGAGGCGGCGCGGACGAAGACCAGGGCGAGGTCGCTCTGTGTTTCGGCCTTCAATCCCGCTGCGTCCAGGGCGGCGACGGCCTTTGTCTGGTTCGCGTCGGCAAAGGCGAGCGTGACGGCCGTGCGATGCATTTTGATAAGAAAAACGGGAACGTCCGCTTCCGCGAGGACGCGGAATACCTGGAGAATGCGCTGGCTGCGCTGCGCATCATCTCCGATGGAGATGACGGCGCGCGCCACATCGCGCTGGATCTGTAGGGCATAGACACCGCGCTCACGCTCGAACGAGACATGGGAAGTTCGGCTTCCAGGCGTGGTTACTGACATGGCAATTCTCGTTGCGAAGAAGGTTCGCTTTGCGGGCTGTTCGGATCTCAAGCCCGCGCTTCCTCGCGAAAAGGGTGGACGCTTGCACCCCTCTTCATGACTTTGTGTGATCTTTCACAAATAGTATATCACACAGGCGGACGCGGAGTCAACGGGAAATTGCCCTGCTGTCAAATCCCTTCAAAAATAATTTCTTCGGGATCGGAAAGAAGGCTGTGTCCGCTGCACGAAACTTTGGGACTTCCGACGCTGTCCCTTGGTAGAGAGAAACGACACAAACTCTACTGGGAGAAGATCTCGCTCCCTATTCGAGAATAAAAGGCATCCAGCCTGAAGGAATTTTCATGCAACCTTCGGATGAAAAAGCAGAGGGCGAACTTACTGCCGAACACACTGCGAATCCGGGATATGTGTTGGGGCAGCTCGCCTCCGCCCTGGCTGCCAGCCAGGAGCATCCCGACCCGAACACCCGCATGCGGGCCGCCAGAAAGATCGAGCAATGGGTAGATGTCTTCCAGGGCATGCTCTCCGGCGCGCTCCGGATCGGCTCGCGCACGCCTGTGGGCCAGACGCCTGCCTGGGCAACGCTCGAAGTGGTTCAGGGCGGCTTCGCGACAGGCAGCCTATTAGCCGAAGGGCCATTACAACCGCATGAAGCAGCCTTGCTGGCCCGACTTCCCTCCGAGCCTTCCGCTCCTCCACGGGCGCGGCTCAACAGTTACTACGTGAGCGACGCTGGTATCGCCGAACTGCAGGAGATGGTAAGGACCGGGTGCTATCGCATTCATGTTCCTGAAGAGGGGGCGCTGCTGGTGGTCGCGTGGATGCTCGGGCAGGGGCGCTTCGACGCGGCTCGGGAGATCCTCGATGCGATTGGCTCCTATCTCGACCGGCTGCGCTTCTACCCGATCCCCGTCCGCGCCCGCTCAGCCATAGCGCCACGGTTCATCTTAAGACGGTCGCCCAGACGATCCAGGATCTTCGGACGATCCGAGTGCGGAGGGAGTTTCAGATGCAGCGGGAGGCGACGCTGATCTGGGCGCCCCTCTATGATCGTGCTGTCGCCCTCTTCCTGGAGACCCTCGAAGGTCCCGCTCCTATGATAAAGGTGGGACCTCGCAGCAAGCCATTGCGCGATGCGACCGGCAAATTCTTCGTCGAGGGGGGCTGGCCTTGCCAGCATTATCCGGAGGACTGGCAGGCGCGTGTCCAAAGCCTTTTGGAGGATTATCAGCGTCTGCGGAAGGAGCATGCGCTCTGCGGTAAGCCGGAGCGTCAGGGCGAAAACTTTGCCCTCTTACGGGGATACCTGGCAGTTTGCCTCCAGAACCCGCAACAACTGACCGGCCGGGATGTAGGCAGGATCCGCCTGGCGCTGGCCCAGAGCATCGCGCGGCGCGGCCTGCCCGCTTCCGAGCGCTGCCGTAGCCTGCGGCAATATCAGGCGGATCTCGCCAACCGACCAACCCGCGCCGACATGGCGCGCGTTGTCATCGAGCGCCTGGCAACATTACCGGCGGAGGATGGCCTGGAGACACTGGACGAGGCGCTCGCCCCGGTTACTGCCGAAGAGGCCGAGCGAGAGCATCTGGAAGCCGGGTTGACTCTGGCCGGACCCCTGGAGGGGAAGGTGCGCCGTTGCCTGCAAGCTCCGGTGGAGGTTCTGGTCGAACAGGAGATCATCTCTTCGGGAGAGGTTCTGGCCCGGGTCATTCCCCAGATCACCTCCCAGGTCGCCGCAGTCGGGATTACCGATCCCGACCTGCGACGACTGTACGCCGCCCTCTATGAGGCGTTTCGCCGGCGCCGCTCTCTGTTGCTGCTCCATCTCGAAAGCCAGGTTAAGTTCGTTGAATTGCCCTGGGTGAAGGCCATGGATGTGGCGCGGGAGCACGATTCCAGCGCCCAGGATCTGGCCCGGCAGACATTGGAACAGGTGGTTGTGCTGGCAATCACCGCGTTTCCGCAGCAGATCTTGCCGAACAAGCTGCTCCAGGAGATCCGCGCGCTGGCGCAAAGCGCGGCGCTGGCGCTTCCCCTGGTGGATGAGGTGGCTGCAGACATCTTTATGGGCGCTTTCTCGGAGAAGTTCTTACGCGCTGCCCAGGTAGCGGGCAAGTTGCTGGAAGGGACGCTCTACGAACGCTACTACGAGATCGCGTATGCACAGGTGCAGCAGATAGACGATGTCCGCCCGTCGCCTTATGGAGGGGCGCCCACTTCGCCTGCGTTCTATCAGATCTGCAGCGAACGGGCAGGGCGGGCGCGAGGCCGTTCGTGGGTCGCGCGTAACGGCATGGTCATCGAGCAGGAGCAGATCCTGACCACGCATAACCTGGCCGTCCTTTTCGTTGCCCTCGGCCTCTCCGAAAGGCTGCGTTCCGACCTGGACACCCTGGCACAACGCTGTTTCGCGTGGATCTGTCGGCGTCACCTGCAGATGCCGCCGAACGGGAAGGCGCGTCTGCAACTCGTCAAGAACACGGCCTATGCGTGGCGTCAGATGCTCTTCTTTCTGGCGCTGGAGTCGGAGGGTACGGCGGAGGCGTTCCTTGCCTGGGCCTCCGACTACCTGAGCCAGCAGCCCACTGCATTCCAGGCGCGTTTCCAACCGGCGATGGAGGGGCTTGCTCGCGCCTTACAGGGATTGCCGCCGGAGACGCGGACCTGGTTCGGGCGCACCAACCGGCCCCGGCGCTTCCTGGGCTGGACTACGGAAACGCACTGGCTGCTTGCGTAAATCCCTCCCCATACCGCCATCAAACCGAGCAAGCCCGGCGGCATGGGGATCAGGGTTTCCGGCGTAGCGCTTCCAACTCAGCTTTCAGGCGTGCGATCTCCGCTTCCGCTTCTGTTCGTGCCTTCGCTTCCGCATCCGCGCGCCCGATCTCCTCCGTAAGTTGGCGCTCCACATCTTGGCGAGCCTTCGCTTCGGTGTCCGCCCGATCCTTCTGCTCCTGATAGTTTAGAAGCCATACCTCTTGCTGCGGGGCGTAGAAGCGGAGGCGTTGGCCCTGTGCCATCAGTTCCAGTTGCAGTTGCTCACAGATCAGTCGCCCATTCTGTAACGGGATCGAGGCATAGGCTCCGTTTTGCAGCCGGAACCCCTGCAGGTTCGGCTTGAGGTAATCACCGGTCGGGTCGAATAAGAAATACTCCGAGACCCCCAGCATCGCATAGATCCGCTTCTTCTCTCCCTCATCCTGCAGGCGGGTATGCTTCGATGTGATCTCGAAGACCACGGACGGCAGCCTGCCTCCCTCTTCCCAGACCTGGTAACTGTTTCGCAGCCGCTTCTCCACGCCGAACACCACATAGCAGTCGGGGGATACGACCGCATCGCGCCGTCGTCTTTCCCAGTATAGGAAGTTATTCGCGGCGACATAGACATCCGGGCGATCCGCGAAATGGCTGTTCAAGGTCTCCTTGCATTCCAGAAGCACCTCGATATGAATATCGCTCTCTCCCATGGGCATTCCATCGCTAGAAGGATAGAAGTCCTCGTCGTCATCGGCGAGGATCTGTGCGAGTTGTGTCGCGTTAACCATGTGTCGCTCCCTTCGTGGCCCAATCGTCTTCTGACGCGCATCTCTCGTGCGTCTTATTATAACCGGAACCCTCGTAGGTGTAAAGACGCGTGCCGGGAACGAAAAGGGCCGCATCCTACCAAAGAACTCCCAGACAACCGAACGAACCGGAAAGTCTATACGAAAATAATTTATAAGGAGAATTCGGCTATGATCTCCGTTACCAATCCGCAATGGTTGCGAGTTGTTGTCATTATCTGCGTTCTGGCCCTCGCCTTTTCGGTGGGAGCGAGGGCGCAGAAACCGCACTCTGCGCCCTATACCTGGAAGAGCGTGCAGATGGTCGGCGGCGGGTTTGTGGACGGCATCGTCTTCCATCCCACCCAGAAGGGGCTGCGCTACGCCCGCACCGACATCGGAGGCGCGTATCGCTGGGATGACAAAGCGAAGGTGTGGGTCCCGATCATGGATTGGGTGGGCTACAAGGACGTCAATCTCATGGGGGTCGAGAGCATCGCAGTAGACCCCTCGGATCCTAATTGGGTATACCTGGCATGCGGGACCTACTCCAACCCGAACGCTCCGAATGCCGCTATCCTGCGCTCTCATGACCGGGGCAAAACCTTCCAGCGGACAGATATGCCGTTCAAGATGGGCGGCAATGAGAACGGGCGGGGCAACGGCGAGCGCATGGCGGTGGACCCCAACAATGGCGCGATCCTCTATTTCGGCTCCCGCCAGGCCGGTCTCTGGAGAAGCGCAGACCACGGCGCGACCTGGAGTGAAGTGAAGAGCTTTCCCAATCCGACCCAGCCACCCCCGGCCAACGCCGCACCGGGCGGGTTCGGAGGCCGCAACCCAAGCGTCGGGATTATTGCCGTCGTCTTCGATCCTCTGAGCGGCTCTCGCGGTAAGGGCAGTTCTACGATCTATGCTGCCGTCTCCGTTTCGGGGCAGAACAACCTGTTCAAGAGCGCCGACGCGGGCGTCACCTGGCAGCCTGTCGCAGACCAGCCGACGCAGTACCGCCCCACCCATATGATCCTGGCCTCCAACGGAACGCTTTACCTCTCTTATGGTTCGGACCCCGGCCCCAACCGCATGCGGGACGGCGGCGTCTGGAAGCTGGATACCGGTTCGGGCGCATGGACCGACATCACCCCTGATAAGCCGGACCCGAATAACCAGCGGGCGTTCGGTTATGCCGCCGTCGCCGTGGAAGCGCAACATCCGCAGACACTGATCGCCAGTTCGTTCTATCGGCCCGGTGGGGAGGAGATCTTCCGCAGCACCGATGGCGGCAAGATCTGGAAGCCGATCTTCCATAATGGCGACAGCAGCGGCGTCTACGATTTCGCCATCGCGCCCTACGTCGCTCGCACTCCTATCCACTGGCTGTTCGACATCGAGATCGACCCGGCGGACCCCAATCACGCCCTGTTCACTACCGGGTACGGCGGCTACGAAACTTTCAATCTGACCGACGCCGATGTCGGCAAGCCGACAAAATGGAGCGTCATGACCAGGGGGATCGAGGAGACGGTCGCCCTCGATCTGCTCAGCCCGCCGCAGGGGGCACATCTCATTACGGCCATCGGCGACTACGGCGGCTTTGTTCACTGGGACCTGGACAGGCCCGCCGCCGAGGGGAACTTCGATAATCCGCACTTCGGCAATACCACCGGCGTAGCGTGTGGGGAGAGCGCCCCGAATGTGATCGTGCGGGTGGGCCGGGCCTCCGGCAACCGGGGCGGCGGCAACATCGGCTACTCCCTGGACAGCGGCAAGACCTGGCAGCCGACGGCCTCCACGCCGCAGCCCAACAGCAACTCGGGGCATATCGCAGTCTCTGCGGACGGCGCGACCTGGATCTGGTCGCTGGGTAGGGCAGGCTCCTACTATACACGGGATCGCGGCGCGACCTGGACCCCCTGTGCGGGATTGCCCAACAATATCCGCGTCATCGCCGACCGGGTGAACCCGCAGCAGTTCTATGGGTTGGCGCTCTTTGCGGGCAAACTCTACGTCAGCATGGACGGCGGGGCGAACTTCGCCGAACAGAACCTGAATCTGCCCGGCGGATTGCCGCAGCCCGGTGGGAATCGGGGCGACGGGCGCGGCGGGCAGGATCAGATCTATGCCACGCCCGGCAAGCAGGGCGACCTCTGGGTCGCCGCCTTCGAGGGATTGTATCATGCGACCGCTCTCGGCAGCAACTTTGTCAAGCTGGAGGGCGTGCAGGAGATCCATGCCTTCGGCTTCGGCAAGGCCGCTCCGGGCGCAGACTACCCCGCTCTCTATCTCATTGGCGTCGTACAGGGCGTTCGGGGCATCTTCCGCTCCGACGACACGGGGCGAAGCTGGGTGCGGATCAACGACGACCAGCATCAGTGGGGCCTGCTGCTCCAGATCACGGGAGATCCGCGCATCTTTGGGCGGGTCTATGTGGGCACGCACGGGCGCGGAACGGTCTATGGAGATCCGGTGCGAAGAGAGCATTAACCGCCTTGAGGAAACCACAATGCCGCATGCTCAATAGTGCATGAAAATCCCGCTCCTCTGTCGAATAGGGTTGCTGTCTCCCTGCAGCGGAGCGAGCCGTGCCGCATGGGGAGATTGAGCAGAATTTCACAATTACAGCGACGCGACCCGAATCCCTGCCTTCCGCCGCGTTGTGGGAGGCGATGACCAGCACTAATAAATGAGGAGAGACGATGGCATTGACACGAAAAGAGGCGTTGAAAGCGGCAGTGGCGGCGGTCGCTGCCGGGACGCTGCCCCAGGAGGGGGAGGCACAGCAGACGCAGCCGACGACCGGCGCGGAGCTGACGGCGGAGGATCTCAAGGCGTATGAGCGCGTGGCAGGCATCGAGTTCAGCGAGGAGGAGCGCACTCAGGCGCTGCGCGCCGTGAATGGGCGGCGTCAGGCCTACAATACCCTCCGCAAGCAGGTCCCCGACGGCCTGCCTGACCCGCGTACGCTCTTTACGCCCATCGGCGGCGGGTCGCAGCCCGGCTCCAGGGTGCAGGCGAAGGCGACGCCCGTCGGCAGGATCAGCGCGGCCAAGCTGGATGACGAGGCCATCGCCTTCCTGAATGTGCGGGAGCTGGGGGCGCTGCTCCGCTCCAAGCAGATCACCCCGACGCGCCTGACGAAGCTCTACCTGGAGCGCCTGAAACGGTATGGCGACAAGCTGCTCTGCCTGGTGACCCTCACGGAGGATCTGGCGCTGGAGCAGGCGGCGCGAGCCGAGGCCGAACTGAACGCGGGCAAGATACGCGGCCCACTCCACGGCATTCCCTACGGCGCCAAAGACCTGTTCGCCACCAAGGGCATCCCCACGCAGTGGGGCGCGGACCCCTATCAGGGACAGATGTTCGACCACGATGCGGCGGTGGTGGAGCGGCTGCAGGAGGCCGGGGCCATCCTCTGCGCCAAGTTGAGCCTGGGTTCGCTGGCGATGGGCGACGTCTGGAACAAGGGAACCACCAAGAACCCCTGGAACCCGAAGGAGGGATCGAGCGGATCGAGCGCGGGGTCGGCCTGCGCCACCGCCGCCGGACTGGTCGCCTTCGGTATCGGGACCGAGACCCAGGGCAGCATCACCTCGCCCAGCCTCCAGTGCCGCCTCACCGGTCTGCGCCCCACCTATGGCCGGGTCAGCCGCTACGGGGCGATGG